>DASYRG010000079.1:0-24459 GCA_036004665.1 bacterium | reverse complement strand
CCCGATGAGGGTGATTGATGATCATCAAGATCAAGCCGGGGGCTTCACAAGGCGACATCGACTACGTAATTGGCCGGGCGCACAGTCTCGGGTTGGATACGCACATTTCTCAGGATGACGGGCAGACCCTGATCAGCCTGCTCGGGGACATCCAGACCCTCACGCCGACGGTGTTCAGGGGTCTGCGCGGGGTCGCCCAGATTCTTCCGTTACGCTCTCCATTCCGTCTCGTCAGCCGCGACTTCCAGGCGGAGCGGTCCGTCGTGGTCGTCGGCGGTGTGCCAATCGGAGGGGAGCAGATCGCGGTTATTGCCGGTCCCTGCGCGGTGGAGTCGCAACAGCAGCTCCTGACAACCGCCCGGACAGTAAAAGAGGCGGGAGCGCGGATACTCCGCGGGGGGGCCTTCAAGCCCCGCACCTCGCCCTACAGCTTTCGGGGGATGGGGGAAGAGGGGTTGAAGCTCCTGGCCGCAGCGCGGGAAGAGACCGGCCTGCCCATCGTCACCGAGGTGATGGCCCCCGAGCACGTGCCACTCGTCAGCCGGTACGCGGACATGCTCCAGATCGGCGCGCGGAACATGCAGAACTTTGAGCTGCTGGACGCGGCCGGAAAGAGCCAGAAACCCGTCCTGCTGAAGCGGGGGATGATGGCGACCCTCGAAGAGCTGCTCTTCAGCGCCGAGTACATCCTCTCCCACGGCAACCACCACGTCGTGCTGTGCGAGCGCGGGATCCGAACGTTCGAACCTTACTCGCGCAACACCCTGGACATCACCGCCGTACCGATCCTTCAGGGGTTGACCCATCTTCCCGTGATCGTCGATCCCAGCCACGCGACAGGAAAGGCTGACCTAGTCGCCGCCGTGAGCCGGGCGGCCGTGGCGGTGGGGGCGGATGGCCTCATCATCGAGGTCCACCCAGAGCCGGAGCGTGCCCTCTCCGATGGCCCACAATCGCTGACGCCCCAGCGATTTGCGGCGTTGATGGTGGAGGCGCGGCGGGTTGCCCCCGCGGTCGGACGCACTATCTGATGAGCGATTCCCTTCAGCACCGGCTCCTCGCGCGGCTCGAACAGGATCCCCACCGGCCGGCAGTGGCCTTCTATTCGATCCCGGGTCAGGTGTCCTGGCGGAACGTCCAGGACCTATACGGCAACGTCGGAGCCACGGCGCGGCGTCTGGCCGAGGAGGGGCTGCGACGGGGGGAGGTGTGCATCATCGTCCTACCGAGCGGAGAGGCCGCCGCGATCGCGACCCTGGCGGTCCTGCTGCTGGGGGCCCTGCCGCTCTTGATCGCCCCTCCGATCCTGCAGGGGGTGCACTCAACCTTCCTGCAGACCCTCCGACGGACGATGCTGACCACCCGGGCCTCGATCGTCCTCTGCCCGGAATCGATGCGCCAGTTGCTCCAGGACCTCCGGGGAAACCGGTCACGGCCCCGCTTCCTCTTTGGCCCGATTACCACCGGCCGCGACGAGGTGGCCATCCTGCCCCGGACCTTCCCCGATGATTCCCAGGTGGCCGCGCTGCAGCTGACTTCGGGCACCACGGGAGTCCCCCGCATCTGCGTCTGGACCCATCGCGCCGTTCTGGCGGCCCTGGACGGCATGGCCGGGGCCATGGCCCTCACCGACGCCGATGTCTGCTTCAACTGGACGCCGCTCTACCATGACATGGGACTGGTGAACAACCTCCTGCTGTGCCTGACCCAGGGGGTCCCGATCGCCCTCCTGTCTCCACAGGACTTCGTCAAGAACCCGGCCCTCTGGCTTCGCGGCCTGTCCGAGACCGGGGCGACAACGACCTGGTCCCCCAACTTCGGGTTTGCCATCGCTACCCAGCGGGCGAAGGACGAGCACCTGGAGGGCGTCTCCCTGCACCGGGTGCGCGCATTCTGGAACGCGGCGGAGCGGATTCACCTGGAGACGATGCAGGCGTTCTACAACCGCTTTGCCTCCTACGGCCTTCGCCGTGAGGCGCTGAAGACCAACTTCGGCTGCGCGGAAAACGTCGGGGGGGCCACCTTCAGCGATCCAGAGGGACCGTTTGTTTCGGAGTACGTCGACCCCCAGGCGCTCTACTCGCACGGCATCGCACGCCCCCTCCCCGGTCAGATCGATGGGCAGCGCGGCGTCGCCGTCGTCGGGGTCGGCCGCCCCCACCCTGGGCTCCGGGTGCACATCCTGTCAAAGCGCGCGCGCATCCTTCCAGACGGAGAAGTCGGCGAAATCACCCTGGACACTCCTTCCCGGATGGTCGGCTACCTTGGCGATACGAGGGCGACGCGGCGCGCCCTCACGAACGGCCTCCTCCGCACCGGAGATCTCGGCTACATGCGCGGCGGGGAAGTGTTCTGGGTCGGCCGGGTAAAAGAGCGCATCACGGTTCGGGGGCGCAAGCTGGATCCGAGCGACTTCGAGCCGGTCCTCTTTGAGATCCCCGACCTGCGCCCCGGCTGTTTCGCGGCGTTCGGGATCGACGACGAGACGAGCGGCACCCAGCGGATCGTCATCGTCACGGAAGTGCGCGACCCGCTCTCGCGGCCGCAGCAGGAGATCACCGGGGACATCAGCCGGGGAGTCTTCCTGCACCTCGGACTCAAGCTCGACGATATCGTGCTGGTGCGTCCGGGGACCCTGACCAAGACATCCAGCGGAAAACGCCGGCACCGCTTCTTCCGTCGCCTTTACGTCGAGGGCGGACTGGCGCCGTTGACGGTGAGTGGTGATGCCACGACTGGGCAGGCGAGTGCGTAGCACCTTCGACCCGCTGAGCGATCTCTTCGTCGCCCAGTTCGCCAGGCCGGCGCGGCTGGGCCCGGTCAACCTCCGTGCCCTCACGCCGTTCCAGCGGGCCCTTCTCGTCATTGACGGCACGGTCACGAAGTTCATCGAAGCGTACACGATGGAACCCGTGGACACCCGCCGCCTGAGCCAGGAGCTCCGGGAGCTGGCGGCGGACCATCCCTGGCTGGAGGCCCCGGCGGGCACGCCGGTCATCGCCCGCACCGTCCTGCTCCGCGGGGAATACAGCCAGACGATCTACGCGTACGCGTCCTCTCTTGTGGTGCCCGACCGCCTCCCCGCCCAGATGAGCGGGATGTTGACCGATCCAGCGGGGAGCCTGGGGCGGATGCTGCAGGAGAGCCGGATGGAGACCCGGCGCGAGGTGCTCTGGTATGGACGCGAGCCCTCCCCAGATCTCCCTCCCGAGCTGCGCACGTATGCCACCGGAGAGGTCATTGGCCGGACCTACCGCATCCTCACCGGCGGACGTCCCGTCATGCTGATCAATGAGAAGTTTCCGTCTCTGGAGGCAGGACTGCCGACCAGGGAGTGAGCCGCCCGGCCTTCGGCTCTACGCGGAGGCCAGCAGAGGAAAGGGGAGTGAGGGCTGACATGGAGGAGCGATACCTGGATCCCTTCATGGAGACGCTCGGACGCGAGGCGTTGCAGCAGATCCAGCTCAAAAAGCTGCAACTCCTGCTTGGGAGCATCCTGCCGGCAAACGGGTTCTACCGGAAGAAGCTGAGCGGAGCCGGCATCAAAGGAGGAGAGGATCTCCGGACATTCCTGGACTATCTCCGCCTCCCGTTCACGACCAAGGAAGAGCTCTCCGCCGATCAGGTGGCCCATTCTCCCTACGGGACGAATCTTACGTTCCCCCGCGGCCGCTACACGCACATCCATCAGACCTCGGGGACGAAAGGCGAACCGCTGCGCTGGCTGGACACCGAAGAGAGCTGGCGGTGGTGGGCCCGGTGCTGGGCCGCGGTCTACCGGGCCGCCGGCGTAACCTCCATGGACCGGATCTTCTTCGCCTTTTCCTTCGGCCCGTTTATCGGCTTCTGGAGCGCGTACGAGGGCGCCCAGCTGATTGGCGCCCTCGCGATTCCGGGGGGAGGGATGTCGTCGCATCAGCGGGCCAAGGCGATTCTCGCGAACGATGTCTCCGTCCTCGTCTGTACGCCGACCTACGCCCTGCACCTGGCCGAAGTGGCCGAGCAGGAAGGGATCAACATCGCTGACTCCAACGTACGGGTCACGATTCACGCCGGCGAACCGGGAGCCAGCATCCCCGGGACGAAGCGGCGCATCGAATCTCTCTGGGGCGCCCGCTGCTACGATCACGCCGGCGCGACCGAAGTGGGCGCGTGGGGCTTTGAGTGTCAGGCGCAGGCGGGCGTGCACCTGAACGAAGGAGAGTTTCTGTGCGAGGTGATCGATCCGGCCACCGGCCTGAGCGCGGACGACGGCGAGCTGGTGATCACGAATCTGGGCCGCGTCGGCATGCCGATCATCCGCTACCGTACGGGGGACCGGATCACGCTGACTCGGGAGATGTGCGAGTGTGGCCGCACCTTCGCCCGCGCTGACGGAGGGGTGATCGGACGGATTGACGATGTCCTGATCGTCCGCGGCGTGAACGTGTTCCCCAGCGCGATCGAGAACATCGTGCGGCGCTTCGCAGAAGTCGGCGAGTTCGTCGTCGACGTCTTCCGGCGGCACGAGCTCGACGAAATCGAAGTGCGCATCGAGGTCATCGGCGCCGAGCCGGAACCGGTCGCGGCGGCCGTCTCCAGGGACCTGCGCAACGGGCTGGGACTGCGCGTCGATGTGACGGCCGTCCCGTACGGGACCCTGCCGCGCTTTGACCTGAAGGCCAGGCGCTATACGGATCACCGCGCCGCTCCCGTGCCCTCTCGCTGACGTCAGGGGGGCGGGTCGTGCCCGCTCCCGCTGCGGGCGTCCTCGCGCGGGAAACGGGTTACCGGCGAGGACCGGGCGAGAGCGGAAGGATCACCACGTCAAAGCCCCGGGCCGTCGCCTGCCGCGCCAGCCGCAGCGCGTTCTGCTGCTCACGAAAGGCCCCGAGGCGGACCGCGAACTTGCCGTTGACGGGGACGATGTAGGAACTGAACCCCGCCC
Source organism: bacterium (assembly GCA_036004665.1). Lineage (GTDB taxonomy): Bacteria > Sysuimicrobiota > Sysuimicrobiia > Sysuimicrobiales > Humicultoraceae > JACQGZ01. Next base: position 19,532 of record DASYRG010000079.1, on the reverse strand, counting down.
GCGTCAGGGTCGCGCTGAGGCTAAGGGCCTCCTGGCGCGACCCCACGATGGCGGCCTGCACGACGTAGAGCACCGCGGACGAGCCGCCCGCTCCTCCAGACACCGGACCAGCAGAGGAAGTCCTGGAAGCCGGGGCCGCCGACGTCGTACCCAGGTCTCGTGTGGGACGAGGCGTCGGAGTAGGGGATGAGCCCGGCGTGGGTGTCTTCGTCGGAACCGCGGTCGGCGTCGCTGTCGGGCGTGGAGTCGGGGTCCTGGTGGGCGCCGGCCCGGGGGTGGGGGTCCTGGTCGGGACCGCTTTCGGGCGTGGAGTTGGGGTCCTCGTAGGCGTCGGCCCCAGGGTGGGTGTCGTTGTGGGGGCTGGAGTGGGAGTTGACGGCCCCGGTGTCGCGGGTGGGGGAGGACCGGCTGACACCTTGACCACGCGCAGGACGCGGGAGTAGTTGTACCGTCCATTCGCGGCGATCGCCTTGGCATAGAGATAGGCGCGCTTTCGGGCGAACGTCCCCATGTTGAACGTCGCCTGGGCGGTTCCGGCGGCGCCCACGCGGGCGATCAGATCCTTCCCCACGTAGAACTCCACCGTGGGAGCGTCGGTCTCGGCGCAGAGGGTGATGGTCCCGGTGTTCACCACTGCCTCATCGGCTATGCAGCCGCCCCCTTGCACGATGCGAATCCTTGGGGGGGGCAGTACTGTCCCGGCCGTATCGTTGTCGACGCGGCGGGCATCGTAGGCCGCATCGTAGACGCTCCCCGGTAGGATCCTGTCCTTGCGATAGAGGGTGAAGTTGGCAGGGCGGAGCAACCCCTGCTGGCTGCGGATGCGCCAGTAGGATCCCGACTGGGCGTGCCAGATGAAACTCAGCAGTGGGTTGCCTTCGAACCGCACCCGGGAGAGGAGCACGTGGACCTCCTCACGGCACTGGCTGGCGCCGGGGGCGCAGTCCCACTCCAGCGCCACGTTGCTCCCCCGGATGACGCCGTTCTCGTAGAGGTCGTCGCCTACGGGTGCTAGGCTGTGTTTGAGCACCCTGATCCCGGCCCCACCCCCGCTTCGCGCGTCCAGCAGAAACCCGGTGATCTTGTATCCGATGGCGTGATGGGCGTCCTGCACATCGGTGTTGCCGATCAGCCGCACCTGGAAGAGCGCGGTGCGGGTGTTGTAGGCGCCGAAGTCAATGCCCTGCTCGTTGTTCCACCCGAGCACGTCGATGACGTCATTGGAAAACTTGCTGTTGTTCCACCAGGCAAAGGCAAACGTGCCCGTGTGCGCGGTGAGCCGAAATCCGCGGACACCACGGTTCGGGTCGTCCCGGCACACGGTGTCGCTACAGGTGGTCGACTCCGGCCAGAACATGCCGGCGCTCAGGTTGCCAATGCTCTCGGCCGCGTGCGCCCCAAGGATCTGGGCCCCCATGCCGGGGCCAAAGGGTATCCCCGTCGCCCGCTGGGTTCCGATGGCTCCGAACTTCATCGCCAGCGGTCGATCCAGCCACAGATCGTGGGCTCCGGTCTCGGGCAGAGGCTCGCCGCTGCTTGTATTCACCTCCGGTTCCAGCCAGATGGCCTGATTGCCGATGTTGCCGAACGTGGCATGCGCCTGATCATAGATCACCACATCGTAGGCGGTGATCCCGTAACTGTCGTGGATCACTAATCCACGTCCCGCGCCCCCGGAGATCAACACGCTGTCCAGTCTTGACATCCGGCTGGCATCCTTCTGTTGGTGAAAGTGGAGCGCATAGCGGGCGAATGGCCTGACGTTCCCGTTCTGAAATGTCCCGATGTTCTTGGGGGCAGGGCCGAAGCGGATGAACGCGGCGTCGGCGAGATCGACGGTCCCCTCGTCCATGATCATCGCGTGAGGCCGGTGCAGGGGATCGACCGCCTCAAAGATCACGTTGCGAGTCAGGTTCGCCACCGCAGGGGCCAGACGCTCCGTGTACGCGTCGCCGAAGCTGTCGGTCCAGGAGATGTCCTCCACCTTGTGGGGAAAGGCCAGCGGAGCGTTGAGGACCACTGCGCCCGAGGAGGCCACCGAGACAATCGTCCGGCGTTCGTCTTGCAGCACCGAACCCACTCTGGCTTGGCCGGGGAGGAACGCATTGGTTGGACCGATGACGATCTCATCCCCGGCGCGCCATCCCGCGGCGTACCGCGGGTCGACGACGATCTGGGTGGCCCCCGCCGCCGCGGTAGAGGCGAGCAGCGTCCACGCCCCACGATCCGGGCCCTTCGTCTGCACCTTGCCGTGGTCGACGACCCACAGCCCCACGTCCGTGTCCACGGGCGTCATGGTGTCTCCGCCCACATAGCGGGTCTCGTTCAGCGTCCAGCGGATGCGGCTCGTGACGCCGGCGGGAATCGGTGACGTCGTCATCCCGTAGTCCAGCGCCCCGTTTCCTTCCACGATCAGATTGCCGCCGAGGGTGAGCGTGGAGCTCGCCGCGCGCGAGGCTTTTAGCACCCCTTGGACGATGAGCTTGCCGGCAACCCCCGTGCCCACCACGGTAACCGTGTGGCCGGCGAGGATGGTCACTGCGTCCGCGAGTCCGGGGACACAGCCGCACGACCACGTGCTCGTCGCGGTCCACAGGCCGCTCGCTCTGGAGGTCACCTGGGCGCCCCACACCGGTGTCGGGTGAGGGAGGATGGGTAGACTCGCCGGCAGTACCAGGGCGAGCGTTACGAGAGTGATAAGAGTGAGGCGGCGACCATCGCTCGCCATGGACATGCGTACTCACCTCCCGGACCTGCGATTTGGCTGCCGTGGGACAAGGCTTTAAGGGGGGATCAGCAGGCATGGGCCGTCCAGCGCACGAGATGGCCCGGAAGGACAACATGCCCGTCGCCCGGGACAGAGCCGGTCAGGCGGTCACACGGATACGGCCGTGTTCAGCCGCGGCGGCTCTCCCTGAATCGTGAATCGATGGGAGCAGGAAACGTGAGGGTGCCGCGCGTGCTCGCCCCGCAATCAATCGGGGGGCGCCCCTCGCTTCCGGATCACATCGACCGGCCGAGTCTCCCTCCCACGGTCACTTCAAGAAATCATAATTCCGTGACGCTTGCGACCTGGAGGGTCGTGCCCGCCGATCATGACCGTCCGCAGGGGACGCAGCGGATATTTCTCTTCGATTGCTCCGTCCTTCAATGAGCTAGCACGTTCTCCTTGTGGATTCCGCGAGGAAAGAAAAAAATCCATCAATGTCTAGAGGCTTCGTCACGCCCTGGTCCTGATTTGGTTGAAGCGCGGTTCTCATTACGTTGCAGGATCGGATTGCAGGTACTTGCTGCGCGGATCAGAGCCGGCCGGGGCTGAAGGTGGTCAAGACCTCATCGCACTGTTTCTGCCCGGCCCGCCAGCGGTCGAGCGGTTTGGCGCACACAATGTACCGGAAGGCGGAGGGACCGGTCACCAGCAGGCCGACCGATGCCCACTCGCGGCCCTGGGAGCTCCCGGTGACCTCGAAGCGGTGCCAGCGCACGTCGCCCTCATCGCGGAACCGCCGGAAGCCCGACACGCCGTGGATCGGCAGCAGGCGCAGACCGGCTCGACGCGCGTCGTCGTCGCCCAGCGGGCCCGGCTCCGCCACTGTGAACACGAGCAAGAACTCGGTGCTCATCAAATGAGGCGCCGCATCCCTGGGGGCGGCGGGGGGCAGGAACCAGACCCGTTCGTCCTTCTCGCCGCGGACGATCTGCCACCCCGAGGGGTAGGTGATGCTGAACCCCTGTGCATCGCTGACGAAGGCCTCATAGGCCGGCGCCCGCGCGCAGGCGGAGAGAGTGAAGAGAGAGACGGCCAGGGCGGCCGGGACACGTCGGCAGGTCATGGCTGTATCCTACTGCCCCGCCCTTGACCTAGGAGCGCCGCTGACGGAATAGTGAGAGGCGACGATGTTTTCCTTCGCAGTTGACCCCAGCGTGGCCGAACACGTGCGCATCGGCCTGGTCGAGGTTCGCAGCCTGCTGGTCCGCCCCGAGGACCCAATACTGCGAGATGAGATCGCGGCCGTGGCAGGAGCCGTGCGTGACCGCTATGCTGGCCGTGAGCCGGCTCAGATCGAGGGGCTGCAACCGGCCCGCGACCTCTACAAAGGCCTTGGCGTCGACCCGACGCGTCTGCGCCCGTCTTCAGAAGCGCTGCTGCGGCGGGTGCTGCGCGGGGAAGCCTTGCCCGCCATCAACACCCTCGTTGACACGAACAACCTCTGTTCCCTGGACTTTCTCCTGCCGATCGGTCTCCACGATTTGGACGCCGTGCGCGGGGCGCTGACGATGCGGCGAGGGAGGCCGCTTGAGGGGTATGAGGGCATCGGCAAGGCCTATCAGTCCGTGGAGGGCCGCCTGGTCGTGGCCGACGGAACGGGTGCCTGCGGCTCGCCTACCAGCGATTCCGTGCGCACGATGATCACCCCAAGCACCGCGCACGCCCTGATGGTCATCTACGCGCCAGGCACCTACCTCGCCGACCAGATGACCGAGCATACACGGGTCGCGGGCGAGCGCATCCTTCGCTTCAGCGCCGGCAGATTAGTCGGCACGGCCGTCCTGCCCTAGAGCGCGGCGAGGAGGAGGCGGCAGTGCGGGTTCAGGAACTGCGCGCGCCCGCTCCCGTCGAGCGCAGCCCACTGATCGCTGCTGAGCGGCCCGTGCCCCAGCCGGGGCCGGGGGAGGTTCTGCTGCGGGTCGCCGCCTGCGGCATCTGCCACACCGACCTGCACATCGTGGAAGGAGAACTCCCGCCGCACCGGCCCGTGGTCGTGCCGGGGCACCAGGTGGTGGGGATGGTGGACCGCGCCGGCCCGGGTGTGGACCTCACCGCCGGCAGCCGCGTTGGGGTGACCTGGCTCTACGCTTCGTGCGGGCACTGCGCCGCCTGCCGGCGGGGCGAGGAGAACCTCTGTCCCGAGGCGCGCTTCACCGGCTACGACAGCGACGGGGGATACGGCGAGGCCATGCTGGCGGATGCCCGGTACGTGTATCCTATCCCCGAGCACTTCAGCGCGACGGACGCGGCCCCGCTGTTGTGCGCGGGCATCATCGGCTACCGCTCGCTCCGACGCGCGGAGGTGGCTGCCGGCGATCGCGTCGTCATGTACGGGTTTGGGGCCTCCGCCCACCTGGCGTTGCAGGTCGCCGTGTCCTGGGGCTGTCAGGTTTTCGTCGTCACTCGAGGCGCTGACCACCGCCGGCTCGCCGACGATCTGGGGGCCGCCTGGACCGGCACCGCCGACGAGCAGCTCCCCGCGCCGATGGACCGGGCCATCCTGTTCGCGCCCTCCGGTGCGCTGATCCCTCTGGCGCTGGCGGCGCTACGCCCCGGCGGGACGCTGGCCATCAACGCGATCTATCTCGGTCGCATTCCGGAGATGGACTATGCGCTGCTCTACCAGGAACGCACCGTGCGCTCGGTGACCAACCTCACCCCCCGGGACGCGCGGGAGTTTCTCACCCTGGCCGCGGCGATCCCCGTGCGCACGGCGGTGGAGCGTTTCGGGTTGGAAGAAGCGAACGCGGCGCTCCAGAAGATGAAGCGCCGCGAACTTCAAGCGGCGGCCGTGCTCGCTATCGCCACTTGATCGTGCAGCCGCGCGCCGGGGTCTCGGCGGGGGCAGGGGTGCGGCCCGCCACCACCGCTTCGAGGGCGTCGCGGAAGTAGCGGTGCGCTACGGCCGCGGGGTCGTCGTAGTTGTCGTCAGGCGCCCCGTGGTACGCCAGCTCCCGGTCGCGGTCGAAGAGGAAGATCTCAGGGGTGCGCGTCGCCCCGTATCCGCGCGCCACCGTCTGTGATTCGTCGAAGAGGTAGGGGAAGGGGTAGCCCTTCTCTCTGGCGCGGAGCGTCATCTTGTCGAAGGAGTCTTCGGGGTATTTGGCCGGGTCGTTGCTGTTGATGAGCACGAAGTGGACGCCGCGCTCCGCGTACTCGCGCTGCAGGGCGATGACCCGATCCTCCCACGCCCGGACATACGGGCAGTGGTTGCACCAGAAGATCACCGCCAGCGCGGAGACCCCCGCAAAGCTGTCAGGACTGTAAGCCTTGCCGTCGGTCCCCGGGAGCGAAAACGACACGATCGATTCGTGGGTCGCCAGCGTCATCTCCTCACCTCTTTCGTCGTCTGCGCCAGGGTCCTCAGCCCGCGGGCAATCATCTCGCGAGACGGCAGCGGGGACGGGCGGCCGTCCTCGAGCAGGTAGAGCCGGCAGGTCAGGCGCCCCGCTCCGTCCGTCGCCGTCTCGGGCTGGATATCGCGGCCGTCGAGGCGGATAGTCGGCGATCCCGGGAAAGCCAGCGCCCGGGCCTGCGCCTCCGTGGCCACGTGCGTCACGATGATCTCGTCCCGCACCCCTTCTTCGGCGAGGGCCGCTTGCAGGCGGGAGAGAGCGTCCTCGTGGGAGGGGCACTCCTCCCAGTAGAGAAAGTCGATGCGCATCAGGCTTCCATTATATCTTGCCGACCCGGAGGACGAGGATCGCCGAGATCCGCCCCGCGCCGTTCCGCCTGCAGGTGGTGACCCGCTACAGGGCCCGCACCTCCGTGGAACGCTGGCAGCTGCAGGACCGCCTGCGCGTTCGGCTGCGCGAGCTGGGCGTGCGCGCGGGCCCGCGGTTCAGTGAAACGGCCGACGGCCGCCTGGCCTTCACGCTGTGGACGGGCTTCCGTGGTCAGGCCGTTCTGGCCGGTTCGCTCGCCGGGATCGATCTGGACGACCCTAGCGCCGGCAGTCGAAGCAATGGTTGCTGAAGCGCAGCACCATCGTGGCGACGACGCGGCCGTAGCGGTTCAACTCCGTGCTCGAATCCATCTTGACCGCGCGCCAGGCGGTGCGCCCCGCCGCCGTCCCCCATTCGATCTTCGTCTCTACCGGCCCCCAGTCGTACTGCGCGATCAGGCTGTAGAGCCGCCCTTCCTCGTCGGTGACTACGGTGACCAAGTAGGGCCCGCCGGGACGATCGATGCTCTCCCGCTGTCGGGGCTGGTAGAGCCACTTGGCGATGGCGCGACGGGTGCCGGTGTCTTTCACCTCGGCGCCGCGGCCATAGCGCCGCAGCACCTCGGTGACGATGTCCTGGCGGATCCCCGCCAGGATGATCCGTCCTCCCGGTGTCTCGGAGAGCTGAAACATGTCGTAGTCCGAGAGGATCTCCAGCGTCCCCTCTTCCCGCTCGATGCGCTCCTGGATCAGTTTCCTGAGGTTGCTGGAGAAGGGGCGCAGCAGCAGGGGCAGGTCGAGAGTGGTGATGTTAACCGAACGGCGCTTTGGGCCACCCTGAGTCGCCCGCCACTCGCGGAAGGATCCGGCGGCTCGGGCCCCCAACTTTTGTCCTCCCTTCCCTGAGATGGTCAGCGTCCCCTCGAAGTCGGCCGTCATCTCATAGGGGACAGGGTCGGGGTCCGTGAAGATGCGCTTGAGGAGCTCGTCCACCGACACGTGATTCGCCCGGGTGGGGAGAGGAGTGGCAAGGAAGAGGATCCCCAGCGCAATCAGGATTCCCCCGGTCCGTGACAGGACGAGTCTCGCTTTCGCGTGCCCTGAAAGGTGCTGCCGCATCGCATCCGGGATTATACCCTGGAGTGACGCCATTGCCGCATGGGGCTGACACGCCCGGAGCGGAGCCCGGGGGCGGTCCCGAGATCTGGCGATCGGTGGGGGGATGGGGATGATGGAGGGGGCTCTCGAGATCGTGCTAGAGGTGATCAAGACCCGGCGCAGCGTCGCCAGGCTGAAGCCGGATCCGGTGGAGCGTGCGCTGATCGAGCGCTGTCTCGAGGCGGCGGTCTGGAGTCCCAATCACCACCTCACCGAGCCCTGGCAGTTCTTCGTCCTCGAAGGGGAGACGCGGCGCCGGTTCGCGGAGATCCGCCGTGATCTGCGGCGGGCCGCTCTCCCCAATCCGGACGCGCCGGAGGTGCAACCGATGCTGGCGCGGCTGCACGCGGACACCCTGGGCACCCCCGTCCTCATCGCGGTGACCTCTCAGCTGGCCGAAGACTCTGAGACGCGCGAGGAAGATCTCTGGGCCACCTTCGGGGCGGCATATGCGTTCATGCTCGGACTCTGGAGCGCGGGAGTCGGCAGCTACTTTCGCACCGGCGCCATCCTGGAGCATCCATCCCTGCGGGCTCTCCTCGATGTGCCGCCGGACCGTCGCGTCACGGGGATCATCTACGCTGGGTACCCCGCCGAGCTGCCGACCAAACGGCGGACACCGGCGGCCGATCGCACCGTCTGGTTGAGCTGAGGCGGCCGGGGAGGAGGGGGCATTCCGGCGGCGACGAATGGACTGAGCACACATCAGCACGGCAGGGGGACGGCTGTGACGGACGGCGCGTACGTCAAATACCTGCAGAAGGTGCCCATTTTCCAACCTCTTCCTCCCAACGAGCTGGAGGCGGTGGCCCGGTCGCTGAAGGAGCGCGTCTACGAGCCCGGGGCGGTCATCGTCAAGCAGGGCGACGCTGGGGTGGGCTTCTTCTTGATCGCGGAGGGGGCGGTGGAGGTGGCCCACGACGGCCACCACGTCCGCGACCTGGGTCCTGGAGAGTTCTTCGGCGAGCTCGCCCTGATGGAAGAGCGCGCGCGGACCGCGACGGTCACGGCCAAGACCCGGACCACCTGCCTGCAGCTGGTGCGCTGGGACTTCCGGGCGCTCTTGAAGCAGCACCCCGATATCGCCGTGAAGGTCATGGAGGTCGTCGTCAGGCGGCTGCGCGATCACCCCGCCATCCACGAGCACGATTAGGCTCAGGCGGTGGCCTTTCCGGCGCTGCTGCTGGCTCACCTCCTCGGCGACTTTCCCTGCCAGCCCTACCCACTGATCAGGTGGAAGATCGCGTCGATCCGCGGCCTCTTCGTCCACGTCGCCATCCAGACGATTCTCGCCGTGCCGGTGATGATCTGGGCGATCCCCCGCTGGCCGCTCTGGCTGGGGGTGCTCTCGGTCAGCCACTTCCTCATCGACTGGGCCAAGGTGCGGTGGACGCGCGGGGGCTGGATCGAGCTGGCCGCCTTCTTCCTGGACCAGACCGCGCACATCAGCGTGCTGTGGATCATGGCCCGCGTTTCCGGAGCCCAGCTCGTGCTGAGCGCGACGGCGGCGATGCGGCTGCGTGTGGCAATCGCGTTCATTGCGGCGGTGTATGCCGGCTCGGTGGTGGTCTTCCTCACCAACGCCGCGCGCGCGCACCCCAGCGGAGGCTTCGCCCCCATCCCCCTCGGAGAGCGGGTGCGGGGGATGGTCGAACGGGGGATCGTCGTGGTGGCATTCGTGGCGCTGCCTTCCGCCGCGCTCTCGGTGGTCCTGGCCGCTGCGTATCTGGGAGCGGCGGCGCTGATCCAGCGGGACAGGTGGCAGTGGGCGATGCGGGCGCTCAGCGTCGCCTGGGCTCTCGCCGTGACGGTGGCCGCAGTCTGAGCCCCTCCCGGGCGCGGCCGCCCAGAGGAGAGAGGTGAATGGATGGAACGACCCAAGGTGTACGTGTGCCGGCCGTTGCCTGCCGCGGCGATGGAACGCCTCTCCGAGCGCGCCGAGGTGCGGGCCTGGGACCGCGAGGACGTCCCGCCTCCCCGGGAGGTCCTGCTGCGCGAGGTGGCCGACGCCGACGGACTTGTCTCCCTGCTGACCGACCGGATCGACGCCGAGCTGCTCGACCGGGCGCCGCGGCTGCGTGTGGTCGCCAACGTGGCCGTCGGGTTCGACAACATCGAGGTTCCCGCGGCCACCGACCGCGGCGTGGTCGTCACCAATACGCCCGGCGTGCTCACCGAGACCGTCGCGGATTTCACGATGACCCTCCTGCTGGGGACGGCGCGGCGGCTGGTCGAGGCGGACAAATACACGCGGGCGAACCGCTGGAAGTCCTGGGAGTTGATGCTCTTCCTCGGGCAGGATCTCCACGGCGCGACGCTGGGGCTGGTCGGCCTGGGACGCATCGGCGGGGCGGTGGCCCGGCGCGCCCACGGCTTCGGCATGCGCATCCTCTACCACGACGTGATCCGACGTGAGGACCTGGAGCAGGAGCTGGGCATCACCTACCGGGCCTTCGAGGAGGTGCTCCGCGAGGCGGACTTCGTCAGCGTCCACGTTCCGCTGATGCCGGAGACCCGCCACCTGATCGGCCGCGAGGAGTTCCACATGATGAAGCCCACCGCGGTGCTGGTGAACACGTCGCGCGGGCCCGTCGTAGACACGATGGCCCTCGCCGAGGCCCTGGCCGAGGGGACGATCTGGGCCGCCGGGCTGGACGTCTTCGAGGTCGAGCCGGTCCCCTCCGACCACCCGCTGTTGGCCCTCGACAACGTCGTCCTGGCCCCGCACATCGCCTCCGCGAGCGTCGTGACCCGCACGAAGATGGCGCAGATGGCGGTGGAGAATCTGCTAGCGGTCCTTGAGGGGCGGCGTCCGGAGAACCCCGTTAACCCTGAGGTCCTCGAGCGTCCCCGCAGGTAAGCTCGGCGGACTTCCCGAATAGAGGGGGAAACCCATGATGATTGGTCATCGCACCAAAGGGGGGGAGAGGATGAACCACAGGTTGCGAGTATTCGTGCCGGTCGCCGTCGTGGCGCTGGCGCTGCTGGTGGCGCCGGTCGCTTCGGTCGGCGCGCCGATGTCTTCCTGGGACGCGCGGTGCGGCCGCACCGGCGGCACGCTGGTCTTTGCCCAGGCGCAGGACACCGTCGCGTTGGATCCACACACCGTTGAGGACGGCTTCTCAGTCAACAACACCTCGAACGTCTTCGACACGCTGGTGCGCTACCGCCGGGACACGACGGCGGTCGAACCCTCGCTCGCCGAGTCCTGGACCACCTCGCCCGACGGGCTGGTCTGGACCTTCAAACTGCGGCGCGGCGTGAAGTTCCACGACGGTACGCCGTTCAACGCGGAAGCCGTGGTCTTCAACTACGAGCGGCAGGTCAACGAAAAGCACCCCTACCACCACGGCACCTTCGTCTACGCCGAATTCACCTTCCAAAACGTGAAGAGCGTCACGGCGGTGGATGCGAACACTGTCCGCTTCACCCTCAGCGCGCCGTTCGCGCCCTTCCTCAGCAATATGGCGATGTTCTCCACAGCTGTCGCCAGCCCCACGGCCATCCGTAAGTACGGCAAGGAGTTCTTCAAGCACCCGGTGGGGACGGGACCCTTCAAGTTCGTCGAGTGGGTGCAGAAGGACCACATCACCTACGATGCCAACAAGGACTACTGGGCCGGGCGCCCCTGCATCGATCGGCTGATCGTCCGCGGCATCCCCGACAACACGGTGCGGCTGCTGGAACTGGAGAAGGGGACCATCCAAGCGATGGACCAGGTCAACCCGCCTGACTATGCCCGCATCCGGGGGAACCCCAAGCTAACCCTCTTTACCGGTCCCGGCCTCAACGTCGGCTACATTGCTATGAACTTCACGAAGGAGCCCTTCACCGATGTGCGCGTCCGCCGGGCGGTCAACCACGCCGTCAACAAGGCGGCGATCGTGCAGGCCTTCTACGGCGGCATCGGCAAGCCGGCGACCAACCCCATCCCCCCGATCATCTGGGGCTTCAACACGTCCGTGCCCGGGTACGAGTACAGCGTGGAGAAGGCCAAGGCGCTGTTGGCGGAAGCCGGCTACCCGAACGGGTTCTCCACCGAACTGTGGTGGCCCAACCGCGCCCGCCCCTACCTGACCCAGCCGCAGAAGATCGCCGAGGCCCTCCAAGCACAGCTGGCCAGGGCGGGGATCCGCGCTAAGCTGGTCACCTTCGAGTGGGGCACCTACCTGGAGAAGACCCGGGGCGCCGAACACCCCATGGCGATCCTGGGGTGGATCGGCGACAACGGCGACCCCGACAACTTCCTCTACGTCCTGCTCGACAAGGACAACGCAGTGAAGGGGAAGGCCAGCAACATCTCCTTCTACCAGAGCAACGCATTGCACTCCTTGCTCATTAAGGCCCAGCAGGCCAGCAGCCAATCCTCCCGGGCCACGCTCTACCAGCAGGCCCAGGAGGTCATCTTCAAGGACGCGCCCTGGGTGCCGATCGTCTATGGCGCCCGCGTGGCCGCCTACCGCAAGTCGGTGCAGAACTACTTCCCGCACCCGCTGGAGATCCGCTGGTTCCACCGGGTCTGGTTGTCGCAGTAACGCAGCAGCCTACGTTCGCGCAAGCTTAGGCGAGCAGGGGAGGCCGGCCAGGTAACCGGCCTCCCTTCGCTTCACGGCAGGCGAGCCTTCGGGCCTCGGTTCTGGCGCGGGGAGGTGGGGTGGGCTAGCATGGCGCCATGGGCCGCTACCTCGGCCGGCGCCTGATCGAACTGATCCCCGTTTTCTTCGGCGTCCTCCTGGTGGTCTTCGCTATCGCACACCTCACCCCCGGCGATCCGGCCCTGGTCATGCTGGGCGAGCGGGCCACGCCTGAAGCGATCGAACGGCTGCGCGACCAACTTGGCCTCGACGAGCCGCTGCACGTGCAGTTCTTCCGCTACATGGGGCGGGTCGTGCGCGGGGACCTGGGCGAATCGATTCAGACCGACGAGCGGGTGATCGTCGAACTGGGGCAGCGGTTCCCCGCGACCGTGGAGCTCACCCTGGCCGCGATGCTGGTCGCGTCGCTGGTCGGGATGCTCACCGGAGCGATCGCTGCGGCGCGCCAGAATTCCTGGTTCGACGGGGCGAGCATGGTGGTTGCGCTCTTCGGCTTCTCCATGCCCATCTTCTGGCTGGGCATCATGATGATTCTGCTCTTCGCGGCCACCCTCGGCTGGTTTCCCATCTCGGGGCGGCTCGACTTCACTATCGACCTGGCCCGCCGGACGAACCTCTACGTACTGGATGGCCTGCTCAGCGGGAACTGGGCGGCGGTGGGCAACGCGCTGCGCCATCTGGTGCTGCCGGCGGTGACCCTCTCCACGGTGCCGCTGGCGATTATCGCGCGAATGACGCGCAGCAGTCTCCTGGAGGTACTGCGCCAGGACTACGTGCGCACCGCGCGGGCGAAGGGGCTGGCGGAGACGCGCGTCGTCACCCGCCATGCCCTGCGCAACGCCGCCATTCCCGTGGTCACCGTGATTGGGCTGAACGTGGGGAGTCTGCTCGGCGGCGCCATCCTCACCGAGACGATCTTCGCCTGGCCGGGGGTGGGGCGGTTGGTCGTGGACGCGATCTTCGCGCGGGACTACCCGCTCGTCCAGGGCGCGGTGCTCATGATCGCGCTGATCTTCGTCGTGGTCAACCTGCTCGTCGACCTCTCCTATGTCTACCTCGACCCGCGGATCCGCTACGGATGAGCCGACGGTGGTCCCCGCATGAGTGAGCGTGCGGTCGTCCTGAGTGCTCCGGCGCGGGTCCGGATGACCGCCGGGTTCTACGCCGACGCCTGGCGGAGATTGCGCCGCAACCCCGCGGCGATGGCGGGAATGGCCATCGTCCTCCTCTTTGCCCTCGCCGCGCTTGCCGCTCCGCTCATCGCCCCGCATGACCCGATCGAGCAGGACCTGGAGGGGCGGCTGCTGCCACCGTCGGCCAAGTTCCTCCTGGGCACGGACGATCTGGGACGCGACCTGCTCTCGCGCATCATCTATGGCGGCAGGACCTCCCTTAGTGTCGGGATCGTCTCGGTCGGCCTGGCGCTGGCGATCGGGACGCTGCTTGGGTTGGTGGCCGGCTTCTACGGACGCTGGGCGGACAGCCTGACGATGCGCACCATGGACATCATGCTGGCCTTTCCCGCGACGCTGCTGGCGATCTTCATCGTGGGGATCCGCGGGCCAGGGCTCAACAACGCCATGCTGGCGATCGGGGTGATCAACGTCCCCATCTTCGCCCGCATCGTTCGGGGGTCGGTGCTGCGGGTGCGGCAGGAGGATTTCGTGGAGGCCGCTCGCGCCCTCGGCGCCAGCCAGGGGCGGCTCTTACGACACCACATCCTGCCCAACATCCTTGCGCCGGTGATTGTGCAGTCTACCCTCGGCATCGGCTCGGCGGTCCTGGAGGCGGCCGGGCTCTCCTTCCTCGGCCTCGGCGCGCAGGCCCCCACCCCCGAGTGGGGGGCGATGCTCACCAACACCCGCGAGTTCTTGCGCGACGCGCCGTGGGCTGCCACCTTTCCGGGGATCGCGATCCTGCTGACGGTGGTCGGCTTCAACCTACTGGGCGACGGCCTCCGCGACGCACTGGATCCACGGTTGCGGCAATGACCATCGAACGGCAGGCGGGCGCGGGCCTAACAGTGCCCGTCGACGATCGCCTGGTGGGATCATTACCGTCCCTAGGTTTGTGACCGCACTCCGAACAGCCTCGTAAGAGCGGGCCGAACCCAACTTAGTGCCGGTAGCCCTTGCCGGCCCAGCGCTCCAGCCCGCGGACGCCCAGAGACCCCGCCAGAGTCATCATCAGGTAGAGGAGGGCGACCATGTTGTAGGTCTGGAACGATCGGAACGTCCGCGCGTTGAGCAGGCTCCCCGAATAGGTCAGTTCCTGCACTGAGATCACCGAAGCCAGCGACGAATCCTTCAGCATTGAGATGAAGTCGTTCCCTAGTGGGGGCAGGATAACGCGAACGGCCTGCGGGAGGACGATGTGCCGCATGGATTGCCAGTAGGTCATCCCCAGCGACCGCGCCGCCTCGGTCTGCCCGCGGGGGATAGACAGGATGCCTGCTCGGTAGACCTCCGCCAGGTAGGCGCCGTAGCCGATGCCCAGGCCAAGAGTCGCCCGCACGATGTCATTGCGGAGCCAGCGGATGCCGGTCAACTCCGCGAGCGCCGGGGTGACGACGAAGGCGATGTAGAGCAGCTGCACCAGCAGTGGGACCCCGCGGATGATTTCGATGTACAGCCGCGAGATCGTGAAGGGAATTGGGTTCTTGGAGAGTTGCGCCAGAGCCGCGATCAGTCCGAGCACCATTGCCAGGGCGTAGGCCAGCACGGCCAGTTTGAGGGTGACCAGCACCCCGGCAGCCAGGAACCGATAGGTCTCTATGTAGACAGGGGAATTGAGGATGCCGTAGAGGGCGAGGAGTCCCCCGATGACCAGCAGCAGGGCCCACCAGGGGATGCGCTGCAGCGCGTCGGCCGGCAGCAGGCGGCCGCGGCCGGGCGCCTCCGTCAGGACGCCGGACGCGGGGTCTGGCGGGTCCGGGGGCATCGGCTGAAACGTTCGGGTGCAGGGAAGAGGCTCCTCCCCCGCACCCGAATACGTTCCGAGGGCCTATGTGTGCGCCGTTACGAGGGTTTCCACTCGACGAACCATTTCTGGTAGAGCCTATCTAGTGTGCCGTCCTCCTTCAACGTTTTGAGCGCAGCGTTGAAGGCCTCTTGCAACTGCCTGTCGCCTTCACGCACGACGATCCCCAATCCCTCGCTCGTCAGCGGTTGGCCCACGACTTTCAGCTTGCCGGGATTGACACCCATATAGCCCGAGGCGCTCGTGTTGTCGATCAGGACCGCATCCACGTCCTTTTGCAAGAGCGACTGCACTGCCAAGTCGAACGTCGGGAACCGCTTCACATCCTTGACCTGGGCTGACGAGTGCATCTTCGTGGCCAGTTCGTCGTTCGTGGTGCCTTTCTGGACAGAAACGGTCTTATCGGCTAGATCAGCGGCCCCGCTGATGCGGGTCTCATCCGCCCGAACGAGGACGACCTGCCCCACCGTGATGTAGGGGGCCGTAAAATCCATGGTCTTGTTCCGCTCTTCGGTAATCGTAACCCCCGAAATGACCGCGTCGTAGTCGCCCTTCTGGAGCGCGGGGAAAATGCCCTCCCAGGCGGTGGACTTGATGTCCGCCTTGCAGTTCACCTTGGCGCAGATCTCGTTGATCAGCTCGATGTCGTAGCCGATGAGGTTCTTGTTCGCGTCCAGCATCTCAAAGGGTGGGTAGGTCGCGTCGGTGGCGACGCGGATGGTCCGGCCGCCCAGGTCGGGCAACGCTCCGGCGGCGGGTGACGCTGCAGGCGCGGGAGCGGGGGCCTGCGACTGCTGCCGCTGGCAGCCCGCCGCGATCAGGGCGGTCGCGACCAGGATGACCGCCAGCAGTCCGGGGTGTCGTGTACGCATGGTGTCCCTCCTAAGTACACATGTTGTCGTAGCGTGGAACGGCAGGTATTTCGTCCGATCCCGCGCATTATCCTTTGACGAGGATGAGGGGAGAGCAGATGAAGACCCGGGACCTTGCGGCGGCGGCCATCTTCGCCGCGCTCACCTTCGTGGTGACGCGGTACACGGTGATTCCTATCCCCGCGACACGCGGGTTCTTCAACCTGGGGGAGGTCGTCATCTACATAGCCGCCCTCACCTCCGGCCCTTTTGTCGGGATGATCGCCGGAGGACTCGGCTCAAGCCTGGCGGACGTGGCCGCCGGATATGGATACTACGCTCCCTTCACGCTCGTAATCAAGGGAATTGAAGGATTGATCGTTGGATGGCTCGCTCGCCCCACCGCGACTGCACGCCTCCGCGCTACAGCAGTCGGGGGCGTCTGGATGATTCTGGGATACTTCCTCAGCCAGGTCTTCTTCTTCCAGGTGTTGCAGTTCGCCGCCACACAAACGGCGGCTCTCACTGCCGCGTTTACGGAGATGCCCTTCAACGTGGTCCAGGTCGCCGTGGGGATAGTCGTGGGCGTCCCCGTCGCCTCGCGCCTGGCAAAGCTGGCGCCCCGACCCTCCGACTGAACCGCGCCTTCCACGCTTCCCACCGTGCCGATATAATGGAAGCCGGACTTTTCCCCATCGCGGGCGCTTAGCTCAGAGGTAGAGCGCCTCTCTGACGCAGAGGAGGTCGGAGGTTCAAGTCCTCCAGCGCCCACCACCTGAAAGGCCCGTCCCACCGTGATTTCCTGTATCGGACAGCCCAAACGCCGCGCCAGCCGCGCGATAGCGGCGGCGGATCGCCCGAAATCCGCATGGGGGGGCCGTATTGCGCCTCTGGCGCC
This sequence comes from bacterium, assembly GCA_036004665.1. Taxonomy (GTDB): domain Bacteria; phylum Sysuimicrobiota; class Sysuimicrobiia; order Sysuimicrobiales; family Humicultoraceae; genus JACQGZ01. The sequence continues at coordinate 2,617 of DASYRG010000079.1, read as the reverse complement.
GTTGGTGCGGAGCGGCACCGCAGGCACGTTGACAGCCAAATGACAGCCAAACTCGCCGGGGTTAGAGGATCTCCGCGTACACGAGTCCGCCCGGATTCTCGACGGCCTCCAGCGCGGCGCGGCACGCAAGCGCGACGGCCACCACCGCATCATCGTGCCCCGACGCGGGGTGGTCTGGGCGCAGGACGCCCCCGCGCTCGGTCCACCGAAGGCCCGCGAGTTCCTCCCGGAGGACGGGATGCTCAAACGCTGTGAGCCGCCTGTCGCGGATGAGTTGCAGGAGCGTAACGTCGCGCCGGAGACCGGCTCCGTGCGCGACGAGTGCGCGGCATCGAAGACGGCGGTGAGTTCCTCCCACGACACATCAGTGGTTCGTTCCTGCGGGCGCACCGGGCAGCACGGACCAGGTTGCCTTCGTGCGCGATCTCGTCAAGGAACTGACGGGCCTCCTGAACGTCGGATGCTTCTCAGGTTAGGCATCGCTCTTCTCAGTCTGGCTCTCTCCTCGTCCAGGCCGAGCACCGCTGGCGTCAGGTTCCAGCCTGAGGTGGGGGTCCAGGACCTGAGCCGTCCATACGAATCCCCGGAGCCCCCGACCTTCCGAATGCAAACGTCGCGCAGACTGCTCGTCGCCGTTGGCTCTCAGGGATGGACACCTGAGACCCAGAGCCTTGTTCACGCGATGATGGCCTTACAGCATCGAGCGGCTCTCTATGTTCACCTCGGCGACGTTGATTTCTCCTTCGGACGCGGAACAATTTGCTCATCCGACAGATTTCCCGAGCAGCGTTGGCTCTGTATCGCCCCTGATGGGCGTCGCCGACAGGCAACCCCTCAGGAGCAACGTCGTGGCTACCGTGCTATCATGCGCGGCCTTCTACCCCACCCAACGGTGCCGTGGCTGATCGCCGTTGGTCATCATGAAAAAGACGGCATGAAACGCGGCCTCGTGCAACCATACTACGCGACGTTCTTTCCATATCTTAGATTGGGCAAGCCGTACTATAGAGCGGTCAATTGGGTGACACCTGGCGCCGAGATTTTGCTGGTGTTCATCGATACAAACGAAGGCCTCCAGCCAAACTCCCGTCAGTTCACCTGGCTCGACCACGTTTTCGCGACGCACCCTCGTGCCACCTGGAAAGTCGTGTTCGCTCATGGGCAGCCCTGGAGCACCATCAAGCCTCATGGCAAATCACCACTCCGCACTGTACCGGCATGGCGGAGGGCGCTCCGCAGCGTACGAGAGTTTGCCCAAAGGGTAGGTTTTGACCGATCGAATCGCTTAGGAGGGGATCGTTCGTACATTACGGAGCTCATGAATAAGCATAAGGTCGACATTTGGATGGGAGGTCACCCTCTTGGGTGGGAGCGCACAGAACCGCTAAGCTCGACTCTGGTGGACCGAGACCGTGTCGCTGCGCCAAGGGGCGCGAGAGAGGTGACCCAACGTCACGACACGATATTCATCGGGAATGGGGGCGGCGGAATGCATCCCTGTGGCACATATGGAATGCCAAGGCCGCTTCCCTTGAAACGGTGGGTAGCGGCACTCGTCTGCGGCGAGCCTACCTTTGGCACCATGGAGATTTCCGCCAATGGCAAGGTGCTGACTGTCAGGGCCGTCAGTTCCGAGGGGGGTGTCCGCGATGAGGTGACAATTCGTTGTGCTGGTTATCCTTGCGTGGATTGCCAGAGGCATCGTCCGGTTTGTCGCTAGGATAGTCCGCCCATGACGTACCTGGAAATGGTGGGACATTCCGGGAAACGCTCGAAGCAACGCGCAGGACGATTGCCGCCTCCGACCTCAATTCTGTTGGCACTTTTTGTCTGGACTTTCCTGCGCCCCCGGAACGCGAGTCTATTGCGCCGTAACTCCACGCGATTTCGTATTCATGGACATTTGGTCCAGAGAGATCGGTCGTATCCCTCGTGATTTGGTAAACGACGTTCTCGTGGACGACAGGTCTGTAATTCTTCAGAGACTCGGCGTGGCCGCCTTCTGTTGCTCGGTCCCTTCGCGCTAGCCTTCCCGAAACGAACCAAAGTGAAAGAGTTCGCGGTGGGGGTTCACTGGGAAAACGATGGTGGGCTCACGCAACACGCCGTCATTGGCTTCTCAGGAAATATGGGTGCGGGAGCCGCGAATGAAGTCGCCAACACCCTAAGAATCACCGTGCTTCCCCGGCTGCAGCAAACCCAGGCGGGTGGGGCTGCAGATACGAGTGTGCCTCCTGACCCTTATGAGCAAATCCGCGAGTTGGCAGATTTGCGCGCGTCGGGGGCGATCACCGATCAGGAATACGAAATGAAGAAGGTGGAATTGCTCCGAAGGATTTGAAGACTGTTACTCAGATCGGCTGACTGGGATTGATCCAACGGAAGGTGGCGGAAGCTTATCGGCTACCCGAGACCACCTGCAGGCCCTCGCATGGTTTGTGGCGGACGTTAGGGGATGAACGACTCGCCTCTAATCTCTAGATTCTCAAGGGTTTGAGGGAGACTATCAATCCGCTCGGGTGATCCAGCAGTCGGTTCGGGATGGGACAAACCGATTACCCGCATTTGAATCGTGGGATGCTCCCAAGCAACCGGAAGACGGTAAGTCCTTCCAGCG
>DASYRG010000078.1:0-3529 GCA_036004665.1 bacterium | reverse complement strand
CTTTGTCTCAGCGTCGGGGACTTTGTACGTTGACGAGCATTCCGTCCTCGCCTAGCGCTGGCGCGAAAGCAGGTCTTCAATTGGTTTCAGTAGTATGGACCAGCTCTGGGTACGCTCGTGGTTAAAGCGTCCGAAATAGTGCGCTCCCGCTGCGTGGACACCTCACGCCTCATCTGTATAATGAAGAGTTGGGTTGGGCCGTTAGCTCAGCAGGCAGAGCAGGGGCCTCTTAAGCCTCGTGTCGGGGGTTCGAGTCCCTCACGGCCCTCCACTTCAATTTTCTACTCGATTCGACGGGGACTTGCCCGGATGGGAAAGTCCCCGGCAGGGCGGGCGTAGCCGAACTGGTATAGGCGCCAGATTTAGGATCTGGTCGGCGCAAGCCGGTGGGGGTTCGAGTCCCTCCGCCCGCACCATGTGATCGCAGTCGGCGTTTCCGCGGTCTGGATGGGCGGCACCGGGCTCCCGGGCCGCTCGTTTGCCGTCTGGACGGAGAGGCGCGGCCGTTCGAGGAGGGAAGAGGGAAGAATGAAGGTAGAGATGCGGCGAGAGCCCCAGAGCCGGGCGGTGCTGGAGGTGGAACTGCCTCCGGAGGAGGTCTCCCGCGCGGTGGAGACGGCAGGACGCCAGCTGGCGCAGCGGGTGGCCATTCCGGGATTCCGCCGGGGCAAAGCGCCGCGCGCCATCGTTGAACGGTATCTCGGCCGCGACCGTCTGATAGATGAGACGGTCGATCTACTGGTGAACGAAGGCTATACCCGCGCGGTGACCGAGGCGGGGATCACGCCAGTCGGGCGCCCGCAAATCGACGTGCGGACGGAGCAGGTGAAAGAGGATGCCCCGCTGCGCTTCGTCGCAACGGTCGACGTCGCGCCGGAAGTTGACCCTGGAGACTACCGCTCGGTGCGGGTGCCACGCGCGGACCCCGCGGTCACCGAGGCGGACGTGGAGGGCGCGATCGAGGACCTGCGGCTGCGCCACGCCACCCTGGCCTCGGCGGGTGATGCGGCGGCTGAACGGGGCGACTTCGTGCTGCTTCAGGTCCTGGAGGCTGCCCCGGGGCTCCCGCGGCTGCCCAGCGGAAAGGAAGTCCTCATCGAGATCGGGTCAGGGGTGCATCCCGCGGAACTGGAAGAGGGATTGATCGGTATCCGGCAGGGCGAACAGCGCACGATCGCCTTGGGGAATGATGGAGGGCAGATGGTCGTTTCCGCGGTTGACGTGAAACGGCGCACGCTCCCCGCCCTTGACGAGGTCTTCGCCCGGCAGGTCGGGGCGGGGAGCGTCGAGGAGTTGCGGGGAGGACAACGCGTGCGGATGGCTGGTGAAGCCGCGACGCGCGCGGCAGAGGCCTACGAATCGGCGGTGGTGGCGGCCGTGACGGATCGGGCGACCGCGGAGCTGCCCCGGACGCTGGTAGAGCACGAGGCGGAGCACCTCTTCGCCGATCTGCTCGCGACGCTCGGGCGCCGGGGATTGACCCTGGAAAGTTACCTCCGGGCGGCCGAAAAGACGGAAGAGCAGGTGCGCGAGGAGCTGTCCGCGACCGCCGCAAGGCGGCTGCGTACGCAACTGGTGCTGGATGAGATCGCACGGCGCGAGTCGATCGCGGCCAGTGAGCAGGAGATCACGACAGAGGTAGAGAACCTTGCGCAGAGTTTGCAACAGGACGTCGCGCGGGTTCGCGAGTGGCTCGACGATGAGCGGCGTCGCGACGCGCTGGTCAGGTCCCTCCGTCGGCGCCAGACGATCCACTATCTCGTCGCCCTCGCCTCTGGAACCGATACGCACAAGGAGGATGCCTGACCGATGCCCCTGATCCCCTACGTCATTGAGAGCACCCCTCGCGGCGAGCGCGGCTATGACATTTACTCGCGCCTCCTCCGCGAGCGGATCGTCTTTCTGGGCGGGCCGATCGACGACGACGTGGCCAACCTGGTGATCGCCCAACTGCTCTACCTGGAGAGCGAGGACCCGGAGAAGGACGTCGCCCTCTACGTGAACAGCCCCGGCGGCGATCTCTACGCCTCGCTGGCTATCCACGACACGATGCAGTACGTTCGGCCGGACATCTCCACGATTTGCATCGGCCTGGCCGCCAGCGGGGGCGCCCTGATCCTGGCCGGCGGGGCGCGGGGAAAGCGTTATTCTCTGCCGTATTCGCGCATCATGATCCACCAGCCCTGGGGGGGCGCGCAGGGGACGACCGCGGACATCGAGATCCAGGCCCGCCAGTTCCTGAAGGACCGCCAGCTGATGAACGAGATCCTGGCCCGCCACACCAGCCAGCCGCTGGAGCGCATCGAGCGCGACGCCGACCGCAACTACTGGATGGCCGCGGAGGAAGCCAAGGCGTACGGGGTCATCGACGAGATCTTCGTGCCACGGGAGCGCAGGGCGGGACTGCCCACGCCGACCCCCGCGACCCCCACGCCGACCCCCGCGCCGGCCCCGGTCCGATGAGCATGTTTCGCTTTGGCGACGGCGACAAGCTGAAATGTTCCTTCTGCGGCAAGTCCCAGGAGCAGGTGCGGAAGCTGGTCGCCGGTCCGGGCGTCTACATCTGCGATGAGTGCATCGAGCTCTGCAACGAGATCGTCGAGGAGGAGCTGGCCGGCGAGGACGTCTCCGCGCAGCGGGCCACGCCGAAGCCGAAAGAGATCTACGACGTGCTCTGCCAGTACGTCGTGGGCCAGGACCGCGCCAAGAAAGCCCTCGCGGTGGCGGTCTACAATCACTACAAGCGCATCGGCTCCCGCCGCCCCTCCGACGTCGAGCTGGCGAAATCCAACATCCTCCTGATCGGGCCCACGGGTTGCGGCAAGACCCTGCTCGCCCAGACCCTGGCCAAGATCCTCGACGTTCCCTTCGCCATCGCCGATGCCACCTCGCTGACCGAAGCCGGCTACGTGGGCGAGGATGTCGAGAACATCCTCCTGCGCCTGATCCAGACAGCCGACTACGACATCAAGAAGGCTGAGCGCGGCATCATCTATGTCGACGAGGTGGACAAGATCGCCCGCAAGAGCGAGAACCCGTCGATCACGCGGGACGTCTCGGGCGAAGGCGTCCAGCAGGCAATGCTGAAGATCCTGGAAGGGACCGTGGCCAACGTGCCGCCGCAGGGCGGGCGCAAGCACCCCCACCAGGAGTTCATCCAGATCGACACGACCAACATCCTCTTCCTTTGCGGGGGGGCGTTCGTGGGCCTGGAGGAGATCATCAGCCGCCGGATGACCGAGAAGACGATGGGCTTCGGCGCCAAGATCACGACCAAGAAGGAGAAGCGTTCGAGCGCGCTCCTGGCGAAGGTCCACCCCGAGGACATGATCAAGTTCGGGATGATCCCCGAGTTCGTCGGGCGGCTTCCGGTCGTGGCAACCCTGTCGGAGCTCGACCAGTCGGCTTTGGTGGAGATCCTCAAGGAGCCCAAGAACTCACTCGTCAAGCAGTATCAGACAATGCTCGAGTTTGAGAACGTGCACCTCCGGTTCACTGACGACGCCATCGAGGCGATTGCCGAGGAAGC
>DASYRG010000077.1:0-3807 GCA_036004665.1 bacterium | reverse complement strand
CCCCGCGGCTGGAGGATGCCTACGCGCTGCTGACGCAGAATCGGACGTGACGGCTCACGCAGAATCGGACATGAAGGCTCAGAGATGGGTCTGGCTGGGCCTGGCGGCCACGACCCTCCTGCACCTCTTCCTTGCCGCGCGGCTCCCCGTGGCGGACGACGAAGCCTACTACCGGCTCTGGGCCTCCCATCTTGCCTGGGGGTATCCGGATCACCCCCCCTTGATCGCGGCTCTGTTGGCGGGCTCCATCCGGCTCTTTGGAGATGGGCCCTTCGGCCTCCGCGGCCTCACGATGCTCCTGATGTCATCGCTGCCTCTCCTCCTCTACCTTGGCGGGCGCGATCTGTTCGATCGGGCCACGGGATGGCGCGCCGCCGGCATCCTGATGGTCCTCCCGTATGTCGCCGTGACGGTCGGAGCCTATCCCGACGTCCCGCTCCTGGTGTTCTGGGCCCTGGGGCTGTGGACGGGGTGGCACGCACTCCATCGTGGAGGGTGGTGGTGGATAGCCGCCGCCGCCGCGGTCGGGCTGGCCCTGCTGAGCAAACTGACCGCCGTGTTTCTGCTGGCCGGCCTCGCGATGACCTGGATCACCGGCCCCTGGCGGCGTTCACTCCGGGATCCATTCTGGTATGCGGGGCTCGCCCTGGGCGCGGGCATGCTCCTCCCCGTGGTGCAGTGGAACACGATGCACAACTGGGAGATGCTGCGCACGGCGGTCTACGGGCCACCGCTGCCTGTCGTCCGTTCACTGGGGGAGAATCTGCTCGTGGTGCTGGGCGGACAGTTCCTCTATTTCGGCCCCATCGCCCTGCTCCTCATCTGGGCGGTCGTGACCGCGGCCGGCCGCTGGCGCGCCCCGGCCTGGCGGCTCCTCGCCTCGACGAGCGTCCCGCTCTCGCTCAGCCTCGTCTTTGCCGCCTTCAACGGCATCGGGAAGCCGCACTGGCCGGTCCCCGCCTATCTCGCCGCCGTCATTGGCGCGGCGGCCCTGTGGCCGGAGTGGCGCCGGTTGAAGTCCGGCCTGGCGGGGCTCGCCGGAGCGACGCTGTTCCTCATCGCGGCGGCGGTCATCCTCTTCCTCGCCCCGGGCGGCCTCGACCTCCGCGAATACATGGGGCGGTGGGACCGTGTCGCCGACGCCGCCTCTCGGGAAGCCGAACGCCGAAACGCGTTCATCCTCACCAGCAGCTATGAGTCGGCCAGTCAGATCGCCTACCATCTGCGGCAGCGTGTCCCTGTGACCTCGCCTGCGGGCGCGTTCCCGCTCTGGCACCGATCCGAGGAGACGGCCGGGCGAAAGATGGTGTACGTCGAGGATCGCCTGAACAGGCCGGGACGATCGTTCCTCTCTCTCTGCGCCGCCCCCCGCTCCATCGGCAGCATCGAGATTGGACCAGCGTATCGCACCGCGACGCTCTTGCGTCGCGAAGAGGTCAAGGGTGTCGCGGTGCTCTATGCCTGCGAACGGTTCCTGGGATTCCCGACGGAGCGAGCGTTTTGACGAACCACGACCCGATCCATGGGCTCACCTCCGCCGAAGAAGGCGGCGGGCGAGCAGGGCCCCACTCAGGGTGAGGGCTCCCACGCCGAGGGCGGCCTGGGGAGAGACCAGGCTGGTCATCGCATCGGCGGCGCGTTCTCCCCAGCCGGCGGTCAGCGACCAGGGGCTGGGTTGCCGGATGACGCGCAGCGGCCCTCGGAGGTCATGCACCTGATACCGGCTGCGGCCATCGGCGGCCCGCCAGAAGCGAATGGTCGCGACGGCGCCGCCGACGCGCAACCCCCGCAGCGTGATCTCCGGCAGCCACTCGGGCAGGTGGGGATCGACGAAGAGCAGGCGCAGCGGCGCGTACGGGTAGAGGCCCAGGAGCGCCTGCAGCAGGAAGAAGACCGCGGAGGAGGACCAGGCCTGCGGCCAGTTCGTCCGGGGATACAGCGCGGGGAAGGGATGCTCGGCGTCCCGCGGGTGGCCGCTGAGGAGTTCGGGCAGTCGATGGAAGTCGAAGAGGGCGGCCGCCTCGAACTGGGCGCGGGCGAGAGTGTGCAGGTGGTCGCGCAATCCGAATCGCATGAAGGCCAGGGCGAAGGTCGCGTTCTCGACCGGCCACACCGACCCGCGGTGGTAACTGTAGGGATTGTAGGCGGGATGGGCTGAGGAGAGCGTCCGGATCCCCCAGCCGCTGAAGAGATCCGGCGCCATCAGCCGCTCCGCCGTCTGCCGGACCAGGGCGGCATCAATGATGCCCGCCGCCAGGCAATGGCCGGGATTTGACCCAATGCTCATGATCTGGCGCTTCCGGGCGTCCAGGCCCATGGCGAAGAACCCGGCGTCTGGCATCCAGAAGGCGTCATTGAAGCGCTTCTTCAGTTCCTGCGCCGCGCGAAAGAGGCGCCGCGCGTCGTCACGCTCGCCGACCCAGAAGAGTACTTCGGCCAGGTGCAGTTTGGCGACATAGACGAAAGCCTGTTCCTCGCAGGTGGCGATGGGGGGGTCGATCTGCCTGCCGTCCGCCGCGACAATGGCATCGCCGGAGTCTTTCCACCCTTGGTGTTTCACGCCCCGGGGGGACCTGGTCAGGTACTCGTAGAACCCGTCGCCGTCCAGGTCGCCGTACTCGTCGCACCAGCGTAGCGCTCGCAGTGCAGGACCGAGATGGGGCTCGACCTCCCTCTTGTCTCCGGTCCAGTGCCACAACGCCGACACAACGAACGGATAGAAGCCTGAAGTGGTCACCGACCCGTAGTAGCGGCGACGCGGCGTCACGTTGAGCATCGCCAGCGGACCGGTGTGGGCCTCATGCAGCATCCGGCCGGGCTGTTCGTCACGCCAGTCGTCCACCGTCCGCCCCTGCCACTTCGACAGCTCGGCCAGGGTGCCGCGCATCATGTCCGGACTGGCGAGCGCGGCCTGCCAGGACGCGGTGAGCGTGTCCCGCCCGAAGAGCGCGACGTAGACGGGAAGGCCGGCGGCCATTGTCCAGGAGCGCGCATGGTCGTCGAGGTCGTAGAGGCGCAAGGCGGCCAGATCGACTTTGGCCTGCTCGAGAGCCCGGGTGACGACCTCGGTCAGCGTACCGCTGGTCGGTCCGATGAAGGCGGTGGCCTCATCGAGGAAAATGGCGCGGGCGTGCTGGGTGTGATCGTGTTCCAGCGCAGCGCCCTCCACCTCGGGGATCAGGGCGATCCGCGCCTGCCACTCGCCCCGCGGCGGCAGCGCAACGGAGAAGCCCACCCGGTGGTGTGCGTGGATGGGGACCGTATCGGCGGCCAGGATGCGGACGGTCAGCCCGCGTTCAAGATGCGGCAACACGGCTCCTTCGTGGTGGTCCCCCGACCCTTCGACCGTGTAGGCAAAAGCCAGCTCGCCCGTCCCATCTTGCTGCCGCCACTGCCGTGAGAGCGACCCCTCGACCTGCCGCCCTCCGATCACCTCCTCTTGATCGAGGAAGTCGGCGTCGACGTCGAGTTCCAGGTGGAAGGTCACAGCCTGCTGGCTGTAGTTCGTGAGGGTGACCAGCTCATGGACGCCGCCACCCACCTCCCGGGCCAGCCGCAGTTCCAGGGTTTGCTGCGCGGCATTGGGGATCTGCCCGCTGCCCGCGTCGGCACCGCCCTGCCCGGCGCCGACAGCCGCAGTGATGTAGTAGCCGAACCAGGATGGCGGTTCGACCGCGGAGGCGGCGACGAGCGTAGGGATCTTTCCGTCGATGAGCCACCGGTACCGCGAGAGCATGCGGGTCTGATGGACGAAGAGTCCTTCCTCCCCCCCATCGATGAACCCGTCGCTGCCAAAAGCGAAGACGG
>DASYRG010000076.1:0-39731 GCA_036004665.1 bacterium | reverse complement strand
CACCCAGGTAGAACTCGCGCCGGTCGCCCAGGTCAAGCACGCGCAGTACCCGCAGCACGTCTTGCACTTCGGCGGGGCTAACAGGGAACTCGTTCTGGCGCAGCAGCCGGACGAAGTCGATGACGTTCGAGGCAAGGGCTGCCCGTTCAGCGCGATCTGCTTTGAACAGCAATGCCGCCCGATTCAACGGCGGGTTCGGCTCGGACAACTCCCTAGCTCGGGACTCGGGCCAGCAGCCGCTCGCTGGAGCCGGCCAGGTCGCCATCGGCCAGCTCGTTGAGTCCGTCCACGATGGCCTCGATGCGCGGGCCCGCGTAGCGGACGATGTCCTCGCGGTCCTTGAAGATGCAGCCCAGCGTCTCGGTGACCGCCTCGCCCTCCAAATGGTCCTGGTGCAGCGCGATCAGGCTCACCGCCCAGTCCAGGGTCTCCGCGATACCGGGGACTTTGGAGAGGCGCAGGTGACGAGCCGTCTGCATGAAGGCGGCGATCTGGCCGGCCAGGTGGGTGTTGATGCCGGGCGCCTTGCTCTCGATGATCTGGATCTCTTTCTCGAAGGTCGGGTAGTCGATCCACAGGTAGAGGCAACGCCGGCGCAACGCGTCGCCCAGTTCCCGCGTGCGGTTGGAGGTGAGGACCACGTGGGGGATCGCTGTGGCGCGAATCGTCCCGATCTCCGGAATGGAGACCTGGAAGTCGGACAAGACCTCTAACAGGAACGCCTCGAACTCGAGGTCGACCTGGTCGATTTCGTCGAGCAGGAGGACCGGGGCGCGCTCGCGGGTGATCGCCTCGAGGAGCGGCCGTTTGAGCAGAAAGGGTTCCCCGAAGATCTCGTGCTCCCGCTGCTCCACGCTGCGGTCGCTGGCCTCGGTCAGCCGAATGTGCAACAGCTGCTTCTGGTAGTTCCACTCGTACAGGGCGGTGGTCGCGTCCAGCCCTTCGTAGCACTGCAGCCTGATCAGCTCGGTGTCGAGGGCGCGGGCCATGACCTTGGCCACTTCGGTCTTGCCCACGCCGGCGGCACCCTCGATCAGCAGCGGCTTGCGCAGGGACATGGAGAGGTAGACGGCGGTGGCGATCTCCCGGTTAGCCACGTACCCCTCGCCGCCAAGCATCGACTGGATCCGCGTGATCTCTGGATGCAACCTTTTCCGGCCCTCTCCTGTCCAGAAACGCAGTAGGGGATGGGCGTGCCATCCCCCTCTCATCATTGTAGCAAACGCACCGTCCCTTACAGGCCCAACCCTTTCAGGATCACCTTGGGCGCGAATCGCGGCCGCGACCCCCGTGACGACGGCCGCCAATTGAACGAAGATCGCCTGATCAAAGGGCCATGTCTGGGATGGTGAGGCCCGCCGTTCAAGCGACTGCAGCCGTCAGTTGGAGGGCCGAGCGTGCGGGGACGACTCAGCTTGCACTGTTCAAGGTGAAGATGTCTTGGCGGAAGGCTCGGTCATCCTGCGGGCGGCCACGCGCACCGCGGTGACGATCTGCTGATAACCGGTGCAGCGGCAGAGGTTGCCTTCGAGGCCGTGGCGGATCTGCTGGTCAGATGGCTGCGGGTTGCGTTCGATCACCTGTAAGGCTGCCAGCATCATCCCGGGGGTGCAAAAGCCGCACTGCAACCCGTGTTCATCCCAGAAACTCTGCTGGATGGGATGCAGGCGCCCGTCACGGGCGAGGCCCTCGACCGTCGTAATCTCGGCACCGTCGGCCTGCGCGGCCAGAAGGGTACACGACTTGACGGCCAGGCCGTTGAGGTGGACAGTGCAGGTTCCGCAGGAGGTTGTGTCGCAGCCGATATGCGCACCAGTCAGGCCGAGGATGTCGCGCAGGTAATACACGAGCAGGGTCCGAGGCTCGACCTCATGGCGGTGCTTGACCCCGTTGACCGTGACGGTGATCGGGACCATGGCCCCCATCGGGCCGCTCATCCCCTCCCGGTCGGGCCGGCGCCTTCTCCGGCGCGCTCGATCTCGCGAGCCAGAGCGCTGAAGAACTGTCCGGCGAGCTGCTTCGCCACGCCGCCGAAGAGGCGGTGGCCCACCGACATCAGGACGCCGGTGACCTGGGCATCGCCGGTGTAGTGCACCACCGTGATCTGACCGCGCTCTTCCAACCGCAGGTCCCCCCGGGCGCGGACGGTGCCGGGACGCCCGCTGCCTTCGACCACAATGGTGAGCCGCTCCGGCGGGGTCTTCTCGGCGATCTGGACCTTGCCTTCGAAGGTTCCCTTCACCGGACCGACCGCCAGTTCGAGCACAGCGCGATAGGTGTCATCCCCCAGCGGATGCAGTTCCTTGCACCCGGGGGTGGCCCGCTGGAGCACTCCGGGGTCGTTGAGCAGCGTCCAGACCCGCTCGCGAGGGGCGGCGACGGTGTGCTCGCCTTCAACTTTCATCCGCGGGCGATCTCAGGCGCCCTGCAGGGCGCGGAGATACCGAATCTGTCCGGAATGGTAGATGTCGTGGGTGGCCATGCGCACCAGGCGGATGCCGGCCGCCTGCGCCCACTCGGCTTTGCCTGCGTACCAGACCCGGCGCTCAGCCAGCGCCGCCTCGTCCATCGCTTCGGCGCGCGCCCTGATCTGCCGGGTGACGTCGTGGAGGGTGCGCACGTCGGCCTGCCAGGCGGCCTCGTCGCCGGAAGCCTCGGGCCAATCGGTCTCCTCCAACTCCTCGTAGGAGAGCGGCTGACCCTCGAAGGCAGCCACGACGCTGCGCTTCCAATGCGTGACGTGGCGCACAATCTGCCAGATGGAATGACGTTCCGGCCCGGGTTTCCAGGCCGCCTGCTGGGCGGTGAGACCCTCCACCGCGTTGGCGAGCGGCGGCTGCCAGGACTCCTTCTCAAACGTGTACTTCAGGTGATCGAGGACAAGCGCTTTGACCGAGAGCTCCTCCTGCACCTTCATAGCGTCCTCCCGAAACTCCCCTGGCGTGATGGCTGAGGGTCCCATCTGGGGGTCCCATCTGGGGCACTTTCATCTTCGCTGCGCGGGGGCTCACGGCCTGTCACCCAGACCCCCGCTTCACACTGAGCGAACCAGTCCCCCATCGGCGATGATCGTCTGGCCGGTGACGTACGCGGCGCGCGGCGATGCGAGAAAGACCACGACCGCGGCGACCTCCGCGGGGTCCCCGTGGCGGCCGAGGGGGACGCGCGCGGTGTCTTCCCGCAGGACCGCTTCCGCTGTCGCGCCGCGGAGGCGGGCTTCGTCATCAAGCCGCCGCTGGCGGCGTTCCGTGAGGATCCGGCCAGGGGCGACGCAGTTGACGGTCAGTCCCAGAGGGGCAAGTTCGTCGGCCAGTCCGACGGTGAGGTTGGTGAGCGCGGCTTTGGCGGCGTTCGAGGGGGATTGCCTTGCCGTCGGCTGCTTTCCCGAGGCCGCACCCAGCAAGACGATGCGTCCACCGGGATGAAGGTGCGGCACGGCCAGGCGCACCACCCGCACCGCGGCAAACAGGTCGAGCTCGAACGCCTCCCGCCAGGTGGCGATGTCCAGCTCGAGGAAGGCCCCCCGGAAGCCGCGGCCGACCGCATGAATGAGGGCATCGAACCCGCCCAGGGTCTCCGCCGCCCGCGCCACGGCAGCGGCCGCTTCACCCGCGTCGGGTGGCGTCCCTGGGGATGACCGCGGCCTCCCCACCCGCGGCGCGGACCTCGGCCGCGGCGGCTTCCAGTGCGGCGGGATCACGGGCGATCAGCACCACACGGGCCCCTTCTTCCCCCAGCAGACGGGCGGTCGCCAGCCCGATGCCGCGCGTCCCTCCGACCAGCAGCACGGCGTTGCCGCGCAGCCCCAGATCCATCAGGCCGTCTGCAGGGCCCGCGCGCGCCGCTCCTCGCGCAGCTGACGGATCACCGGCCAGAGTAGGGTGATCGCCGCCACCAGCAGATCGGTGATGGATCGCGGCCGCTCGAAATCGGTGACCACGACCAGCCGCTCTCCCGGGCGCACCCCCAGGACCTGCACCATGATGCGCGGCGCGGTGGGGGCCATCCGATCCCGGAGGGAGATGCTCACGCCGCGTTCCCAACAAGCAAAGGGATGAGATCGGTCAGGAGCCGGACCGACCGGATGACCCAGAGGCGTTCCAGCGCCGACTCGGCCTGGGGCTCGGGCATGACCAGGGCGGCGCAGTCCATGAACTTCTCGCGCAGCTCAGAGCGCGACATCGGCTTGCGCGGGTGGCCTCTGGCCCGATCGGCCCGCCCCGTGAGCCGTCGTCCGTCGCGGAGGGTGATGGCGACGGTCATGCGCATTTCGTTGTAGCCCAGCGCGTCGAGGGCGGGATCGACGTGGACGCGGACCCGCTCCATCAAGGCCTGCGTGCGGGGATCTCGCACCTTCGCGTCGACGAACTGTGCAATGCCGGCGCGCCGCTCCAGGACGCCGATGGCCATGCAGAACGGCAGGCTGAACTTGCCTTCCAGGGCCGTCTGCGGGCGCATGTGAATCAGCGCATTGGGGACGTGGGAGTTGGTGCCCACGTCGATCCGGTCAATGTCGTCCGGCCGCAGGTCGTGCTCGCGGGCCAGCTCCAGCAGCACGTCCTGCGCCGGATGGGAGAGCGATCCCGAGGGATACGGCTTGATCGATATGCCCGGCTCCTGAAAGAAATAGGGCCAGCCCAGTTTCCCCTCGATCCGCTCGGGCGCAAAGCCTCCCGCGGCCGCGCGGTAGAACCCGCGGGGCGCCTCGAGGATCGCCGCCGCCGCCGTCCACCCGCGTCGGGCGAGCTGCACGGCCAGTACCCCCGCCTCCGCCGCGCGTCCGGCGTGAAACGGTTTGGTCATCGTGCCAAAGTTCTCTCGCACGCCCGCCCCCATGCTGGCCGTCAGGCCGAACGCGCGGGTGGTCTGCTCTGGGGTGCAGCCGGTCAGACGGGCGGCCGCGGCGGCGGCGCCGAAGCCGCCCATCGTCCCCGTGGAATGAAACCCGTCGCCGTAGTGCCGTGGGTTGATGGCATCAGCGATGCGGCAGGCCACCTCCACCCCAACGATATAGGCATCCAGCAGCGCCGCCCCCGACGCGCCGTGGTCCTCTCCCACGGCCATCGCCGCCGCCAGCACAGGCACCGTGGGATGCGTCAGCAGGCCATAAACGCTGCGCGGATCGGTCGCCAGCTGGGTGTCATCGTAGTCCATGGCGTGGCCCGCTGTGCCGTTGGCCCAGGCGGCGGAGGGCTGCGGAGCGCGCAAGGCCGATCCCAGCACGGCAGCCTGGGGCCGCCCACCGAGGTCGCGCAGGTGGGCCCGGGCGATCGTGCCGCTCTCCTCTGTCGCCCCTGCCAGCATCACCGCGACGCCGTCGACGAGGTGATCGATGGCGCGCTCGCGCACCTCATCCGGGATCTCCCGCGTCTCGAGAGCAAAACGGACGACCTCCTCGGTCACCGGCACGCCGCTGGCTCCCAGGGAAACGGTCGGGCTGTAGACAATGGACTCCCGATGGCTTTGGACGGGCTCAGAGAGGACTCCTGCCCCAGAGGATTGGCGTGGCGCGGCTGGCTGTAACGATGGGGGATCCCTCGGGCATCGGGCCGGAAGTGGCTCTGAAGGCGCTCTCCGCCCTTCCATCCGGAGAGATCCTGCTGATTGGCGATGCCGATATCTGGCGGCGTACACAGGAGATGGCCGGCATCACGGCAGAGGTGCGGGCCGCCCAGACGCCGGGACCGGTCGCCGCCGGGGTGATCCCGTTTCTGCACCTCCCCGCCGAGGAAGGCTGGCAGATCGGATCGATGTCTCCTGGGTGGCGCGGGTGACGGCGCATGTGCGGTTCCGGGACGTCCCCTCGCTCATCACCACGGAGCGGGTCCTGCGCACGATCCGGTTAGCCCATCAGGCCGCTGACGGACACCGTTCCGCTGGGACCAGGGAGACTGGACCGCCGCCGCCACGCATCGGAGTGGCCGGGCTCAACCCGCATGGCGGCGAGGGCGGGCTGCTCGGCGACGAGGAAGCCCAGGTGATCGCCCCCGCCGTGCGGGCCGCGGCTGCTGAAGGCATCGATGTCTCGGGTCCGTATCCCACCGATCACATCTTCCGCCTGGCCCGCGCCGGCCGCTTCGACGTCGTCATCGCCATGTACCATGACCAGGCGCGCAGATCGCCACCAAGTTGCTGGGCTTTGAACGCGGGGTCTCAGTCGGGGTCGGCTACCCGTTCGTCCTCGCGACGCCCCTCACACGGTACGGCCTTCGACATCGCGGGACAAGGAGTGGCGGATCCGGGACCCATGCGCCAGGCCCTCGACGTCGCCGAGCGCCTGGCGGCGCAGGTGAGCTCGCCGTGAGAGGATGGGAACGGCTCACGGGGCGGATTGCCATCGTCACGGGGGCCTCCAGCGGCATCGGGGCCGCGGTGGCGGAGCGGTTGGGCCGGGAGCGGATGCGCGTGACCCTCGCCGCGCGGCGCCGCGAGCTGCTGGAGCAGGTAGCCTCCCGCGTGCGCGCCGCCGGCGGTGAGCCCCTGGTAATGCCGACCGACGTGCGCGACCCCGCGGCGATTGAGCGGATGGCCGCGGCCACGACGGCGGCGTGGGGACGGATCGACCTTCTGGTGGCGAACGCGGGCATCGCGGGAGGGTCGGTCTTGCGCCTCTCCGATGAAGCGGTCAGTGAGATCGTCTCTGTGAACCTGCTCGGCGTGGTGCGCTGCGCCCGCGCGGTGCTACCGGCGATGGTGGCGCAGCGCGAGGGCCACGTCATCGCCGTCTCCTCAGTGGCCGGACGGGTCATGGCGCCGGGCTCCATCTACGGAGTGACCAAGGCCGCCGTGCTCGCATTCGCTCAGGCGCTGCGCCGCGCCGTGGCGGCGGACGGAATCGCGGTGAGCGCCGTCCTGCCGGGCTGGATCGACACCCCGATGGTGCAGCGCGTTCGCCCGCGCTGGATCGCCCCGCCCGCGGTGGTGGGCGAGGCCGTCGTCGCCCTGCTGCGCCGCCCTCGCCGCGAGGTTATCGTCCCCGGATGGTACACGATCCCCTTGGCCCTCGGGCGCTGGCTTCCCGGACTGGTCGACGTCTTCTTCGCCTACCAGCAGCGGAGGCCTCAGCCGGTGTCCAGAAGCTCCTGAATCTCGGCACGCCCCAAACTGTTGCCCAGGGCGGTGGAGAGGGCGAGACGCGCCTTGTGCCCCGGCAGGTCTTGAGCGAAGAGCAGTCCGCGCCGGGCGAGGTCGCGGAACGCGCCTTCGTAGCCGTACATGTCCCACATGCCGCCGGTGAGACAGCGTGTGGTGGCCGCGACGGTCACGCCGCCGGCGATAGCCTCGTCGATCGCGGGCAGCAGACCCGGGGGGACGCGCCCCCCGCCGAAGGTCTCTAAGACCATGCCGCGGGCGCGGTGGGCTACGCTGGCCCGGATGAAGCGATCATCACACCCCGCCCAGAGCCGGATGAGATCCACCTCCGGTTCAAGCTGCGGCGCCAGGACACGACGGGGTGCGGGACGCATGAGGAAGGCGATCCGGTCGCCGTACGCCACACCGACGGGGCCGGCCGCGGGGGAGCGGAAGGTGTCCTCTTTCTGGCCGTTGGTCTTGGTCACCCAGCGCGCCGCGTGCACCTCTTCGTTGAGCACCACGAGCGGCCCCAACCCGCGCGCGCCATCGGCCGCGGCGGTCCGGACGGCGTCGTGGAGGTTTCGGTAGCCGTCGAAGCCGACCTGGGAAGCGTTGCGCATCGCGCCGGTGACGACGACGGGTTTCTCCCCGCCCACCGTGAGGTGGAGGAGGTAGGCGGTCTCCTCGAGGGTGTCGGTGCCGTGTGTGATGACGATCCCGTCCACGTCCGTCCGCGCCAGCGTCTCGCTCACCCGCCGACTCAGGGCGGCCATCTTCTCCGGTGTCATCGAGGCGCCGGGGATGAAGTCGAACTCCTGCGGTTCAACGACCGCCACCTGATCCAGCCCCGGGACCTCCCTGAGGAGATCAGCAGGACGCAGCAAGGGGCGGGCACCCCGGCCATCGGGATCGCGCGTGGAGATCGTCCCGCCTGTCGCGATCAGGACGATGCGTTTCACGTTACCCTCTCTTCGGGGGCGGTGTGCTGATCGAACACGCACAACCCGTAGCCACAGGCCACACTCGGTCAGAGGTTCAATGGGTCCTCGAACCGCCCCTGCTCCGCCCAGGAAGCGAGAGGATAGCGGCTTGGCCGCTGCGAATCGCTTTAGTCTCATGCCGACGCGGTCCTTCGGTGCGCGTATCCCGCGCAACGAAGATCCTCGCCTCCTCACCGGGCGGGGTATGTACGCCGACGACGTCCGGCGCCCGGGCATGCTCCACGCGGCCTTCTATCGCAGCCCACACGCCCACGCCAGGATCGTCCGCGTGACCACGGAGGCGGCGAAGGCCCTGCCTGGCGTGGCGGCCGTATTCGTCGCCGCAGACCTGCCCGAAGCGATCCGCGGGCCGCTGCCCAAACTGATTCCCCACCCCACGCTGATCCATCACAAGACGCAGGTGGCGCTGGCCGGGCAGTTCGTGCACCACGCCGGCGAACCGGTGGTGATGGTCGTGGCGGAGAGCCGCTACCTGGCCGAGGACGCTGTCGATCTGCTCGAGGTCGAGTTCGAGCCCCTGCCCGCGGTGGTCGATCTGGAAGAGGCGGTTGAGCCGGGCAGTTCCACCGTCCACGAGGATCTGGACACCAACGTGGCGGCGCATCACGTTCAGCGCGTCGGCAACGTCGAGGCGGCATTCGCCCGCGCGCCCCACCTCTTCAGCGAGCGCTTCACCATCGACCGCGGCGCCAGTTCGCCGATCGAGACCCGCGGCGTGGTGGCCGAGTGGGACGGGCGGACGCGTAGCCTGACCGTCTGGGACTCCACGCAGGCGCCCATCCGCATCCGCAACTACCTCAGCCAGCTCTTCGGGCTGCCGGAGAGCCAGGTGCGGGTCATCGCGCCGGACATCGGGGGGGGCTTCGGCCCCAAGATCATGATGTGCTACCCGGAAGAGATCGCCGTGCCCTTCGCGGCGATAGCCCTGGGCCGTCCGGTGAAGTGGATCGAGGATCGGCGGGAACACTTCGTCGCCACCAACCACGAACGGCTGCAGATCCACGACGCAGAGATCGCCGTCGACCGCGACGGGCGCATCCTCGGCGTGCGGACGATCTACCTGCACGACGCCGGAGCCTACTGCGCCTACGGGCTGACCGTCCCGATCGTCGCCGGCACCACGCTGCCGGGGCCGTACAAGATCGCCAACTATCACGCCGAGTACAAGGCGGTCTTCACCAACAAAACCCAAACCAGTCCCTACCGGGGTGCGGGCCGGCCCCACGGCGTCTTCGTGATGGAGCGGCTGATGGACCGGGTGGCCCGCGAACTGGGCATCGACCGGGCGGAGGTGCGGCGGCGGAATTTCATCCAGCCGCACGAGTTTCCCTACGACCTCGGCGGGCTGATCTATCAGGACGGCGTGCGGCTCGTCTACGATAGCGGCAACTACCCTGAGGTTTTCCGCCGCACCCTCGAGCAGATCGGCTACGCTCAGTGGCCGGCCCGCAAGGCACGTTACCGGCGGGATGGCCGGCGCGTGGGCCTCGGTGTCGCCTTTTATGTGGAAGGAACAGGGATCGGACCCTACGAGGGCTGCCGGATCACGGTCGAGCCGTCCGGGAAGGTCTATGCCGCCACCAGCGTCGGCACGCAGGGCCAGGGGCATTACACCTCGTTCGCCCAGATCATCGCCGACGCCCTGGGCGTCGCCCCCTCCGATGTGTTCCTGACGACGGGCGACAGCGGCGCCTTCGGCTGGGGCACCGGCACCTTTGCCAGCCGCGCCGCGGTGGTCGCCGGGAATGCCGTCAATCTGGCCGCGCAGGCGGTGCGGGCCAAGGCGCTGGCGGTCGCGGCGACGATGCTGGAGGCCCGGGCAGATGACCTGGAACTGAGCGAGGGAGCGATCTTCGTGCGCGGGGCCCCCGCGCGGGCCGTGCCACTCGGCGAGGTGGCCCGCGCCGCCAACCCGCTGCGCGGCGTCATCCCCGCGGAGTGGGAAGGCCCAGGGCTCGAAGCGACGCGCTACTTCGCGCCGCCCAGCGGCACCTACGCCGGGGGCTGCCACGCCGCCCTCGTGGAAGTGGAGCCGGAGACGGGGGGGCTGCGCTTCCTCAGGTATGTTGTCGTGCACGACTGCGGCCCGGTGATCAATCCGATGATCCTGGAAGGCCAGGTGCGCGGCGGTGTGGCGCAGGGCATCGGCAACGCCTTCTATGAGAAGCTGATCTACGACGAGCAGGGGCAGCTGCTCACCCAGACCTTCATGGACTACCTCCTTCCCACGGCCTCTGAGGTGCCGGCCGTCGAGATCGGCCACGTGGAAACCCCCTCGCCCTTGAACCCGCTCGGCATCAAAGGGGCCGGTGAGGCGGGCGTCATCCCCGTCCCCGCGCTGGTGGCCTCGGCTATCGATGACGCCTTCAGCGACGAGGAGGTCCGCATCGGTGAGATGCCGCTGAACCCGGCGCGGCTGCGTGAGATCATCTACCAGGCGCGCACCGCGCCCGCGCCGGCATGAGGGAGCCGAGCCCATGAAACCTCCACCGTTCCGCTATGTCGCGCCCCGCTCTGTGGACGAAACCCTGGCGGTGCTGGCCGAGTATGGGGATGAGGCCAAGATCCTTGCCGGCGGACAGAGCCTGGTCCCCCTACTCGCGATGCGCCTGGCTCGGCCGGGAGTGATCGTCGACATCAACGGCATCCGCTCCCTCGCCTACATCCGGCGGCGGGGGGACCGTCTGGCGGTCGGCGCCCTGACCCGCCAGCGCGCGGTGGAGCGCTCGCCGCTGGCGAAACGGTGGGCGCCGTTACTGTGGGAGGGGATCCGCTTCGTCGGTCACCCGCAGATCCGCACGCGCGGGACCGTGGGAGGCAGCCTCGCGCACGCCGATCCCTCCGCCGAACTGCCCGGCGTGGCCGCCGCGCTGGACGCCGAGGTGGTCGTGCGGGGGTCCGAAGGCGAGCGCACCGTCGCGGCCTCCGACTTCTTCAGGGGCTATTTGACCACGGCATTGGGACCGGCCGACCTGCTCACCGAGGTTCGCTTCGCCCTGCCGGCGCCCCCGGTGGGCGCCGCCTTTTTGGAGGTCGCCCGCCGCCACGGAGACTTTGCGATCGTCGGCGCGGCGGCCGTGCTGCGTCGCAACGACGGCGCGGTGGCCGATGCCCGGCTGGTCTTTGTCGGGGTGGGGCCGGGTCCGGTCCGCGCTGTCGAAGCCGAGCGAGGGCTCCAGGGGTCGCCGGGATCGACCAAAGCCTTCACCGAGGCCGCTCGCCTCGCCGCGGAGGGTCTTGACCCAGACTCCGACATCCATGCCTCCTCCGAGTATCGCCGGGAGGTGGCCGCCGTGATGGCCCGCCGGGCGCTGGAGGCGGCCTGGCAGCGGAGCGATCAGCCACGCCGCAGCGCAGACCGCGGGAAGGGACGCTGATGGCCGACGAGACCGCGGACGCCGCGGCACTGCGTCCGACGCCCCGCCGCCGCCGCGCGCGGAAGCCGCAGAGCACCCTCCCGGTCCGGTTGACCATCAACGGCCGGCCAGCCGAGGGGACGGTTGATGTGCGCAAGACCCTCGCCGATTTCGTCAGGGAGGACCTGGGTCTTACCGGCACCCACCTGGGGTGCGAGCATGGGGTCTGCGGCGCCTGCACGATCCTGCTTAATGGGGAGCCGGTGCGGTCCTGCTTGATGTTCGCGGTCCAGGCCGACGGCGTCCAGATCGAGACCGTAGAAGGGCTCGCCTCCGGCGAGGCCCTCCACCCAATCCAGGCGGCCTTCCGCGACCACCACGGGCTGCAGTGCGGCTTCTGCACACCCGGCTTCCTGATGAGCGCGGTCGCCCTCCTCCGTGAGGTGCGGCGGCCCACCGACGAGCAGATCCTGGAGACCCTCGGCGGCCACCTCTGCCGCTGCACGGGGTACCAGGGCATCATCGAAGCCGTCCGCGCCGCCGCCGGCACGTGGGAGCGGTAACGCCGACCCTCTCCGCCCTCGCCGTCGCCACTCCGGTCCGCCCGTTCTTCGAGACGCCGGGCGCAACCGGCCGCGTCCTCGCCGCGTTTGAGCAGAGCGCCTACATCGAAACCGAAGAGGGACAGCTCGTCGCGCTTCTCGCCGAATCGCTCGGGCGCGGCGCGTTCGCCCTGACCGTCGCGGGATCTCCCTCTTTCTCCGCGCTGTCGCCTGGTGATGCTCTCCTCATTGAGGACCACACACTGCATCTCGGGGAACTTGCGGTTGATCTGGCCGCCGGCGCTCCGTGGGATCCCACCATCCCCCAACTTCACGCAGCCGTTGAGATCGGGATGCGCACTCTGGACGCGCATCTGCGCACGCACGTCCCAGAGGACGGTCTCTCTCGAGCCGTCTTCGAAGCGACGGAGCCGCCCGAATCTCCTTTGCTGACCGAGGGGCGGGGGGCGCTGGCCCTTCTCCGCGTGGCCATTACCCAGGGCGACGCAGCCGGAGTCACCCGCGCGGTGACACGACTGGCCGGACTCGGCCCAGGGCTGACTCCTTCGGGTGATGACGTGCTCGCGGGAGTCCTGCTCACATTGCATCTCTGGCCCGAATCGGCCCGGCCGCTGGGGGCAGACATCGTCGCCGCGCTGATGCTGGGCACAGCCGCCCCCCGCACCGGCCGCATCAGCCGAGCGTACCTGTGGGCCGCGCGACAAGGCCACGCCTCTGACGCGTGGCACGAGCTCGTCCGCGCCCTCCCTGAAGCGGGTGACGGGGTAGCCGCCGGCGCCGACCGCATCCTCCAGACCGGCGAGACCTCCGGTGCGGACATGTTGGCCGGTTTTCTCTTCGGCTGGCGTCTCCGCAGAGACAGCTAGATCAGTGACGCGCCTCTATGTGCGCGCAAATGCGGCGGCTCCCGGCGTCACGCCGCACATGCACTGGCACGTCCTGGGACCCGGCGTCCCGAGGCTCAATCCGCGCGGTTAGAGACTAACGCTTTGCGGGCTGGCGCCCCGAGGCGGGGGCCGGCGTTGGACCGGGAAGCGGAAGGTACTCTACGGCGGGCTGACGGCGCACCGGCTGCGGGTAGAGTTCCATCAACCGGTACACTTCCGGCGGCATGTCAGTGCGGACCATCAGGCCCAGGTCCCGCAACCCGTCGGTCGTCAAGGGGTAGTCATGGGTCCAGCGGCCGTCGGTGAGCGCCTCCGCGACCCCCTCCGCCCGCTCCTTCCCCAGCGGTTCCTCCAACAACCACATCAGGAAGCCGCGAACCTGACGCAGTGACTTGTCGGCGATGTCAGCCAGCAGCAGCGTCTTGTCGTCGACCTTCTCCGGTCCCTTCTGCTGCACCACCGCCAGAATCGACGGCGCCGGATAGGGGCCCTCGTTTTGCTGCATCAGCTGGGGATCGATCGGTCCGAGGGCGGCGTTCTCGTCCATCACCAGCTGATTGGCCGCCAGTGCGATCAGGGTACCGCCGGACATGGCGTAGTGCGGCACGAAGACGGATACGGGAGCCGGGTGCTTGCGGATGCCGTAGGCGATCTGCGTGGCGGCGAGGGCGAGCCCCCCGGGCGTGTGCAGGATAATGTCGATTGGCCGGTCATCGGGGGTCAGCCGGATGGCCCGGAGGACCTGCTCGGAATCCTCCATCGTCAGGTACCGGTAGATGGGGACCCCGAGCAGGCTCAAGGCTTCTTGGCGGTGGATCATCGTGATCACGCGCGAGCCGCGTCGCCGCTCCAGGGCGCGCAGCACCCCGACGCGCTCCGCCTCGATGACCCTCTGCCGGATCATCGGGACGAGGACCGAAAAGACGATGAAGATCCAGAAGAGGCCCGTCAGCCACTCAGACACGACCGCGGAGCCTCATCTGTCGACCTTACCTCATCGTGGCAGGGATCTGCCCCACCTGCTCGGTGACCACGTAGCGCTCGGGCGGGAAGACCAAGAAGATCAGGTTGAGCAGAATTCCCACGACCGCCGAGGTGGCGATAGAGGGCAGCAGCATCCCCCAGATCGGGATGTTCCCGCCGGGAAAGGCCGCCCCGCCGATCCCGACAATGAGGATGGTCGAGGCTACGGCCAGATGACGCGGGTCGAAGAAATCCACGCCCTCCGCCATCATCAGGGCGACGCCCTGGAGGCCGATCACGCCAAAGAGGTAGATGGCCAGCCCGCCCGTGACGGCGGTGGGCAGCGTCCCGACGACGGCGCCCAACTTGCCGACGAAGGCCAGCAGCATGGCGATGACGCCCGCCGTCACCAGCACGGGCGCGGAGTAGTTCCGCGTGATGACCATGAGTGAGTTGTTCTCGCCGTAGTTGGTGCCGGCGCAGCCCCCGAGCAGCCCATTCACCCCGTCCCCGATGCCGTCGAGGATGAGGTTGAGCCCGATCAGCCTCTTGATCTCCAGCTTCGTCCGCCGAAGCGTCTCGGCCAGCCGGTCTATGTAGAGGCTGATCTGGTAGAGGTGCGCGGTAGACTCAGGAATCGTCGCGATGGCGATTGGCGCGATGGCAAAGATGGTGACCCAGGCCTTGGGGTCGCCGAAGGCCGGCCAGTTGAAGTTGGGGGCCGCAAACCAAGCCGCCGTTGCCACCGGGCCGAAGTTGACGAGTTCACGGAAGAACACCAGCGCTGTGAAGTAGCCGACGATCGCCCCCAACAGAATCGGGAGCATCCCGATCAGTCCTCGCCCCCGCAGATAGACGGAGAAGACGATCGTCGCGACCAGGGTGACCAATGCCACGGTAAACCAGGAGCTCTGCGGGCCACCGCAGCACGCGCCGGTGGCCATGTCCAGGGCCACTTTCCCCAGGGCGATGCCGATAACGATGGCGACGGAGCCGGTGACCACCGGGGGCAGAATGCGATCGAGCCGGGCTTTGCCAATGGCGCGCACGACGAACCCGGCGATGACATTGACGATCGCGGTCCCGACGATCCCCACCTGGGCCAGGCTGACGAGCGCCGGCGTCGTGGTGGTGGCCCCCGCGGGGAAGGTCACGTTGCGGATCGCGGCGATGTAGGAAAACGACGACCCGTAGTACATGGGGATCCGCATTCCCGAGGCGAGGAGTGCGATGACGGTGGCCAAACCGGACGCGAAGAGGGTGACGCCCACGTCGAACCCTGTCAGGATCGCCACCAAGACGGTCGCGGGGAACATCGTGAGCACGTGCTGGAACCCCAGGCTGACCATTGCCCCCAGAGGGGGCCTATCCTGTGGCAGATAGCCCTGGGGCCGCTCGACCATGAGACCTCACCTCCCAGCAGGGGTTTCTAACCCTGTTCGGAGGCTGGGGGGCGACTCCTTCCCTCCCGTGAGGTGGCGCCCGGCTCAGCGGGATGTTCGCCGGCGCGGCGGAGCAGGCGGGACTCCAGCGCCTCGAGCAGCTCCTGCATCTCCGTGCGGACGACCTCCCGCCAGTAGGCGCCGACGCGGCCGATGTGGCGGTACTTGCGCTGCCGCGCGCGCAGCAGCTTCCGGGCAGGAAGGCGCAGGAGAGCGCGGAGGGTCGCGATGAGATGATGATGGAGGACGGCCGCCATCCCTTCCGGGTCGGTATGCGCGCCGCCGGGGGGCTCGGGAACGACGAGGTCGATGATCTCCAGACGGAGCAGGTCGCGGGCCGTCAGCTTCAGCGCCCCCGCCACCTCTTCCGCACGCCCCGCGTCTCGGAAGAGGATCGCCGCGGCTCCTTCGGGTGAGATCACCGAGTAGATAGCGTGCTCGAGCATGAGGACGCGATCGGCGACGCCCAGAGCCAGCGCGCCGCCGCTGCCGCCTTCGCCGATGACGACGGTGATGATAGGTGTCGACAGTCCCGCCATCGCGCGGAGGTTTCGGGCGAGCACCTGCCAGATGCCGCGGCGCTCCGACTCAACGCCGGGATAGGCCCCGGGAGTGTCGACGAAGGTCACCACCGGCAGGGAAAACTTACCGGCCAGGCGCATCAGCCGGAGCGCCTTACGATAACCCTGCGGGAGCGCCATCCCCGATCGGCGGCGCTCCCGCTCGTCTTGCGTGCGGCCGCGCTCCTGGCCGATGACCATCACGGGAACACCCGCCATCTCTCCCAACCCGCCAACGATCGCGGCATCGTCACCTTCTTCCCGGTCTCCATGGAGCTCCACGAAACGGCTGATCAGCCGCTCAATGTAATCGAGGGCGGTCGGACGCTGTGGATGCCGCGCCAGTTGCACCTGTCCCCACGGATCGGACGGCGCGGTGCGGCGGCGGCGCAGGATGCGCTCCCCACGGCCCCACGACGGCGTGGGCGGAACGGAGCCGATGGTTGCGCGCGCTCCGCGGCTGAGGTCCGCCACCAGATAGGCCACAGTCTCCCGCAGGCGCGGCCGGTCCACAAGCAGATCGACGAGACCCGACGCAAAGAGCGTCTCGGCGCGATGCGAATCCTCGGGCAGATCTTCGCCGACAGTCGCGGCGATGACCCGCGGCCCCACGAACCCGATCAGCGCCCCGGGCTCGGCGATCAGGACGTCCCCCAACGCCGCGAAGGACGCCGCGACGCCACCGAAGGTCGGATGGCCCAGAATCGAGATGTGGGCAAGCCCGGCCTGGTCGTGGCGGGCACAGGCGGCCGCGGTCTTGGCCATCTGCATGAGTGAGAGCATGCCTTCCTGCATCCGCGCCCCGCCGCTGGCCGTGACGCTGACCAATGGCAGCCGGTGCCGGGTGGCGTAGTCGAACGCGTCGGCGACCTTCTCGCCAACGACTGAGCCCATCGTCCCGCCCATGAACTCGAATTCGAAGACGATGAGCACCGCCCGACGCCCGTCGATGCGCCCTTCACCAATGACGACCGCCTCCCGCAGCCCCGTACGGCGCCGCGCTTCCAGCAGGCGCTCCCGGTAGGAGCGCTGATCGGTGAAGACCAGCGGGTCGATGGAGACCAGGCCGCGATCGAATTCTCTGAAGGAGTCGGGATCCACCAGCGACGCGATGCGCTCGTGCGCGGGCATGGCCAGATGCGCGCCGCACTTCGGGCAGACGCGCAGCGCGGCCGCCAGGACCGCTTTAGAGACCGCGTGCTCACAGCGTGGGCAGCTGATCAGAAGGTCTGGACCTTGGCTTGTCGAGGAGGCGTTCAGGGGGTGAGGAATCGCAACCCGATCGGAACCAGGATGGTCACGACGATCAGACCGATGACCCCATAGAATTGCTGACGCGTCTCGACCCGCAGCTAGGCGTCTTCGAGGCGCGCCATCCGGATCTCGAGTGCTTCCGCCGCCATATGACTACCCCATCATAACGTATCGGGGGGAACGAGAGATCTTACACCTCGGCCCGCCTACACGACCTGCTCCCGGCGGAGCATCTCGATCGCCGGCGGATCGTACCCCAATTCGCTGAGGATGGCATCGGTGTGCTCGCTCAGCAGGGGCGGCGGAGTTCGAATGGCGCCCGGGGTCTCTGTCAGCCGGACGGGCAGGCCGGTCTGGCGGAGGCGGCCGAGCCGCGGATGATCCACCTCTTGCACCATCCCACGGTGCTGGACGTGGAGGTCGGTGAAGAGATCGCTCAGGAGATAGATCGGGCCGTTCGGCACTCCCGCCTCATCCAGCGCCCTGCGCCAGTGCGCCGTCGGCTGAGCGGCAAAGATCCCCTGCAGGATCTCCACCAGCGCCTCGCGGTGACCGACCCGATCGGGATTGCTGCGGAACCGGGGATCCTCCGCCAGGTCGCTGCGGCCTAGCGCGCGGCTAAATCGCTCCCAGATCGCCTCGCTGCCCACGGCGACATTCAGGTACCCGTCGGCGGTGCGAAAGGCCTGGTAGGGGACGATGGACGGGTGGGCGCTCCCGAGCCGGCCAGGATTTTCGCCGGTGGCAAAGTACGCACTCGCCTGAGACGTCAGCCAGGCGATCTGACCGTCCAGCATCGCTGCGTCCACCCACTGTCCGGCGCCGGTCCGGTCGCGGACCCGCAGCGCGGCGAGGATTCCAAATGCGGCGAACATGCCGGCGCAGATGTCGGTGATGGCCACGCCCACCTTCACCGGCGGGCCGCCCTCCTCACCGGTCATCCCCATCAGCCCACCCATCCCTTGAAGGATGAGGTCGTAGGCGACGCGCTCGCGCAGCGGCCCGCCCTGGCCGAATCCGGAGATGGAGGCGTACACCAGCCGGGGTTGGCGCTCATGCACCTGTGCGTAGCCGAACCCCAACCGGTCCATGATGCCGGGCCGGAAGTTCTCCACCAGCACATCTGCCCGCGCCAGCAGACGTTCCAGGATCTCTCGCCCCCGCCCGTCCTTGAGGTTGAGCGTCAGGCTCTCCTTGTTGCGGTTGACGCTCAGGAAGTAGGTGGACTCGCCCTGGAGAAAAGGCGGCCCCCACCCCCGGGTATCGTCACCACCGTCGGGATTTTCAACCTTGATGACCCGTGCGCCCATGTCGCCCAGCATCAACGTGCAGTAGGGACCGGCCAGGGCGCGCGTGAGATCGATGACGAGCAGGTCGTCGAGTGGACCACCAGCGGCTGGCATGGTTGCGGGGTGTCTTGGCCGCGGCAGGGCGGGGTCCCTGCGAACGCGAACACCCCCCGCGGTATCCCCATGGACCTGATCATCCGCAGCGCCACCCTCCAGGGGCTGGAGGGCCCGCAGGACATCGGCATTCGCGGCGACCGCATCGCCGCCATCACTCCCCGGCTCGCCGAGCGCGGCGCGCGCGAGATCGACGCCGCGGGGAATCTGGTCACCGCGGCCCTGGTGGAGATCCACATCCACCTCGACGCCGTCCTCACCGTCGGGCAGCCGCGCCACAACCGGACGGGATCGCTCTTCGAGGGGATCGAGATCTGGGGCGAGCGGGTCACGTCCTTGACGCACGAGGACGTGAAACGTCGGGCCACCACGGCGCTGAAGTGGCTGCTGGCGCACGGGGTCACCTACGTGCGGACGCACGTCGACGTCTGCGATCCGTCTCTGACCGCTCTCCAGGCGCTGCTGGAGGTGCGAGACGAGGTCGCCGACGTCATCACGCTGCAACTCGTGGCCTTCCCGCAGCAGGGGATCTACTCGTTTCCCGACGGCGAAGGGCTGATGGTGCGCGCCGTCGAGATGGGCGTGGACGTGGTGGGCGGCATCCCCCACTACGAGTGGACCCGCGAGTACGGGGAGCGCGACGTGCGCACCGCCCTGCGCCTGGCCGCCGAATCCGACCGTCTCGCCGATCTGCACTGCGACGAGACCGACGACGACCAGTCCCGCTTCCTCGAGCTGGTGGGGGCGGAGACCGTGCGTCTGGGGCTGCAGGGACGCGTCACCGCCAGCCACACGACGGCGATGCACTCCTACAACAACGCCTACGCCTACCGGCTGATCCGCTGGATGCGGAACGCCGGCGTGCACGTGGTCACCAACCCTCTGGACAACTCGGTGCTGCAGGGACGCTTCGACGCCTACCCGATCCGCCGCGGCTACACCCGGGTGAAGGAACTGCTGGGCAACGGCATCAACGTCTGCATTGGTCAGGACTCCATCATGGACCCCTGGTATCCGCTGGGCGTGGGCGATCCACTGCAGGCCTGCTTCGTCATGGCGCACTACGGCCACATGTCCGGCCGCGATGAACTGGAGACGATGCTTGACCTGGTGACCACCCGGGCGGCGGCGTGCTTTGGCGCGGAGGACTACGGATTGGAGGAAGGGAAACGCGCCGACCTGGTGCTCTTCGACGCGCCCACCGCCGTGGACGCCGTGCGCACCCTGGCCGCACGGCGCGCCGTCATCTCCCGCGGGCGAATCGTCGCGGAGACTCAGCCCGCACATGCCACGGTCCGCTGGCAGGGACGGGACGAAGAGGTCCGTTTCCTTATCTGATGGCAGAGGCTGGCACGACCCCTCCCGTCCTTCGTGCCCGCACCCCGGAGCGTTCGCGCCGGATCTTCGCCGACCTGGGGTCCTGGACCGCGTTCGGCGCCTTCGCCCTGGCCGTCTGGGAGATCGCCTCGCGCCTCTACGCGGCGCCCTACCTGCTGCCGGCGCCGTCCGCGATCATCCGCGCCCTGGCCGAGGACTACGGGCTGGTGCTCTACTACGCCGGCGTGACCACGCAAGAGGTGGTGTTCGGGTTTCTCTTCGGGTCGGGCATCGCGCTGCTGGCGGCGATGCTCTTCGTCTGGCTGCCCAGATTACTGGAGGACTTTCTCTATCGCATCGTCGTCACGCTCAACAGCACCCCATTCGTAGCACTGGCGTCCCTGATTGTCGTCTGGTTCGGGTTGGAGATCCGCAGCAAGGTGATCGTCGCCGGCCTGTACACCTTCTTCGCGGTGCTCTACCACACGCACAAGGAGTTCATCTCTATTGACCTCATGCGTGAACACCTGATGGACGTCTACAACGCCAGCTGGCTGCAGCGGATGTTCCTGCTCAAGTTGCCTTCGGCGCTGCCGATCATCTTCACCAGCCTCAAGGGCGGCGTGATGGCCGCGGTGAACGGGGCGATCGTCGGGGAACTCTTCGGGGCGTTCGAGGGGTTAGGGTACATGATCCTGGACTCGCGGTACGTCGGCAATACGGTGCGGGTCTTCCTGGCCGCGGTGTTCTGCACGCTGATCGGGTGGGTCCTGCTCGGTCTCGTCACAATCGCCGAGCGGGTGCTGCTGCCCTGGCACGTCAGCCTGGCACGTGAGAGAGGATAGGGTCCTCAGGAGAGTGCCGGAGGGCCGAACGGGATGAGCAAGACACTGAGCCGGGCGATCCCCGCCGTGATGGTTCCGCACGGTCCTTCATGGAGGTGTTGACCCAACAAGGAGGTGAGGAGATGAAGAAAGCGCACTGGATGCTGGTGGCGGTGCTTATGGGCGCCTTAGTCGTCGCGCCCACCGCCACAGCGCAGGGCCAGAAGGTCTCGATCATCGAGGCCTGGTTCATCCACAACGAGTCGATGGGTGATCCCGTCGCCGTGGAGAAAGGCTACTTCGGGAACCTGCAGGTGCAGGTCATCGGCGGCGGCCCCGGCCTCTCTCCCATCGACCGCGTTATGGCCAAGGCGCGCGCCGGCGAGATCGTCCTCGGCGTGGATTACCCGTACAACATCCTGGAAGCCCGGACGAAGCAGAACCTGCCGCTGGTCGTCGTGGCGCACGACTTCCAGGATTCGGCCATCCACCTGCTCTCCTGGGTGCCGCTGAAGTCACCGCGCGATGTGCGAGGGCGGGTCGCCACCTGGATCGGCTACGACAAGCAGATCAAGGCGATGATCGGCCCTGACTGGGCGCAGCGCATCACGGTGGTCAACCAGTCAGGCGACCCCGCCACCATCGGCGCGTGGATGCAGAAGAAGTACCAGTTCGCCCACGCCATGGGCTACAACGAGGTCCTGGTGGCCAAGCGCGAGGTCAAGGCGAAGTACTACGTCTATTCGTACGCCAAGGACTTCGGCATGCGTTGGCCGGAGAACGTCCTCTTCACGACGGAGGACG
The DNA here is from genome assembly GCA_036004665.1 of bacterium. Classification (GTDB taxonomy): domain Bacteria; phylum Sysuimicrobiota; class Sysuimicrobiia; order Sysuimicrobiales; family Humicultoraceae; genus JACQGZ01. The sequence goes on along the minus strand of DASYRG010000076.1, from coordinate 18,283 downwards.
TCATCGCCAAATACCCCCAGGCGATCCAGCAGTTCGTCACCGGACACTACCGGGGATTCCAGTACGCCTTCGCGAACCGGCAGGAAGCGGCGACGATCCTCCTCAAGTACAACAAGAACCTGGACGCGGCGCACGAGATCGCGGGGATGGACTTTCTCCAGTCCATCATGGTCACGGCCGCCACGCGGGCGAACGGGCTCGGCTACGTCAGCCCAGTGGCCTGGGATCGGTTGGGAAGCGACCTATCGCGGGCGGGTCTGTTGAAGAACGCCAACATCAAGGCAGCGTATACGACGAAGTTCCCGAGTGGGGTGAAGCCGTAGTGGTGAGAGGGTGGGGTCGGCATCGGTCGAACTACAAGCTACGACCGGCCGACCCCACCCCCATCACCACGACAACCGCACCCCCTCGTGAACCCCCGCGCGCACGCAGCCATGACTGAGCCGATTATCAAGATGGAGCAGGTCTCCAAGACGTACGAGGTCGGGCGGATGCCCGGGCTGCTGGGGCGGCGGCTCGGAGACCAGGTCCTCGACGTCGTGGCCGGGTTCACGCTGAGGGTGCAGGCGGGCGAGTTCGTCTCCATCATCGGGCCATCGGGATGCGGGAAGACCACAGTGCTCTTCATGCTCGCCGGCCTCCGCGATCCCACCGACGGCCGCATCGAGGTGTGCCGCCGCCCGCCGCGGGAGGCGGTGCGCGCGGGACTATCCGGGGTGATCTTCCAGCAGCCCATCCTCTTCGAGTGGCTGACGACTCAGGAGAATGTGCTCCTGCCGTTGCGCCTGCGCGATTCTCAGTGGTGGTTCTGGCCTCCCCGCCGGCGTCGCTACCTGGAGACGGTTCATGACCTGCTGCGCACGGTCGAACTGGAGGGGTTCGCCTCCTACTACCCAGACAAACTCTCCGGGGGGATGCAGCAGCGGGCGGCGATCGCGAGAGCGCTCACGCTCGATCCTCAGGTCCTGCTACTGGACGAGCCCTTCGGCGCCCTCGACGAGATTACGCGCGACCGCATGAACCTGGAGCTCCTGCGGCTGACGGCGGACCGCGGCCTCACAGTCATTTTCGTCACCCACTCGATCGAAGAGGCCGTCTTCCTCTCCGACCGCGTCGTCGTCATGAGCCGAGGCCCTTCGGCGACCGGATCGAGCGTCGTTCGCGAAGTGTCTATCGATCTCGCGCGCCCGCGCCAGCTCGCGCTCAAAGAGGATCCTTCGTTCTTTGCGATGGTCCGTGAGGGTCGGGCCGCTCTCCGGGAAGCGCAGCCGGCCTGAGGCTTCGCGGTGCGCGACCGGCTGAAGTTTCTCACGGTCGCCCTGGCGTTCCTGACCGCCTCGTGCGGTGGCGGCGGTGCGACGCACACGGTTATCCCACTCAGCGGCCCGGTGCGCGACGCCCCGGGGCGTCTACTGTTCGGCGCACAGGGCCAGTTCAAAACCTTCACCCCGGCCACGAAAGCCGTGACCACGCTGCCGGGGCCGGAGGGATGGTTTGCTGGGCAACCCGCCGCTTCACCGGACGGCCGCCTCATCGCCTTCGCCACGACGACCCGGTCGGCGGAAGGGTTCTACAGCACGGGCACCGACCTGTACCTCATGGCCCCCGACGGCACAGGCCGGCGGCGGCTGCTTGAACACGACGCCAGCGGCGTCTCCTACACCGAACCGGCGTGGGATCCCGGCGGCAAGATGCTCTACTACACCAGGGTCGCCGGAGGTGGCAAGGTCCGAATCGAGCGGGCGCGGCTCGACGGCACCGGGCGGGCCATTGTCGCCGAGGGTGCCCATAGCCCCACCGTGTCGGCGCGGGGCCGGCTGGCCTTTCTCACCACAAACGCGTCGACCGTCACGCAGAGCCTGTGGGTGCGAGATGCCAACGGCACGCGGCGGCGGGCCGTGGGGGAAGACACCTTTTCGGCCCTCTCCTCACCGCGCTTCTCTCCCGACGGGGAGCACCTCGCCTTTGCCGCCGTGGGCGGACCGGAAGGGCCCAATCCACGGAGTGAGCTTCCCTGGCACCGGCGACACGCATGGCGAGGGGTAGAGAGCGCGGCCGGGCACGCCGTCCCCTGGGATCTCTGGATCGTCGGCACCGACGGCACCGCTCTGACGCGCGTGACCTTCCTGAACGAAAACGTGCCTGTCCCCGCCTGGTCCCCTGATGGACGGTGGATCGCTTTCAGCGGGGAGTACGGCCTCTATCTACTCGAGGTCGCCGGCCGACGGGTCCTCCGCGTCTCCCCGGAGATCGCCAACGGAGGAATGACCTGGGTCCGCCCATAGAGTTGCCCTAGCGGCCACGCCATACATGGCCGAAGCGGAAAGAGGATTCATTCTTTTTCAGAGGACACGTGAGGGGCGGGCAGCGCTCCACGACGCCCAGCCCCTCTGACCCGCGGTAGCAGTCCTTTCGCCGGCTAAAGCAGCCGTCGTCGCTGTTCGTACTCCTCGGACGAGATTTCCCCCTTCGCCATCCGTACCTGCAGCACCGAGAGCGCCTCTGAAGCGCCCGGCCTCGGGCGGAACAGCAGCACGATCGTGGGAACGGCCAACGCGAGCAGCACTCCCCAGAACACCATTGCCTGAAGGCCCCACCACCAGACCATTGGCATCATGCCGCCCATTATCCCGCCCGCCATGTTCATCATGCCGCCGGGCAGGCCCATCATCTGCCCCATCATGGGAGAGCACACCCGAGCCATCTGATTGACATCATCGCTGGGGCTGGGGGGTGCCATCATCTCCGGCGTAGCCACCGGCCCGGGCATCTGCCCCCTCGCCACCGGAGCGAGGGCCAGAAGTATCAGCACGGAAACTCCCAACGCCCAGTTTCGCATCTCGTTACCTCCCCAAGAGTCGGCGAATATGCTCGACCATCCATTCTTCCGGAACCGCACCGACGTACTTGCCGACGATCAACCCATCCTGATCGATGATGAAGGTCTCCGGCACTCCGTAGACGCCGAAGTCGATACTGATGCGTCCGCTCCGATCCATCCCATTGGGAAAGGTCTGGTTGAACTGGCGGATGAACTCCCTGGCCGGACGCTCCTGATCCTGGATATTGACGCCGATAACGACCACACCTTCATCGCGAAACCGCTCCCAGACACGCTGCAGCCGCGGCGCTTCCTCGTAGCACGCCGGATAGCACCAGGAGGCCCAGAAATTCACGATCAGGATCTTCCCCCGGAGAGCCCCGGTATCGAGCGTCCCCGCGCTGAAAAGGCCGAACTGAAAAGTTGGCGCTGGGCGGCCGACGAGGGGCGAGGGAATGGCGCGAGGGTTCCGGGTGAACCCATAGGCCAGGACGGCAACGAAGGGAAGCGCGATGGCGAGCGCCACAAGGATGGCCCGCCAGAGCCGCGGTTGGTGGGTCAACCCCCCGGAGGGAACCGCATCCAGCGGGGAGGAACGCTCGCCGTCTTCTTGATCAAGAACTGAACCCATACTGCTCCCGCCGCAGATCCCATTGACCACATTTATTATTGACGAAGGTACCCATGCTTCGTAAGCGACTTCGTTTTCCCTCGCTGCCATAAGGGGAACCCAGGGCCTCAAATGGAAGAGCTGAGAGGGGCACCGCCTAGAGGAGGTTACCATGCGGATCTCCGGGACGAGCGTTCGACCAGTCTTGTTGTGGACAGGCGGAATGGTGCTTGCTCTGGCTATGCTCGCCGCGCTATTTTGGCTCGTATTCCAACGCGATGGGTCTACTCGCATCGCGACGCCCGACGCGCCGCCTGGGATAGCGGAAGACCTCACAACGCTGGTGGGCAAGCGTGCTCCCTCATTCACGCTTTCGGACGATCAGGCTATCGCTCGGACGATCACCCCGGGCCAGGGCCGGTCCATCGTCCTCACTATGCACATGGGCATACTCTGACAACCTTGCGTCGGCCAGCTCGGGGAGCTGGCGAAGTCAGAAGGTGAGCTGCGGAAGGACACTGAGGTGTACGTTATCAATCCGGACTCTCCGGCTCGCGCAGGACAGTTGCGCAAAGCAACTGGCCTCACCTTCCCGCTCTTGTCCGACCCTGGTTACAAGATGGCGCAGCAATTCGGGCTCCGCGGGTCGAATCGACCTATGGCGGGGTTGGTAGGCTTCATAATCATCGATCCCCACGGCATCATTCGGGTTCAGCGCGTCGACATCCAGTTCGGGCGGCGGGCCGGCTACATCCTGGACGTTGTCCGCCGACTCCGCCAAAGGACCTAGGGCGAGGCAAGCCGAGGGCCGCGTCCCGCCTCAACATAGGCGACCGTCTAGCCTCGCCCGAAATGGGGGAGGTCACGGAACCGCCCATCCCTACCGTCTGCTTGTCCTGTCCTACAATGAAGAGTAGCGGTCTGCGCGGTGACCGGATTGACACAGAAGGAGCAGAGGATCTCCGATACGATGGCTCGTCGGCGCATTCTCGTCTCGGCGCTGTCCGGCGTCGCCCTGGCGGCCGTCGCCCTGATCTACCTTTCCGCGACTGCCCCGCGCCCCGGCCAGCCATCAGGTGCCCCCGGAGCTGTTCCGATCCAGCCTCCGCGCTCCCTGGGGGCCGGAGGCCCTGCGCTCCGCATCGGCGCCCCGGCGCCGCCTTTCGCCGCCAAGCGCTTCGGCGGGGGCACGCTGGCCCTTGCGGACCTGCGGGGGAAAGGCGTGGTCGTGAACTTCTTCGCTTCCTGGTGCCTGCCGTGCCGGGAGGAGGCCAGAGACCTCGAGGCGACCTTCCAGAAGTACCGCGCGCAGGGGATCACCTTCCTAGCGGTAGACATCCAGCAGGACACATGGGAGGACGCCGGCGCCTTCCTGAAAGAGTTCGGCATCTCCTACCCGGCGATCCGCGACGAGGACGGCAGCATCGCGGCACGATATCAGATGTTTGGCCTCCCAACCACCTTCTTTATCGACAAGGACGGCATTCTCCGCGCCAAGTATGTAGGACCATTTCTTGGGCCTGAAGGGTTGAACGAACTGGAGCGCCGGATCGCTGCGGTCCTCCCCCAAAATCGATGAGGTTCCCTCTGCGTCTCGCGGCCGTCAGTGTCGCCGCGGCGTTGCTCCTCACCGCCGCCGCGCCCGTCGGCGCGCACGGCATACTCGAGCGTTCCGAACCACCCGCCGGCGTGTCGCTGCAAAGCTCCCCATCCCGAGTGATCTTGTGGTTCAGTGAGCCGCTGGATCCCATCCTCAGTTCAGCCTCCGTTTCCGACGCGCAGGGGCGAAAGGTCTCAGGGCGGGTCATGGTCGCGAGCGGCCGGCGCAGCCTCATCGTCCCGGTGGAGGGACCCCGGAAGGGACTGTTCACGGTAACCTGGCAGGTCCTCTCGGCGGCGGACGGTCACGTCACCCGAGGCGCATTCCTCTTCGGCATCGGGCAGCCGGTCCCCGGTGGTCCGACACCTCAGGCTGCGCCGCCCGACCCGCTCTCGGTCGCGGCGCGCTGGGGGGCGTTCCTCGCCGCCATTCTCCTCGCCGGAAGCGTGTTCTTCCAGTTGCTCGTCCTCCACCCGGTCGCGCGGAAGCTCCCCCCCTCTCCGGACGCCGACGACCGAACGGCGGCTCGTCTCCGCCGTCTGCAGACCGCTGCGGGGATGACCTTCCTGGTCGCAGTCGTGGGTGAATTCCTGCTTACAGCGGGATCTCTCATCGAACCCCCTCTCTTTGAGGCCCTGAGGCGAGGTTTGCTCTGGCCGCTGATCTTCAGTACGAAAACCGGATGGAGCGCGCTCCTCCGCGTGGCGATGGGCGTTCTGCTGCTGCTCCCCGCGGGACGGAGGGGGCGGCTCGTCCAGTCGACGGGGCTGCTGCTGATCACCGGGTTGGCGGGGTTGGCCACCGCGTACCGCGACCTCGCGACCCTGGCCAGTCCGACGCACACGCTTCATCTCGTCGCCGTGGCCGGTATCTCTCTAGGTTATGGCCTGGTCAGCGCCATCCGCCGTCCTCCCCAGTTGGATTGGGTGCCCAGCGTGGCCGCAGCAACACTCCTGGCGGGATTCACCATCAACTCGCACGCCTTCGGACGCGGCCCCGCGGCCGTGATCGCGGACTGGACGCATCTGCTGGCCGCCGCCCTCTGGATCGGAGGATTGGCCTCTCTCTTTCTCGTCACCCGCGCCCATCGCTTTGGCGGGCCCCCCACTCCGGTTGAGACACCGTTCATTTCGGCCCTGGTGGCCCGCTGGTCGCGCGCGGTGGGGATCAGTCTGGGCGTGCTGGTGGTGACCGGTTTCTACGGCATCCTGCTCCATATCCCCGCCGTCTCCGCGTTCACGCAGACCGCGTACGGTCGGGCCCTCGGCGTGAAGCTGCTGCTGGTCGCCGCTCTCGCCGGTCTCGGCGCACTGAACCACTTTGTCTTTCGCCCCTACCCCGCCGCGCTGGTCCGAACGCGTCCGCCCCTCCGGTTCGTGCGGGCGGTGGCCGGTGAGATCGGCCTTGGCGCCGTCGTCCTCCTGGTGGTCGCCGTCCTGACCATCACCCCCCCGGCCAATGTCGTCTCGATCTCCGCCGCCCGGCAGCCGCTGCGGTTGACCGGGATCGCCGGGGCCTCCGGCCGGATCGAGATCCGCTTCTCCCTCACGCCGGCGCAGCCCGGCTGGAATACGTATGAGGTCGAGGTCGCCAGCGGCGGCGGTTTCTCGTCCGAACCGGCGCGCGTGCTCTTGCGCCTCACGCACCTGGAAACTCCCCTGACACCGGTGCTCGTTCGTCTCAGCGGCAGTGAGGGTGGACGCTTTGCGACCTCCGGAGGCGAACTGGCCCTACCCGGCTGGTGGGAGGTGGATGTGATCCTCCGCCGGGCCGGCCAGCCGGACGACGTGGTCACCTTTCCTCTCCGGCTGGGGACTGCGTCGGGGCGCCCGCCTGAGCCTACGGCAGTAGCCCTGCTGGAGCGGGCGCGACGGACGGCCGGGTCCTTCCGCTCATGGCGGCAGAACGAGCAGATTACCGATGGCAAAGGTGGCGGCGTCCTGGCTGTCTTCGATCTGCAGCCCCCGGACCGGATGCGGTACCGCACCTCCAGCGGGCAGGAAGCGATTATCGTGGGGACGCGCCGTTTCGTCCGCAGCGACAGCGGCCCCTGGGGGGCGGATACGCTCCCTGATCCTCTCAAGCTTGATGGGCTGGATCAATACCTGCGCGATCCGGAGGGGGCGCGGATGGGCCGCACCGACTCATGTGATAACGAGCCGTGCCAGATCGTCCTCTGGCAGGCTCCCGGGGGAAGCGCCGCCTTCGCCGGATTGATCGGCACACGCAGCGGCTGGGTCTACCGCCTGTTGATGGTCGCCCCGGCGCACTTCATGACCCTGCGCGTCTACGACATAAACGCGCCCATACATATCACGCCCCCCTAACCGCCTTCCGTCACCGGGACAGGCGCAGTCCTCGCAGGAGGCCCCGGACCCGCCGTGAAATCTTCGACCATTCACAACCCGATAGAGGAGGCCCGTTTGCGATGATCGATCCCACACGCGCCCGCAGAGTCTTCCTCGGCCTAGTCCTGGCGCTGCTGCTGGCCGTCGCTCCGTCGGCTGCCCAGACGGCGCGCCTGACGATCCTGCACTTCAACGACGACTACCAGTTGACCGCCGTCGATAGCGGGAAGGCCGGGGGGATGGATCGGCTGGCCGCGCTGGTCAAGCAGTATCGAGCGCAGGAACGGCCCAGCCTCCTGCTTTTCGCGGGTGACCTGATCTCCCCGTCGGTGGAATCCTCGATCTTCAAGGGCGCGCAGTTGATCGATGGTCTGAACGCCCTGGGCGTCGACGTGGCCACCTTGGGCAATCACGAGTTCGACTACGGGCCGGACGAACTGGCGAAGCGGGTCGGCGAATCTCGCTTTCCCTGGGTGGCGAGCAACACCTTCGCCACGGGCCTGCGCCCGTTTCCGGGCACGCGGCATTTCTTGATCTTGACCGTCGATGGCGTGGCGATCGGCTTCATCGGGCTGATCACGGAGGAGACCGCGACCTCCTCTTCGCCGGGGGCGACGACCTTCGGCAGCCCCGTGGCGGTCGCGCGGGCGCTCGTCCCGATCCTGCGCCGCGGTGGGGCCCAGGTCATTATCGCGGTCACTCACCTGCATATGCACGAGGACCAGGAGTTGCTGCGCCAGGTCCCCGAGATTGACCTCGTCATCGGCGGGCACGAGCACGACCCCCTCACTGCCACGGTCGGCGGCCGCCTCATCGCCAAGGCCGGCTCCGACGCCAAGTGGCTGGGGGTCACCCGCCTCGCCCTTGACGGCTCGCGCCGCGCCACGCATGAGCTGATTACGGTCGACGAGAAGATCCCCTCCGATCCCGCCATGGCCGCGCTGGTGAAGCGCTACACCAACCAGATGAGCAAGGAACTCGATGTCGTCATCGGCACGACGACCGTCCCCCTCGACGCCCGCAACACCGTCGTCCGCGCGCAGGAGTCGGCCCTGGGCAACTACATCACTGACGTGATGCGCGCGGCCACCCAGTCCGATCTCGCCATCACCAACGGCGGCGGCATCCGCACCAACGCCCTCTTCCCGGCGGGGCCGATCGCGCGCAAGGACGTCTTCGGCTGGCTGCCATTCGGCAACGTCGTAGTCAAGGTGGCCATCTCCGGATCCGCCGTCCGCACCGCGCTGGAGAACGGCGTCAGCCAGGTGGAGGCCGGCGGTGGCCGGTTCCCGCAGGTGAGCGGGCTGCGCTACACCTTCAACCCCACCCGGCCGGCGGGATCGCGCATCGTCGAGGTGCGCGTCGGCGACCAGCCGATCAGCGACACGACGATGTACACCGTGGCGACGAACGACTTCATGCTGCGCGGCGGGGACGGATACAGCATGTTCGCATCAGGCCAGGTACTGATCAACCCGGCAGGCGGTCCGCTAATGGTGACGGCGGTGATGGAGGCGATTCAACGGGCGCGCACGATCAGCCCGCGGGTGGAGGGCAGGGTCACGATTGTGCGCTGAGGAACAAACCCGTCTACCAAACGCATGCCGCTCGTTTGTGGCGCGTACGGCTTCCGCAATGGCTGCATAGCCGCTCTGTTCGATACTTCCGATAGCAGTGTGCGTTTGACTCATTCCCTACGTTCAAGGACCTGGTTGATCAGCGGCCCTCGCCCGAGATCATCGCACCTGATGTTCCAATCGGGCTGCCCGACCGGTGGGCCGCGGCTGTGTGACCTCGAAGCGAGACATCTTCTCCTGATGACTCCGTCCCCCTCGAGTTAGGATGGAAGCTCCCGGCCTCTCGCCACGGCAAAGGAACTTCGAACGTTCGCTATATGTGGTACTGCTCGCATCATCGGGACCAGATCTTGAGATTTTTTCTTGACGGCCTCTGTACTTCTATGGTAGAAAAGCGGCTGGGTTCCCACCCCCCACACCGCGGAGGCGGGAGTCGGGATGGGAGAAGATCCTCAGGAAATGGCTACGCCGGGCGCGACGCCCGGCGTTTTTTGTTGCCTTTTCGATGCCCACCCGGCACCCCTCCGCCCACAGGAGGGATGCGCGTGAAGGATCTGATCGAGTTCCGGGCGGCCATGCTGGACACCGTCTTCGCCCACGCCCGGGCGGAGGGCTTCCTCGAATTGGACACACCTGAGATCACCCTCGGGACCGGCGCCTGTGAAGAGGTCCCCACCGTCTTTCGTCTGGACTTCCTTGGCCGGACGCAGTTTCTGCGCCAGACCGCCCAGCTCGATCTGGAGGTCGCCGTCATCCGCTGGGGGTTGCCCCGCGTGATCACCCGGGGGCGTTCCTTTCGCGCCGAGGCCCGTGTGGACGGCCGACACCTCTGCGAGTTCCAGTTGATCGAGGCGGAGGCCCGGGACTGGACGCTGGAGGATTTGATCGCCCACGAGCAGCGCCTGGTGCGAGCGGTCATGGAGACCGCCATCGCTCACCCCGCCCTCCCCGCCGGCCGCGCGGAGGTCCTGCGCCGCGATCTCACCACCTTCCGTGTCATCTCCTACGAAGAGGCGATCGGGCTGCTGGAGCGGCAGTGGGGGGACGACCTGACGGCCAGCGACGAGGCCGCCTTGACCGAGCGCTTCGGCATCGTCTCGGTGATCCGCTATCCGCGCGAGATCAAGTTCTTCAACATGCTGAATTCGCGCCACAACGGCCGCCCGACCGTGGAGTGCTGCGATCTGCTCCTGCCTCTGGCGGGCGAGACCTTCGGTTCCTCGGCGCGCGAGCACGACCCAACCATCCTGCGCGACAAGCTGTACGCCGGCCGGATGTACCGGCAGCTGGTCGACGCCGGCGGCGACCCGCAGGTGTTCGAGTCATACCTGGCGCTCTTCGACGAGGCGCCCGTGCACCGCGCCGGTTACGGGCTGGGCTTCGATCGGCTGATCCAGTACCTCTGGGGCGCTGAGGAGGTTACGTCGGTGATCCCCTTCCCTGTGACCGCCCACTACGGGTCGCCCGAATTCGCGATAGCGTCATGAGGACGCCGTGACGGCGGCCCACCCGCCCCTTCGCGACGCGGCGACGACCGCCCCGCAGGCCGCTCCGCGCCTGGCCGTCATGCTGGCCGGGGTGGTCTTCCCCACCCCCGTGCTGGCCGCCCCGGGGACGCTGGGATTCGGCCGGGAGGTCCGCGGAACCGTGGATCTCCGCGCCTTCGGGGGGTTCATCACCAAGTCGCTGACAGCCGAGCCGCGCGGGGGACATGCACGGCCGCAGATCGTCGAGGTCGCCGGGGGGTGGCTGAACGCCGTGGGCTTGGCCAATCCGGGACTTACCGCCTTCCTCACGCGCGACCTGCCCTATCTGCGCACGCTGTCCATCCCCATCGTGGTCAGCCTCGCCGGCGCCAGTGTGGAGGAATTCCGGCTGATGGCCCAGGTCCTCGATGAAGAAGACGGTATCGCCGCGATCGAGGTCAACGTCTCCTGCCCCAATGTCGCTGAGGGTATGCTCTTCGGCACCGATCCCGCCCTGACCGCGGAACTGGTCAGGGCGCTGCGCGGGGCCACCGGCCGCCCCCTTTTCGTCAAACTGACCCCCAACGTCACGTCGATCGCTGCGATCGCCCGGGCGGCGGTCGACGCCGGGGCCGATGCGCTCTGCTGCATCAACACCCTCGCCGGTCTGGCCATCGACCCAGAGAGCTGGCGTCCCCGGCTCGGTGGAGGAATGGGAGGGCTCTCCGGCCCCGCCATCCGTCCCGTCGCCGTGCGCATGGTCTGGGAGGTCGCCCGAGCGGTCCCGGTCCCCGTCATCGGCGCCGGAGGCGTGGGGAACGCCGCCGATGCACTCGAGTTCTTCCTGGCCGGTGCGCGCGCCGTGGCGGTGGCCTCGGCGGTCATCTCCGACCCTGCTGCCGCCGAGAGGATCACCGAAGGTCTGAGCGCTTACCTGAGCGCGCATGGGATCGCGGACATCAACGACATCGTGGGGAAGGTGGAGGGGCTTGACTGACCGCGTCGCCCTGGGGTCGGACCCTCAGTTGATCGTTGCCCTCGACGTCCCGTCGCTGGAGGAGGCGCGCCGGTTCATCGACCTCCTCCGCCCCTCGGTGCTGTGGTTCAAAGTCGGCCTCGAGTTGTTTGCCGCAGCCGGACCGGCGGCCGTCGACACCGTGCACCGTGCCGGCGGGCGGGTCTTCCTCGACCTGAAGCTCCACGACATTCCCACCACGGTTGCCGGGGCGGTCTTCAGCGCGGCCGGCTTCGGCGTGGAGATGCTCACGCTCCACCTCGCCGGAGGCGAACGGATGGTGCGGGCCGCGGTCGAAGCGGCGCGGGGAACCACCGAGGCCCCCCGGCTCCTCGGCGTCTTCCGGCTGACGAGCGACCCTCCGTCTGACCGCACGGGCGGGTCCTGGGATACCCTGGTCACCACGGCGGCCCGGGCCGCAGTCTCCCTGCGTCTCGATGGTCTGATCGCAGCCGCCTCCGAGGTGCCGCTGGTGCGGTCGGTCACCCCGTCCGGCTTCCTGACGGTCAGCCCCGGAATCCGGCCGGCCGGCGACTCCGCGGATGATCAGGCGCGCACGGCCACCCCCGCGGAGGCTGTCCGCGCGGGCAGCGATTTCCTCGTAGTCGGGCGCCCCATCACCCGCCACCCCGAACCGTTGGCCGCGGCGCAGCGCATCCTCGAAGAGGTGCGCGCCGCGCTGACCACCGCCGCGACATGACGATCACGACGGACCGACGGCTGGGGCGGATTCTGCAGGAAGGCCACTTCCGTCTGAGTTCGGGGCTGCACAGCCGGCACTATCTGCAGGTGGCGCTGCTGCTCCAGGACCCCGTCGACTCGGTGGAGCTCTGCGCCGACCTGGCGGACCGCTTCCGCCATCTTGAGGTGGAGGCGGTCGTGGGTCCGGCGATCGGCGCCATCGTGCCTGCCTATGAGGTGGCGCGCGCCTTGGGGGCGCGATCCCTGTGGACGGAACGGGTGGATGGCGAGATGACCCTGCGGCGCTCCTTCGCGCTGCGACCGGGGGAACGGGTGCTGGTGGTGGAAGACGTGATCACGACCGGAGGATCGGTGCGCGAGGTCGTCCAAACCGTCGAAGCCGCGGGCGGCCGAGTCGTGGGCATCGGCGCGCTCGTCGACCGCAGCGGCGCGCCGGCAGATTTCGGCGTCCCCTTCGCCGCGCTGCTGTCGCACGCGGCAGAGACCTTCGCTCCGGGCGACTGCCCCCTCTGCCGGGAGGGCGTCCCGCTGATGAAGCCAGGCAGCCGGGAGGCCCCCTCCGCCGGTAACGTCTAGCCGACGCTACATTCGCAGCCTCGGATCGAGCGCATCCCGGAGGGCGTCCCCGAAGACGTTGAAGGCCAGCACTGCCAGGCTGATCGCCAGTCCGGGGAAGATCGCCATCCAGGGCGCGCGCTGCACGAAGTCCACCGCCGCCCCTCGCAGCATCAGCCCCCAGGCCGGCGTGGGCTCGGAGACCCCCAGGCCCAGGAACGACAGCGAAGCCTCCAGCAGGATGGCCTGGCCGAGGAAGGCCGTCAGCATCACCAGATAGGGCGCCACCACATTGGGAACCATGTGGCGGAAGATGATGCGCCAGTGCCCTGCCCCGATGGCGCGCGCTGCGTCCACGTAGACAGTCTCCCGGATGGCCAGCGCGCTGCTGCGCACCACCCGTTCCGCACGGGGGATGAAGGAGAGCGCGATGGCCAGGATCAGGTTGACCGTGCCCGACCCCAGGATGGCCACGATGGCCATGGCCAGAATGATGATCGGAAAGGAGATCAGGATATCTACCAGCCGCTGCAGCACCAGGTCGGTGGCGCCCCGGAAATAGGCGCTGATCACCCCCACGATCGCGCCGATGGTGGCCCCCACAATCGATGAGCTGAACCCGATGACCAGCGCGGTGCGCGCCCCGTAGAGAAGGCGGCTGAGCACGTCCCGGCCGTAGGCATCGGTGCCGAACCAGTAAGCGCCTCCCGGTGGCCGGAACTGTGCGCCGAAGTCGGCCGCCACCGGATCGTAGGGAGCCAGGCGGGCGGAGAAGACTCCTACCAGCAACATCAGCACGATCACCGCTGCCCCGGCGGCCCCCAGCGGGTAGCGGCGGAGGAACCGGCGGATCGGATGGGGGCGAAAGGCCAGGCCGATCCGCGCGGGAAGGGCCGCCTCAGCCATGGAAGGGGACCGCCCCCTCATCCTGGGAGGGGAGCGCCCCCCTATCCATAGGAGATCCGTGGGTCCAGCCAGCCGTAGATCAGGTCCACGACAAAGTTGGCCAGGATGTAGCCGGCGGCGACAACCATCATCAGTCCCTGGATCAAGGTATAGTCGCGGTGGCTGATTGCCTCGACGATCAACTTGCCGATGCCGTTGAGGTTGAAGACCTGTTCGGTCACCACCAGCCCGCCGATGAGGAAGGCAAATTCCAGTCCGATCACGGTCGTCACCGGCAGGAGCGCGTTCCGCAGCGCGTGCTTGCGGAGGATCACACGCTCGGCCAACCCCTTGGACCAGGCGGTGCGAACGTAGTCCTCCCGCAGCACCTCCAGGACGGCGGAGCGCGTCATCCGGCTGGCCACGGCGGAGTAGCGGTAGCCGACGGCCAGCGCCGGCCAGATCAGCTGCGAGAGGTTGGCCACCGGGTCGACCCAGAGCGGGGTGAAGGTCAACGGCGGCAGCCAGTGCAGGGTGCCGAGCAGGAAGAGGATCACCAGGATGCCCAGCCAGAAAGAGGGCACAGCCAGACCGGCCACGCTGAAGACTTGTACGGCCTGATCCACCCAGGTGCCGCGCCGCACCGCCGCCAGCGTGCCCAGGGGGATCGCCAGCGCAGTAGCGATGACCGTGGCCAGCAGAGCCAGTTCCAGGCTCAACTGCAGCCGCAGTCCGATCTCCTGACTGACCGGCGCCCCCGACCACATGGAGGTGCCGAAGTCGAGACGGATCAGCCCCGTCATCCAATCGACGAACTGCGCGCCGAGCGGCTTGTTCAGGCCCAGGCGGGCGCGCTCGGCCTCGACGACCTCGCGCGTGACGTAACTGCCCCCGGAGACCAGCCGCAGTTCCACGATGTCGCCGGGGACGACGCGCACGAGCAGGAAGATCAGCACTGCCACGGTGAGCAGTGTGGGAATCATCAGCAGGAATCGCGTGGTCACGTAGCGGGTCATGGTATCTCTACCTTGGAAAGAGAAGTGGCCAAGAGATGTACAGCAACACCGCCACGATAAGGCCTGTCGTGATCAGTTTCTCCCGGCGGCCCAGCCGGAATTGACTTCGGCGCGTCATCCGTCGCCACACCGCCAGCATCATCAGGCCACCTGCCACTACGAGGGCAAAGAAAGCGGAGAGACCCGACCTCCACATCCCCACGTAGCCTACCAGCACCAACAACACTGCGACGGTGGCAACCGCCATCTCACGATCCGTAAGACTGGGAGGCCGGTCTGTAGGCTTCATGACTCACGCAACTCGGTCCGGACTGAGTTCCCGCAAACCTTCGTGGAAATGCCGTTGTGCCGTAAGCCAACGGGGCGGCCCATCAGCGAGCCGCCCCGTCCGTGAATCACGAGGATGCCCTTACTCAGACAGCCAGATGTCCTGCAGGTCTGGATCCAGGTGGTGCGCGGGATCGATCTTATATCCCTGCACCTGGCGCCAGTGAGGCACGATGCGGTGCCACCAGAGCACGTACATCGCATAGGCCTGGTCGGAGAGGAGCCGCCGCTCGAACTTCGCCACGATCTCCTGCCGCTTCGCCTTGTCGGTCGTGCGCGCCTGCTGGAAGTACCAGAAGTCGAGCTGGCGGTCGGTGTAGCCGCCGTAGTTGATCGCGCTGAGATCCGCGGAGAGGAACTTGGCCAGCTGCACGTCGGGGTCGTCGACGAAGTCGCAGCTGAAGTCTACGCCCGCGTCGAAGTTGCCCGCCCGGAAGTTCGCCAGGTATGGCCCCGTCTCAGACTGGATGTGGCGGACATTCAGTCCGATCTGGCGCCACTGGTCAACCAGGTAAATCCCCACCGGTTCGTAGGGCATCTGCACATTGCGGTTCTGCAGCGTGAAGGAGAACCCATCGGGGACCCCCGCCTCCTGGAGGAGCTGGCGGGCCTCTGCGCGTGCGGCGTTCATGTTCCGGCTGTAGCCCGCGAGTTTCATCAGATCGGCGTCCTTCATGGCGAAGGGCGAGCGCGGCCGCATGATCGCGCCGACCGGCCCGACGAAGGCAATCTGGGAGAGGGCCCGGCTGCCGCCCCAGCGGTCGACGGCCATGGTCAGCGCGCGGCGTACCCGCACGTCGTCGAACGGCTTCCGCTTCACGTTGAAGATGACGATGTTGTTGCACAGCCAGGGACCTTCCTGGATCACGATGCGGTTCCCTAGCGCGGCCACCAATTCATCCCGCTGCGCCGGCGCGACGCCACGGAAGGTCATGAGGGCCTGACCGCTGCGGATGGCGGCGACTTGCGCCGATGGGCTGGCGATGAAGAGCGCCCGGTAGCCGTCGAGGTAGGGCCGACCCGGCACGAAGTAGTCGGGGTTGCGGCGCCCGGCCCAGTGCGACCCACGTACGTACTCGACGAAGCGGAAAGGTCCGGTGCCCATGACGTTGCGCTCGTAGAAGCGCATGTCCCGGGCCAGGATTTCTGCCTTGTAGATCCAGTTGAACGGCGAAGCCAGGTTCTCCAGGAAGCCCGGAGAGGCGAACTTCAATTTGAAGACTACGGTCGCGGGATCGGGCGCGTCGACGGCGCTGACCATGTGGTAGGTCGCCTGCCGGGCGCTGATGATGCCTTCGGGCGGGAAGATGATCTTATCGTAACTGGCCTTGATGTCGCGGGAGGTCAGCGTCGATCCGTCGTGAAACTTCACGTTCTGCCGGATTTTGAAGGTGTAGGTCTTGCCGTCCTTTGAGATCGTCCACGACTCCGCCAGGTCGCCGACCACCTTCGGATAGTTGGGCAGGTCGAACTTCACCAGCAGGTTGTAGTGGGGGCGGATTGGATGGAGCATCGCGAACGTCGTTTCGCGGTGCGCGTCGAAGGACGGCGGTTCTGCCTCCACGACGTAGTTTAGCGTCCCCCCGGACCGCGGCTGCTGCGCCACCACCGGCCCGGCAGGAACCATCGCCGCGGCCAGCAGCACCGCCAGAAGCGCGGCGCCGCGAGAGGTGAGACCCCATCTGCCCATCGCCCTACCCACTCCCTCCACCTCCCCTGAGAGGATGAAATAGCGGCCCTCCACTACGCGGCAACCGCGCCGGAGCAGCCGCACGACGAGCGCCTCTGTAAAGCCGATGTAACGCTCTGAGTGAGGACACACTCGTCATCAGGGATTCGGGGAGGGACGGACCCTTTCCTGTGGCGGGCCGGCTCAGCGCCGCGGCGCGGCCGCTACGGTTCCGCTGAGCAACCGCCCCGCCCGCGGCACGATGGTCGCCAGTCCGAGGCGGCCGAGCAGGTCGAAGACGGTCGCGGTGGCGGCGGAGAGCACCGGCAGACCGAACCGCTCCTCCGCCGCTGCGATGGCCGGCAGCGACGGCATCTGCACGCAGGCCGAGAGGATCAGGGCGTCGGCGCCCGTCCGATCGAGCCCTTCCGCCCGCGCGATCAGGCTGAGGGGGTCGATCTTCGCCACCTCCAGGTTGTCGGGGACCTCCAGGCTGATCGCGTCGGTCACCCCAATGCCCGAGGCCCGCAGGTAGTCGATCACCAGTTGGGTCAGCGGCTTCAGATACGGAGCCACGAGCACCACGCGCGTCGCGCCCAGCGCCTGGGTCGCCCGCACCAGAGCGCCGGCGCTGCTGACCACAGGCGCCATCGCGCCGTGCGCTGCCGCCACCTGTGCCAGCCGCTCCTCGGAGGCGAGGTGATAGCCGGGGTCCTGAGCCATGATCGCAATCAGACAGGCATAGGCGAAGGCGTCGGGACGGGTGTCGGAGAGTTCCACCGTACAGCGGTCGCTGTCCTCGTCCATCTCGATCAGCTCATCCTTCGTCACGCGGCGCATCCGCATCCGGCTGGCATGGAAGGTGAAGGTCTCCGGCGCGACCTCACCGCGCCGCCGCAGCATCTCGGGGATCTCCGTCTCCATCGTCACGTTGGAACTGGGGACGATCAGGCCGAGGCGCCGCGGACGGTCCATCTACGCCTCCAGTCGTTCCAGCAGATCCTGCAGGTGTTTCTTCCCACCCGCCGGCGGCCGCCAGTCGAGATGGATCACCGGCACGGATTGCGCCGCCAGGCTCTCGGCAAAGAGCTCCAACCCCACATTGATCACCTGCGGGGGACTGGAGAGCAGGCGCGGGATCTGTCCCGGATCGGGCAGGGAACTCGCTTCGGCCTCGACCTCGAGCACCGGCGGCGCGCCATCATCGGGCCCACTGGCCGCCCCATCGCTTCGCGCGCCCCGTCCCACAAGGATACGGCCGGCCAGCCGCGCCGCGCGCGCGTTCGATCCTTCCAGCACCATCCCCGCCTCCAGCAGCGCCGCCTCCTGGGCGCGCAGATCTTGAGGATCCTCATCGGTGCCGCAGAGCGATCCCACGACGCAGAGATACCGCCCGGCGTCGAGCGCGCGGCGCCGCGCCTCGGCCACCGCCGGGGCGAGGGTACCGGCGGGATCGCGGTCTGCCCCGAACCCGAGGACGACGTCGAGGAGGAGCACGCCGACGTCGGGGTCGGCGGCCTCCTGCGCCAGACGCAGGAGCCGCAGGCTCGGGTCGATCATCGGGTGGAGGCGTCCCTGCGTGAACTCGTCGGCGCCCATGTCCAGGAGCGTATGGCCCTTAGCGGGGCCGGTCCCTTCCACCCGGTCCTGCTGGCGGAGGGGGGCGTTGGAGAAGATGCGACCGAGCGCCGG
>DASYRG010000075.1:0-26731 GCA_036004665.1 bacterium | reverse complement strand
CGCGCCCGTTCGGGATCGAAGCGCGGGACGATGTCCGGCGTGTGCCCCTGCAGGATCGGCGGCACAACCCCGCCGGTGGCCACGACGAGGTTAGGCGGGACGACCCGGGCCAGCGCCTCCCGGTCAACGGCGTACGCGAGGCGCGCCGGAACTCCACGTTCGACGTCACCGGATGCGTGTGGTCGAATGCGAGGTATCCCGACCAGGCGGGCGGTCCCAGGGTCACGTCCACCGCGTCGCGCGGCGTCAGGTCGGCGATGCGCGGAGTGTACCGCACCGCGACCAGGTCCAGCGTATTCTGCTCGTAGAGGGCCATCGCGGCCGAGACGCTGGTTTGGGCGAACTCCACACGCCCCACGTTCCCCGACCGCGCACCCCTATAGCGATCCTGGCGGACGAGCACCAGTCGGTCGGCCGTCCGCTCACGCTGCTGGAAGGCGCCGCTGACGACCTGCCATGCGGGCTGTGTCCAGGCGGTCCCATGCCGCTCGATGGCGTGGCGGGGCTGCGGGCCGCCGTCGGGCCGATTCATCACGCTCATGAAGTACGGCGCCGGCGCGACCAGCCGGAACTCGACCGTGCGGTCGTCCAACGCGCGCACGCCGATCCGGTCCGCATCGCGGTTGCGCCCCAGGTAGTAGTCCTGCCCGTTCTCCAACACGAAGTAGATGGCCACCGACGACCCCGGGCTCTGCGGATCGAGGACGCGCTTGATGCCAAACTCGACGTCGTGCGCCGTCAACGGCGCCCCGTCCGACCAGCGCAGGTCCTCGCGCAGGTGAAAGAGATAGTGCAACCCATCCTCGGAGATCTCCCAGCGCTCGGCGAGGGAAGGGACGATTGTCCGCTCGGGCCAGGCCTCGACGAGCCGGTCGAAGAGTTGCATGCAGAGCTGGATGTTGGGCCAGGCGATGGCCGATTTCGGGTCGGGGTCGTTCGGCAGGAAACTGGTGCCGATCCGCAGCGACGCGGTGGGGGCGCCCCTCCACGCTGCGGGAGGCTTCCAGTACCCGAACGCCTGCTGGTACACCTGGTGAGCCTCCGCGAAGCGCAGGGAGGTATGCAGGGCGAGGGCCAGTTTGAAGAGGACCAGGGCGATCTCCTGCGCTTCGCCGCGGCGCTCCATCAGCGGGAGCAGCGCCCTGTAGTGCCCGATCGCCTCGTCCAGCGCGTACTCCTGGCGCGCCTTGTCCCCCGCGCGCAAGAGGTACGCCATCGCCTTGTCCTCATCGCGCGCCGCCAGCCAGTGGTGGGCGAGCAGCCCGAAGACCTCCTCTGCGTGCTCCTCATGCTGGCGCTCAAGCCACTCCGCCGCTCCACGGTGCAGCCGCGCTCGCTGGTCGCCGAGCAGCGTGCGGTAGGCGGCTTCCTGGATGAGCGCGTGCTTGAACCGGTATTCGGGCTGCGGCCAGCGCCGGCTCTCCCGCAGCAGATCGAGGCGCTGCAGTTCATGGAGGGCGTCGCGCACCGCGCCGTTGCCTCCCGAGACGCCCTCGAGGTGAGACAGGCTGAAGCGCCGTCCCAGGACCGCGGCCGCCGTCAGCACCTGCCGGTCGTGCGGCTGCAGGCGGTCGATTCTCGCCAGGATGACCTTCTCGACGGTCTGGGGGATCGACACGGGCGCGTCATGGAGGAAGCGCCATCCCTCTCCCTCGCGTACCAACGCGCCCGAGTCCACGAGCGTGCGCACGAGTTCCTCGAGGTAAAACGGATTCCCCTCGGCGTGCGAGAGGATGCGCTCCGCCAGCGCGGCCGGCAGAACGCCGGGCGGCACCAGGGCGGCCAGCAGGTCCCGGTCGGCGTCTCCACCGAGGGGTTCAAGCGCGAGCTCGTGGGTGCGGTGCGGGAACTCTCTGCCCGCCTGCTCTTTCACCGTCCAGGAGGGATGGTCGCGTTCGAGGCGCTGCGCGAAGACCAGCAGCAGGGCTGACGATTCGGTCAGCGAGAGCAGGCTCTCGGTCAACTGCAGCGAGGTCGCGTCCGCCCAGTGGAGGTCTTCGATCATCACGGCGACGGGCCCATCCGCGGCCAGGCGCTCGATCAAGGCACGGACGACCTCGAAGGTGCGGTATTGCAGGGCTTCGGGGGAGAGTTGGGCCAGGCGCGCGGCAGCGTCCGGTTCGAGGGCGAGGCCGAGCATGGCTCCGAGGTAGGGGTAGATCTCGAGGGCGCGGCCGGGAAAGAGGTGCTCGATCTGGCGGCGCAGGGCGACACGCACCCGTAATTCCGGTTCGTAGTCGCCTACCCCCAGCCACTCGCGCATCAGATCCCGGTACGGCCAGTAGGGCAGCGACTCCCCGTAGGAGACGCAGCGGCCTTCCAGCCACAGCGGCCGGCCTTGAGTGGAGGGCGCGCGTTCAAACAGTTCGCGGAGTTCCAGGGAGAGCCGGCTCTTGCCGATGCCCGGCTCGCCGATGATGAAGAGCACCCGCCCCGAGCCCTCGAAGACCGCGTCCATCACCGCCCGCGATGCGCGCATCTCGCTCTGGCGGCCGACGAAGTTGGTCTGGACCCCCTCTAACCCGCGCACCTTGCGCGAAGCCGCCCGCGCCCCGGTCGCCTCATAGGCGGCGACGGCCTCCACCTTCCCCTTCAACTCCGGACGCTGCTGTGGGCCCCACGTGAAGAGAGGCTCGATGAGGCGCTTCGTCGTCTCACCCACCAGCACCGTGTTCGGGCTGGCCGCCGCCTGCAGCCGGGCGGTGGTGTTGACGGTGTCGCCGAAGGCCGCCCGCTGGTCGTCCCCTCCGAACGTCATCGACCCCAGCACGACGGGCCCTGTGTGTACCCCCACACGAACGCCGAGGCCCGCGACCCCCCACGCTCGGGCGACCTCCTCACCGTACCGGGCGGCCTCCTGGGCGATCTGCAGTCCCGCGCGGACGGCTCGCTCCGCGTCATCCTCGTGGGCCACGGGCGCCCCGAAGAGCGCCAGCACTCCATCCCCGGCGATGTCCTTGATCGTGCCGCCCCACGCCTCGACGATCTGAATGAAGCGGCCGACGATCTCACCGACGATCAGCTTGACCTCTTCGGCGTCCAGGCGCTCCCCCAGCGGAGTCGAGCCGGTCAGATCGGCGGCCAGCACGGTGAGGATCTTGCGCTCGTGCTGCATCGGGCGGGTTCTTCCCTGCATCCGCCGCCCTGCCCTGCCGCTCCCCGCGCGCATCCCTATAATGGGGACGGATTGCACACGGGGGTGCACGATGGGACTGCCCGGCTTCCGGAATGAGCCCTTCACGGACTTCGCCACGGAAGACGGCCGGAGCAAGATGAATGCCGCCCTGGCCGAGGTGCAGCGAGAACTCGGCAAGAAGCTGCCCCTGGTCGTCGGGGGCGAGCGCGTCACCACCTACGACAAGTTCTACTCCCGCAGCCCGTCGAATCAGGACGAGGTCGTCGCCGTCCTGGAAAAGGCCTCTGCGCGCGAGGTGCAGCGCGCGGTCGAGGCGGCCGAGCGCGCGTTTCAGGCCTGGCGGCTCGTCCCTGCGGAGGAGCGGGCGGCCCTGCTGCTGCGCGCTGCCGATATCCTGCGGCGGCGCCGCTATGTCGCCGCGGCCTGGCAGGTCTACGAGGTCGGCAAGAACTGGGGCGAGGCCGACGCCGATGTGGCCGAGTCCATCGACCACCTCGAGTATTTCGCCCGTGAGGCGATCCGCTATGCCCGCGGCCAGCCCATGGGGCCGCACCCGCAGGAGTACACCGACTACACTTACCTGCCGCTCGGCGTCGTCGCCGTCATTCCGCCTTGGAACTTCCCGCTGGCCATCCCCATGGGGATGGCGGTGGGCGCGATCGCGGCCGGCAACACGGTCGTGATGAAACCCTCCAGCGATTCTCCCGCCAACGCCTATGTGTTCCTCGAGGTGATGGAGGAGGCCGGCCTGCCGCCGGGCGTGCTCAACATTCTCACCGGTTCCGGCGCCGAGGTGGGCGACACGCTGGTGTTGCACCCGCGCGTGCGCATGATCGCCTTCACCGGCAGCAAAGAGGTCGGCATCCGCCTCTACCAGCAGGCCGCCAAGGTAAGCGAGGGGCAGATCTGGCTGAAGCGCGTCATCTGCGAGATGGGCGGCAAGAACGCGGTCATCGTGGACGAGGAGGCGGATCTGGGAGAGGCCGTCCGCGCCGCGGTCGCCTCAGGCTACGGCTTTCAGGGGCAGAAGTGCTCCGCCGGGTCGCGGCTGGTCGTCACCGCGCCCATCTACCGGAACGTCCTCGACGCGTTTGTCGAGCAGGTGCGCGGGCTGCAGGTGGGCCCGGCGGCGGAGAACTACTCCGCCGGTCCGGTGATCAACGAGCGCGCGCGCCAGTCCATTATGAACTACATCGACATCGGCAAGCGGGAGGGACGCCTGGCCGCCGGCGGAGAGGCGGCGGACGGCAACGGCCACTATGTCCAGCCGACCGTCTTCGCCGACGTCGACCCGGGCGCCCGGATCGCCCAGGAGGAGATCTTCGGGCCGGTCGTGGCGGTGATCAAGGCTCGTGACTTCGACGACGCCCTCGCCATCGCCAACGGCACCGAGTACGGATTGACCGGCGCGGTGTTCACGAAGAACCCCGCCAAGATCGCCCGGGCCCGTGCAGAGTTCTTCGCCGGCAACCTCTACATCAACCGCAAGTCCACCGGCGCGATGGTCGGCGTCCATCCCTTCGGCGGCTTCAACATGAGCGGCACCGACGCCAAGGTCGGCGGGCCGGATTACCTGCTCTATTTCCTCCAACCCAAGGTCACCTCGCTGAAGTGGCGGTAGCGGAGTTGCTCCCGCTGGGCAATCCTCCCAGTGGATAGAGGGACCGCGGCCCGGCTCCATTCAGGCCTGGCTCCGCTCCTGAACGAAGTCGGCGAGGTTCCGCCCGGGCCATTCGTCCCCGCGCGGTTTCAGTTGGAGGCACTGGAGGCCGTGCAGTTCGGGGACGTCTTCGTCTCAGCCCCTACCGGCAGCGGCAAGACCTGGATTGCCGAGCGGGCGATCGAGCAGATCCTCGCAGCGGAGGGGGCCGCCTGGTACACGACCCCCTTGAAGGCCCTCTCCAACCAGAAGTTCCACCGCTTCCAGCGACTCTACGACGCTGAGCGAGTCGGATTGCTCACGGGCGAACGGCGCATCCGTCCGAAGGCGCCGGTGATCGTGGCGACGACGGAGATCCTGCGCAACGCCCTCTACGACGGCCAGCTCACGCCGAACCTGGCCGTCCTCGACGAAGCCCACTATCTGGGCGATCCCGAGCGGGGCGTGGCGTGGGAGGAGATCCTCCTGCTGGCGCCCGCCGCCACCCGGCTGCTGCTCCTCTCGGCGACCCTGCAAAACGTGGATGATCTGGCCGATTGGTTGGGGAGGGTGCGCGGTCGCCGGCCTGCGGTTATCCGCGAGGAAGAGCGCCCCGTCCCGCTGCGGCGCATCCTGCACGACGCCCGGGGACGCCTGCTGCCCGAGTCGTTTGCTGGCCGCCTGCGCGGGGGCGAGCGCCGGCGGGGCTGGCTGGCCACGGCGCTGGGCGAACTCGACGAGGCGCGTCTGCTGCCGGCTATCCTCTTCTTCCCCTCGCGGCGCGAGTGTGACGAGGCGGTGCGTGAGCTTTCCGCGGTCCGCGGTCCAGGCGAGGACGAGCGACGGGCCGCCTTCGAGGACTGGGTGCGCACCTATCCGTACCTGGCGGCCCACCGGTTTCGTTCCTTCTTGGTGCGGGGCGGCGTCGCGCCGCACCACGCCGGGCACCTGACGGCCTGGCGTCTGGCCGTGGAGGACCTGCTCGACCGCGGCCTGATTCGAGCCGTGGCCGCAACCACGACGCTGGCGAGCGGCCTCGACGTGCCGGCTCGAACGGTCCTGCTCAGCACGCTGACCCGGCAGAGCCCCGAAGGACGGGTCGACCTCACGGCGACGGAGTTCCATCAGATGGTGGGACGCGCAGGGCGGCGCGGGCGCGACCGCATCGGCGTCGTGGCGCTGCCGGCCGATTCACGGGGAGAGGCGTTGATGGGATTGGCCCTGGCGGAGGCGGAGACGGAACCGGTGCGTTCCGCCTTCCGCCCCGGCTACACGCAGGTGCTCAACCTGCTGGTCCGGCGTACGCTGGCGCAGGCGCTCGAGGAACTGCAGCGCTCACTGGCCGCCTTTGAAGCGCAGCGGCGCGGCCCCGACGGCTTCGAGCGGTTTGGCCGGCGGCCGCTTTCTCCCCGCGGCCAGCACCGCACGCCGCACCTTCCCGCTGGCGCCGTCGCCGATGTGCTCGCGGAGACCGACGAACCGCTCAGCCAGACTTTTCTGCGGCACGCGGCGATCCTGCAGTCGCTCGGCTATCTCGACGCGGAGGCCGGCCTGACCCCCACCGGCCACTGGGCCGCCCGCCTCCGCCATCCCAGATTGCTGGTCCTCGCCGAGATCGTCCGCCGCGACGGGATTCCCACCTCAGCGCCCCGGCTGGCTGCGATGGCGGCGGCGCTGGGGACCGAGCGGGCGCCGCGGGCGGGTGGCGAGGGGGCACGCCTCGGCGGGTTGGCGGCGCTGGTGCGCCGGCTGAACAGGCTGGAGGTCGAGGCCGGTCTAGAGCAGGACCGGTTTGTCGAGGAATTCGAGCAGGAATGGGATCGGCGCCGCCGCCGTCACCGCGGCTCGCCGGCCGAGCGGCGCGCGGCCGCGGCGGAGGGGTGGGCGAGAGGGGCGGAATGGGGGCCTCTCACGCGCGACCTCGACGTCGAAGAGGGTGACCTTCAACGCATGGTCCTCCAGGCCGCGGAAGTATTGATGCAGCTCGAGGGTCTTCCTCAGCCTGCCGTCCGGGCCATCGCGCACGAGACCCGCCTTCTCCTCCTCCGTCCGCCCGTGCTGTAGGGCTTCGCTCAGGCGTAGAGGTCCGCGCGGGACCAGGGGAGGCTTACGCTTCCAGAAGCGTCGGGTTTCGCCAGCAGCATCTGGAACACACTGATGCGCCCTGCCGCGAAGCCCTGGGCGGACGCGGCCATGAAGAGGCGCCAGGTGCGGTACTTGCCTTCCCCCACCAGCCGGACCGCCTGATCGCGGTGCGCTTCCAGACGCTGCACCCAGAGACGCAGCGTGCGGGCATAGTGCTCGCGGAGGCTCTCCACGTCGCGCACCTCGAACCCGCAGCGCTCGGCGACGGCGGTTGTCTTGCTGATGGAGACCAGATCCCCATCAGGGAAGACATGGGCATTCAGAAAACTCGTCCGCCGGCCGAGGCGCCTCCACCAGGGCGGGGTGATGCGTCCGGCGATGCCGTGGTTGAGAAACAGCCCGCCGGGCCGGAGGAGGGCGAAGGCGCGCCCGAAGTACTCGGACAGACGGGCCGCGCCCACGTGCTCGAACATGCCCACGCTCACGATCTTGTCAAACGGCCCCTCGGTGACCTCGCGGTAGTCCTGGACGGCGATGCGGCAGCGTTCCGCCATTCCCGCCTCGGCAATGCGCTGCCGCGCCCATTCGCCCTGTGGTTCGCTCAGCGTCACTCCCACCGCTTCGACCCCGTGGCGCTGTGCCGCGTGGAGCGCCAGTCCGCCCCACCCACAGCCGATGTCCAGGAGCCGTTCCCCTGGCCGGAGCCGGAGCTTCCGGCAGATGAGCTCCAGTTTGGCCTCCTGCGCGCGATCGAGATCTTCCGTGCCCGTCGGGAAGAACGCGCAGGAGTAGACCATTCGCCGGTCCAGCCAGAGGCCATAGAAGTCGTTGCCGACGTTGTAGTGGTGCGTAATAGCGGCGCGATCCCGGTCCACGCTGTGGAGACGGCCGCGCAGGTTGGCGCGGCGGGGAACGGGGAAGGGCCCCGACGTCTTGGGGAGGCGAAGCGCTCCGAGAGCGGCGATCAGCCCGCCGAGGCGCACCCGCGTCGCCGCTGCCACGAGCGCACTCACCGCGGCTTCGACATCTCCCTCGATCTCAAAGTCCCCTCTGAGAAAGGCTTCCCCAACGGTGAGATCACCGGGCGGAAAGAGCATCCGCCGAAGCGCCCCTGCATGGGTGAGCACGAGGGCGAAGCGGGGCGCGCCGTCGGCCGGGAGAAGAGAGCCGTCCCACAGGCGCACCTCGAACGGGCGGGGGGAGGGGAGCAGACGGTCCAGCAAGCGGGCCGTGAACGACGCCAGCCCGTCGACCGGCGAACCGACGATGGTAGACGAACCCAAGGGAGATATAAGTTCTCCACCCCCGCGTCATCGCCTCTTTCCCTGTGGCGGGAGGAGGCTGACACAGGAGATAGCACGTGCGTCCTCGAATGGCTGGCCGATCACGCAGTTGACGATGGTGAGGATCGGGGTTGGTCGGGTGGTTCCGCGGGCGAGGTCTCTGTCTGTCCTCCTGCTGCTGGCGCTGGCGCTCTTCTTTCCATGGCCGACCGATGCTGCGGAGAGGGGGCCGCGTTGGCAGTTCTATCTCATTGCTCACGTCGTGGGGCGCCAGGGAGACCTGCTCGTGCTGGAAGGGCAGGGGGTGTTCGACCTGGGAGGAGGGTACGCGTCAGGCGGGGGCTCGTTCGTGAGAAGCCGCTACAGCGGGTCCGTTTCCGCCGGCCACTGGACAGTGCTCAACCTCGTGGGATGGCACCTGCCCGGTGAGGATTTGCGCCGGACCAGAGACGAGCTCGACCTTGACCTCCTCGTCTCACTTCCCCTCGGGGATACTCCTTTCTCCATCGTACAGGTTGGCCTTCAAACTATCCCGTCCCAGGCTCTGGGATGGCTGAGAATCTCCCTCACCCATCCCGACTTTCCTCTACCCGGCCATGGGACGGCCATCTTCACGAACCGCCCGCCTTAGGCCTCGTCCTCCTGCCTCAGAACCGGAAGATCGCGCTGAACTGATACAACGCGTTGTAGCTGGCGCTGCTAGGGAACGCCGGGAACCGGACGTCAGTGAACTGCGCCTGGGCCTGGTATTCGGTCGAGGCGTTCGGCGAATAGCGCATGAAGAGGACCAGAGCTTCGCTGGTTGAGTCAGACCCCGTTCCGGTGGTGCGGGTGAGAGTGTAGCTGCTGTTGAAGAAGAAGCGGGGGTTCGGAAAGAAACTGGCATACGCCGTGAAGATGTCTGTCTGGCTGACGGTGCTGCCCGTGGTCGTGGTCTGAGGGCTGAAGGCCACTCCCGCTCTCACGGTCGGGCCCAGGACGAAGTCGGCGCCGTAGCGGCTCAAGCGCTGGTTCGAGACCGATGTGAAGCCTCCGAAGCTTGAGCTCTGCTCCTGCCATTGCGTGAGGGCGCGAAGCGCGACCGCCGGGCTGAGTTGAAGCGCTGCTTCTATCCCCCGCTGGGACGTGGAGAAGCTCAAGAGCCCATCCGACCGGGAGAGGCTGCTCTGAAAGGTAAACAGCGCCAAGGATAGCCGAGGATGGAGTTGATAGTTCAGGCGCGTCGATGTGGTGTCGGTGCGCTGGCTAAATGACGAAGAGAACGACGTGGGGCCGAAGTCCTGAGTCACACTCGTGCCGGTAACAAACAGGAAGAGCCGCGGAGTCGGAAAGTATACTCCCGTAACCGCAAAGGTGCGCGTGGAGAAATCGAAGTTCGCGCTGGTGCTGTCGTCCACGTCCTGGACGGCGTAGGTGAGGCTGAGCGAGAGATTTCTCATGACATAGCTAGAGGACAAGGTCCAGCTGGTGGTCACCAGGTCGGTCAGGTGAGGGAGACGGTCGTCCACCGTCGTCTCTCGACGGTAGCTGAATGACAGAGGGAAGCCCTGCGGAGGAGTGTAGCGCAGGTCAAAGAAGGACGCCCCGATATTCGTGCGAATCGGAGGGATCCTGAGAAGGTCGGTGACCCTCGACCCCTCGAGACCTCCCTGGATGAAGAACCGGCCACCGACAGAGTAACTCAAGAGGCCCGATCCCCGCACGCCCTCTGAGGTGCCCCAGAGTTTGCCCAGCGAGAGCAGGGTGAGGACAGTCCTATCAGGAGGCCGAAGGGTGATGAACTGGACCAGGTGATCGAGCGAGGTGATGACGCTGTGAGTGTATGCGGTCGTTCCTGTTCGTGTCTCCTGGCTCTTCGTCACGAGAGTCGTCTGGTGGCGGACTCTCACTGGCGGTTGCGCCGCCGCCCTCCGTGGCAGGATGCTGAACCGGCTCGAGGCAAGCAGCCGCTCGTCTGCGTAAAGTTCCACGGTCCAGGCGCCCACGAGGTTCGCCGCCGCCGCGCCGCGGATCGGCAGGTCGTCCCACACGACGTCTTCCGCAGGGGTGAGAAGGCGGGTTGGGGAGACGCGCTGGAGCCTCCGCTCAGAGTCGAACCATCGGAAGACGATCGAGTGCGTTTGGCTGCGGGGCTGGAGCTGGACCCAGGCGACGGCCTTGGGATCTGTTGCCTCGAACGCCGTCGTCTCTCCGACCGGGACAATGCCTCCCTCACGCGCCGTCACGAAGCGGATGATCGCCACTCCCTCTTGAGCGCTGGCAGGGAAGCCCGTTTTCAGAAGACAGACGGCCAGGACGGAAAGAGTGGTCAGCGCTCGAAGTCCCCATGCCATCGGGTTGCGGCCAAACTCGCCGGCTGGTTCCCCCTGTGACGGGGAGGGGCGGCGATTACCGCCGCCCCTCCCGCTCGAGATGGAGTATTTTCGCTAACTCAAACTAGTGCCAGTTGAAGTTCGCGTAATGTTCCGAGCCATCGTTCAAGAACAGTCTGAACTGGTGGCACTTGCCGGCCCACTCCTTTAGGCTCTTCCAGTTGAAGATGAACTGGTTCGCGGTGGAGTCATAGCGCAATGTTGATCCGCCCGCGGGGTCCGCAAAAGGATCGATCAGAACGCCTACGGGTGCACCAGCACAGGGGATCTCAAAGATCGACATCGCGAGGACCGTGCTCGTGGAGGTGACGTAGTTCCCGAAGACGTCCTGAAGTTGCCATTTCATGGCGACGGTGGCTCCCGCGTTTGCCCCATTCAGAGGGCTCGGGACGTCGGTGTAGACGACAGGCGGCAAGAACCCGGTGAACTTGTAGAGTACCGGGAGGCTAAAGGCCGGACTGGTGCTGGGGAAGTGGTTGGCGTCACCGCTGTACATCGCGATGATGGGATGCACCCCGACTGTGGTCGCCGTGTACGTAACCGAGCAAGTGGCCGAGGCGCCGCTCCCGCTGAGAGTGCAGCTGACGGGGCTAAAGGTCCCACCCACCCCACCGGTCCAGGTGACTGTCCCTGTCGGCGTGACGAAGGTCGGTGTGTCGGTATCCGTCACCGTGGCCGTGCAGGTCGTGCTCCCGTTCAGGAAGATCGGACTGGGGCTGCAGCTGGCGCTCGTGGAAGTGGAACGCTTGGTGGCCATCACCGCACCGGCGCCGTTACTACCAACGTGGTCCACATCGCCGCCGTAGGTCGCGCTAATCGTGTGGGTTGTGCCGGCGGTTCCCGGGCTGGGCGTATAGGTCACTGCGCAGCTGGACGTTGGTCCGGCCCCGGCCAGCGTGCAGCTCGCCGAGCTGAAGGTCCCGGAGGCGCTGCTGGTCCAGCTCACAGACCCCATTGGCGTGAGGGGTGTTCCAGGACTGTTGTCCGTGACCGTGGCGGTGCAGGTGCTCGGCGAATTGACCGGCACCGAGGCGGGGGCGCAGTTGACGGCCGTCGTGGTGGAGCGCTTGGTCGCGGTCAGGGCAAACTGGCCGCTGCTGCCGGAATGGTCCACGTCGCCGCTGTAGGTCGCGGTGATGGTGTGCGTCCCGGCAGAGCCCGGGCTGGGCGTATAGGTCACTGAGCAGCTGGCCGTCCCTCCGCCGCCGGCCAAAGTGCAGCTCGTTGAACTGAAGGTGCCGGACGCGCTGCTGCCCCAGCTGACAGACCCTGTTGGCGTATTGGCTGTCCCCGTACTGTTGTCCGTCACCGTGGCGGTGCACGTGCTCGGTGCATTGACCGGCACCGAGGCGGGGGCGCAGCTAACGGCAGTCGTGGTGGAGCGCGTGGTCGCGGTCAGATTGAACTGCCCGCTGCTCCCGGAGTGGTTGGGATCACCGCCGTAAGTGGCGGTGATCGTGTGCGTCCCCGCGGAGCCCGGAGCGGGCGTGTAGGTGACCTGACAACTCCCCGACGCGCCGCTCCCGCTCAGGATGCAGCTGGGGGCAGGACTGAAAGAACTTGGGGCGCTGCTGCTGGTCCAGGTCACGGTTCCCGTTGGTGTGACAGGCGTTCCGCCCCCTGTGTCTGTCACAGTCGCGGTGCAGGTCGTCGGCGCATTGACCGGCACCGAACCAGGCGTGCAGGTCACCGAGGTACTGGTCGGCCGGATGGGGGATGTCACCACGAGAGGGAAGGTCCCGAGGCTGGTGATGTGGTTGCCATCCCCGGGGTAGTTGGCGGTGATGACATGGGTGCCCACCGAACTCGCATTGGGCGTGTAGGTCACCTGGCAGCTGGCCGAGTTCCCGCTCCCGCTCAGGTTGCAACTGGCTGCCGGCGAGAAGGCGCCTGCCCCGCTGCTCGACCAGGTGACGGTTCCCGTCGGGGTGATGGTCGTCCCCGGCCCTACATAGACCACGGTAGCGGTGCAGGTGGAAGGCGACGATGTGTTGACCGGATTGGGGCTGCAGTTAACAGACGTTGTGGTTGGCCGCTTCTGGACTATCACTTGTACAACATTCGAGGTTGCAGGCGTCCAATTCGAGCCCCCTATCACTTGGTTCGGCTCGTGCCGCGCTCTGTAGAAATATGTTCCTGGAGCGGGGGCAGCGAAACTCCCGCTTGCCATCCCACCGGAAGTCGTGCTCGCGGCGCCCGGCACATCCGTGAAGGTGACGTTGTCCGTACTGACTTGGACCTTCACCGTGTAGCCATTGGGTACGGGTCCCCCTGGTACGCTCCCTGCGGCTGTACATTGAGCCGGCGTCGGTCCCAGACATGTCGCCGTTGCAGTCCAGGTCAACGTACCCCCTGTAACAACGGGCGAAGGTCCAATGGTGAAGACGATCATGCTTGTAGGGTCGTCGTCAACGGTCTGGGCCAGAATGGCTGTATTTTGAGAAATGAGTCCCAAGATCACCAAAAGCACCCTCATCAGGGCAAGAACCTTTCTCGTGGTTGAACCACCCATCGGCTCATACCCCCCCTGTGTGCCCGGCCATCTAGAAAGAAAAGAACCCGACCAGAAACCTCTGGCCGGGTTCGCCATTGACTCCGCGCGCTCCAGGCGACCAATTAGGGACCGCGCCTCATCGTCGCCAGATCCAGACGATTCACGGGCGACCGTACGTTAGATCCTTGTCACCTCCCAGAAAATCGATGTTGAGATCCCGAGTGCTTCTGTATGGTTTCCTTAGTAAATCTACGGAAGATCGACCACACACTTAGTAAGATTTGTTGCAATTGTGACATTTGAACAGATAACTGTACGACGCGGGATGCCAAGAGTCCTTTGAGGTGAGGCTGCGGCTTTAGAAAATCTGGGGGCTTGGGGGCGTTATTCTAGGGGGAACCACACAAACCGCCGGAGGGGATCCGAACGTCTTTCGGCGATCCATATCCCGACTCGGGTCCCCCGGCGCACAAGGCCTATGGTGTCATCTTCATTCCTGCTGTGTCCGACGCGCCGACTCCCTTTGCCCGCCGTTGTCATCCGCGTGGACAGGTGTTTGACGGCTCGTTCGATGTGCATCTGATGCGCCGTGATCGAGCGCTCACCCCCAAGCGCTAGCCACGTCTCCACAAGCCAACTTCGCGGCAGTCCTGGATTGGTGAGAACGTGGAGAACGGGCGATCCCCGCTTGGGCGCTTCCACTACCCAGATAAACTCCGGCGACTTTCCGAGCCGTCTGGCCAGGTAGACTCGAAGCTTACGCCACGCGTCCATCAGGCGTACCCGGGCATTCTTCGAGCCTGAGCGCGAGCCTCTGGGGCTCAAGGCGAGGCGCAGAACGACGAAGGTCCGGGCCACACACCACCTCGTCAGTCGGATGATTTGGCGGCGACTACCGGGGATTTGGTTCGAGCGTCCAGGAAAGCGTGTTCTCTGCCACCGGATTCATCCCTTCCGCGAGGCGCTGGTCAAGGACACCGTGAGACCCGCTGGAACCCCAGCTCGGCAAGGGTCTTCGGGTCGTGCGGCCGAATGCAGGACGCCAGGGAGAGCGTCCTGATGTCCCTCCGAATTCGATCCGCGAGCGTTCTCCGAGCGGGGCGGCCGGCCGGGATACCGCTGCTGTCGGCCAGCGGCCGGGCATGGCGCGTGCTGAAACGGGATCGGTTTGCGCTCGCCGGCGGGGCAGGGGTGCTCTTCCTCATCGGCCTGGCGCTGCTGGCGCCGCTCGTCGTCCCCTTTGATCCCAACTTCCAGCACGCTGAAGGATTGACGCCCATCGGCGCGCCGGTGCCTCCCGGGGCCACCTTCCGCTTCGGCACCGATCTCCTGGGACGAGATCTGCTGAGCCGCGTCATTTACGGGGCCCGGATCTCCCTGGCCGTTGGTCTGCTCTCCACCGTGGCGGCGCTAACGCTCGCGGTGATCGTCGGCCTGACCGCCGGGTACTTCCGCGGCGTCCTGCGCACCGTGCTCCTCTGGATCACCAACGCCGTCCTCAGCTTCCCCAGCCTGCTGCTCATGCTGGCGCTGGTCAGCGTGCTCCCGCGGGGGATCTGGGTGGTCGTCTTCGTGCTCTCCGTCTTTGCCTGGGCCTATCCCGCGCGCATCTTCTACGGCGAGGTGCTCTCGGTAACGCAGCGGGAGTTCGTCGAAGCGGCGCGGGCCATCGGGGCGGGTCCGCGGCGGATCCTGTGGCGCCACATCCTCCCCCAGCTGCTCCCGCTGTTAATCGTCTACTTCACGCTCCGCGTCCCGGCGACCATCCTCGCCGAAGCGTCGCTGAGTTTTCTCGGGTTAGGGGTCCAGCCGCCGACCGCCTCCTGGGGGTCGATCATCTATGAGGGGGCCCGCGCCTATCGCAGCGCACCGTGGATCTTCTTCTTCCCCGGCGCGGTCATCGCCCTGTCCGTGCTCTGTTTCAACCTCCTGGGGGACGGTCTGCGCGACGCGTTCGATCCAACGGCCGGCGCCCGGCGGCGCGGTCTCGCATGAGCGCACGCAGTCTCCCCTCGCGGCTGGCCGGTGTGATCCTGCTGCTCTGGTTCGTCGCGACCGTGACCTTTATCCTGATGTTCGCCGTGCCTCAGGATCCGGGCGCGGCGATCGCCGGGCCTCAGGCCTCCCCCCAGGTGACGGAGAACCTGCGCAGGATCCTGGGGCTCGATCAGCCGCTCTACGTGCAGTACGGGCGCTACCTCTGGCGGTTGCTGCACGGGGATCTGGGACGCTCCTTCGTCTTCGGACGCCCCGTCAAGGAGATGCTGATCTCCCACCTCGGCCCGTCGTTCCAACTGGCGGCGGCCTGCATTGTCGCCGAGGCCGCGATCGGGCTGCCGGTTGGCATTCTGGCCGCCGTCCGGCCCGGGAGCCGGTTCGACCGTCTGGCCATGGCCTCCACGATGGTGACCCTCGGGCTGCCGCATTTCTGGATCGGCCTCTTCCTGCTCTATGTCGTCGGGGCGCGGTTGGGCTGGCTGCCCCTCGGCGGATACGGCGGGCTGCGCCACCTCATCCTGCCCGCCCTCGCCGTGGGAGTGGCCTACGCCGGATGGTACGCGCGGGTGATCCGGGCGACGCTGCTCGACGTGATGGCCAGAGACTACGTGCGGACCGCCCGCAGCAAAGGGCTGCCGGAGCGGCGGGTCATCGTCACGCACGCGCTGCGCAACGCGCTGATTCCGGTCGTGACCATGTGGGGGCTGGATTTTGCCAACTTCGCCAGCGGCCTCGTCGTGATCGAGGCGGTCTTCGGCTGGCCGGGGATCGGCGGCCAAATGGTGGAGGCGGTGCTGCGCTTCGACGTGCCGCTGGCTATGGGCACCGTCCTCGCCGCCGCCGTCATCGTCGGGGCCATCAACCTCGCGCTGGATTTCGTCTATCCAATCCTGGATCCGCGGCTGCGTCAGGCTTAAGTCCGGCCGCCGCTTCTGCCGCCTCGAGCAGCGTGCCGGCGCGTACGCCTTCAGCGATGCGCTCCAGCAGCGGCGCCGGCGGCGCGTCTTCCTGAAGGAATGGCACCTCCCGGCGGACCGCATCGAAGGCGACCTGGGCCCCTACCCCGAGACGCACCGTTCCCCGCAGGTCGACGCCCTGCGCAGCGGCGATCAGTTCGGCGGCGAGAATGAACGCCGTGTCGGCGATGCCGGCCTCCAGTTTCGCCACCGCGTCCATGGCGTTGGTGGCGTGGTCTTCGACGCTGTCGGCGATCGGCTGGAAATCGAGCGACGAGGGGTTCGCCCGTCCCCGGATCGCCGTCTGGAGATTGGTCGCCGTCTCCTGCAGGATGCTCAGCCCCGTCTGGGGAGCGGGAGAGCGTACGAGGGTGCCCGGGAGACCAGTCAGGCGTCCCGACAACAGCGCGCGCAGCCGCGCCACGGAGAAGGCGGTGGCGTGGGCCAGGCCGATGGCCAGCGTCTCGAATGCCAGCGCCACTCCGAGGGCGAGGAAGTTGCCGTTGGAGATCACCCGTCCGGTCTCTGCCGCCACCAGCGGGGTGTCCGCGGCGGCGTTCAGTTCTCGCTCGAGCACCGTTCGGGCGACTGCGAGGGCATCCCGCAGCGTACCGTGGTTCTGCGGAACGCACCGAAAACTGTAGGGATCCTGAAGCGAGCGGGCGGCACCGGGCTGCTCCAGGTCGCTGCCGGCCAGCAGCGCCCGCAGCCGCGCGGCAGTGGCGATCTGTCCCGGGTCGGGGTGAGCCTGCTCGACTTCCAGGGCAAAGGGCGCCAGATTCGCCCTGAACCCCTCGATGCTCAGGGCCGCGGCTACGTCCATTGTTGCGATCACTCGTTCCAGATCCCAGAGCGCTAGCGTCCCGCGCCCCACCGAGCCGGCGTTGGCGCTGATCAGCGCCAGGCCTTCCTTCGCCTCCAGATGGAGGGGCGCCATGTCGGCGCCGGCCAGCGCCTGTGCCGCTCCAACGAGTCCCCCGTCGACCTCCGCCTCGCCCACGCCGAGCAGCACCTGAGCGATGTGCGCCAGGTGGGTCAGATCGGTCACCCCCAGCGACCCCACGGCGGGGACCACCGGGTGGACGTGATGGTTGAGCAGACCGATCAGCGCATCAATGATCGCGCGGCGCGCTCCGGAGCCGCCGGCCGCCAGCATGTTCGCGCGTGTCACGATGATCGCCCGCACCACGTCGCGGTGCAGTGGAGGGCCCACCCCCGCGGCGTGGCTGAGCACGATGCGGCGCTGAAACCCCTCGACCTCCTGGGCAGGGACGCCCATCCCCTTGTGATCCGCCAACCCTGTGGTCACGCCGTAGATGGGTTCACCCCGCTGGATGAGGTCGAGGAGCAGTCGGTGCGATCGCTCGACGCGCGCGGCCGCCTCATCGGAGAGGCTCACCGGCGCGTCACCGCGCGCCACGGCCACGACGTCGGCGATGGTCAGCGAACGGCCGTCGAGCGTGACCGGAGCGTGCATCGCCGGCGCTCTCAGAGAAGCCGGCGCGGAATCGTGCGGACCCACCGGCGCCGCGAGTAGGGGGCCCCGTCGCGCGTCACGTCCAGCGTGAGATCGAGGAAGAACGACCCGGCGTCGCTGCGCAGCTCGGCGACGGCGGTGCATTCGACGGTGAGATCTCTCGCCCGCAGCGTCCTGCGGTCCCAGCCCGTCGCCACCGCCGCAGCGGGATCGACGGCTCCCACGCGCATCCCCGTGCGATGTTCGCTCGTGACGGTCGTCTCCCGGGCGGGGTCCCGGACCGTTTCACGCAACTCGCGGCCGGCGATCATCGTCTGGCTCGTCACGTCATAGGTAATGGAGGTCTTCACGGGCTCGACGGTGTGCGCAAACTGCGAGCGCCGCGGCGGGGGCGGGCGCAGTGCGGGCTCGGCGGACACCCCCCGCTCGCCGGTGACGACGGGCAGCGTCAGGCTGCTGGGATGGGATGGTGCTGTGTGGATACGCAGCGCCGAACGATGCGGGGAAGGCCAGACTTCGGGGAAATCTGCGCCGGAGATCGCCACTCTGATCCGGTGCTCCTTCGGGAAGATCCATGACACCGCGTCGAGGTCGAAGGCCAGCCTGTACACTTTGCCGGGGAGCAGCGGGTCCGCGCGATCCATCCCGTCCCGTCTCGTCGCGTTGAGGAGTCCCTTGCAGACCAAGGTGGAGGCGCCGTCCGGCGCCACGTCGCAGAGCCGCACTGCGAAGCAGGCCGCCTCCGCGTCCGTGGATGCGTAGATGAGCACGCGCGGAAATCCCAGGATCTCCGTATCGCGCGCCAGCGGCGGCGAGGTGAAGGTCATCGAGAACGCCTCATTCGCGCCTTGCTCCCCCCACCCGCTGCGCCCGCCGCCGAAGCCCAGATCGGCAAAACCTACGTAAGGGACGTACGCGCGCTGAGAGACGTGCTCCTCCAGCGGCGGAGCCTCGTCCAGCGCGCCGCCCGCCAGGAACCAGGTCCGCTCCCGCATCCGCTCAGGGGGGAGCGCCTCCTCGAACCGCCAGTATCCGGGCGCGAGATCGGTCGGCGCATCCGGGCGGCGATATCGTTGGATGTAGACCGTGATCGGGGGTTCATCTCTGACGCCCGTCTCCTCGCCGGCCAGCCACTGCTTCCACCATCGGGTGATCTCGTGGAGGAAGTCGATCTGGGGACCGGGAGTGGCGGCGTCGGGCGGCGTGTGCGGCCAGGGGCCCATGATCAGTTTCTTCGGCACCCGCAATTGCTGCATCCAGCGCAGCGAGGCGTTGACGTAGAAATCGGCCCAGCCGCCGAGGAGCAGCATCGGCACGGTGACGCGCTCGTACATCCGGGCCAACGTGGACCGCCAGTAAGGGCCGTCGACCTGCTCTTCCAGCCAGCGGATCAGCCAGGGCTCGTTGCGCTCCAGCCGCTGCCGCCACAGCACTTCCCAATGGTCGCCCGTGCGGTCTGGATACGGGGGCAGGGCGTTGCGGGTGACCATGCCGAGGGCATAGGAGCCGATCACACTCCACCCGTTCAGCGCGCCGCCGCGGAAGTGCATGTCATCGGTGTAGCGGTCATCGGTGGCGTAGATCGGGGCGATGGCGCCCAGCGAGGGCGGCTGCAGCTGGGCGATCTGCAGCGCCGTGAAGCCCGCGTAGGAGGTACCCCACAGCCCCGTCTTCCCGTTGCACCAGGGCTGCCGCGCCAGCCACTCCAGCGCGTCAAAGCCGTCCTGCTGCTCCTGGGGATACTGGTACTCGTCGGTGGCGAAGCCGTCCGAGTTACCGGTGCCGCGCACGTCCAGCTGCACCGCGGCGATGCCCCGTTCGGCGAAGTAGAAGGAGCCGAAATCGCGGGCCGCGCCCCGCAGATCGTCCTTGCGGTAGGGGGTGTACTCGACCACGCAGGGGACGGGCCGGTCCCCCTCGGGCAGGAAGAGATTCGCCGACAGCCCGATGTCGCCGCGTGTCGGGATGAGGAGGTGCTGGACGTTCACCTCCAGCGTCCCTCCGGCCTGCCGGACGCTCATGGTCTGCGCCTGCCGCCGGGTATTTAGCGCCCCACCATCAACT
The DNA here is from genome assembly GCA_036004665.1 of bacterium. GTDB lineage: Bacteria > Sysuimicrobiota > Sysuimicrobiia > Sysuimicrobiales > Humicultoraceae > JACQGZ01. Next base: position 7,227 of record DASYRG010000075.1, on the reverse strand, counting down.
CCTCGAAAACCGGCGCCTGGTAGATGGGGTGCCAGACGAACCGGGCGATCCGCGGCGACCGCACGTGCAGCGTGCGGGTGATCACCAGGGGGATGATCGGCAAGTCATCCAGGGCAGTCCGGTTGATCTGCTGGTAGTAGCGGCAACGCGCCTGGGGGGAACTGGTCCGCTCGGCCTGCCGGAAGAGTCGGTTGATCTCGGGGTTGTTGTAGCGCGCGCGAAGCGCGTTGGCGCCGTCGCCCACCACGAGCGTGCCGATGTGGTCAATCGGATCGAGGAAGGACGCCCCCCAGCCGTTGAGGGCGAGGGTCGTCTGCCCCTCGGAGAGCTGACGGTTGAGCACGCCCCCGGTAAACCGCCGCACCTCGGTGCGCATGCCCACCTGCGCGAAGCTCTGCTGCAGCACCTGCTGCCACTCCGCGGAGAACGGGATGCTGCCGGTCGTCGAGGAGTCGAGGTTGACGGAGAAGCCGCCGGCATAGCCGGCCTCGGCCAGCAGCGCCCGCGCTCGGGCTGGATCATACGGCGGTACCCCGGAGAAGTTTGCCTCGTAGCAGGCGATCTGCGGAATGATGTAGCTGCGGGCTGGGATCCCCAGGCCGCCGGCGACCTGCACCAGACGATCGCGGTCGATCAGGTGGCCGATGGCGCGCCGCACCCGGACATCGCTAAACGGCGCCACGCTGGTATTCATCAGGATGAAGGAAAGGTAGATGTTGTCGGCGATGAAGACCTGGGCGTTCAAGCGCGCGTCGGCGCGGATCCGCTGAACGTCCTGCGCCGCGACGCCGTCCGCCAGGTAGTCCACCTCACCGCGTTCGAACTGCAGCAGGCCGACGCTCGGGTCCACCCCAAACCGGTAAATGACGCGTTCGAGGTGCGGCGCCCCCTGGCGGAAGTACTGGCGGTGGCGGACGAAGACGATCTGCTGGCCGGGGGTCCAGCTGTCCAGCCGGTACGGTCCGGTGCCGACCGGATGCAGGCGGAACTCCTCGCCGTAGCGCTGCACCTCTTCACGCGGCACGACGGCGTGGATCGACATCGACAGGATCGCGGTAAAGGCCGCCTGCGGCTGCTCCAGCGTAAACCGCACCGTGTAGTCGTCGACCGCTTCGATGCCGGCCATGGTCGTGGCCCGGCCGGCGATGACCTCCTTGGCGCCGACGACGTTCGAGATAAACGATGGACCCCAGGAGCGCGCGGAAGGATGGGCCTGCCGTTCGATGGAGTACTTGACGTCGGCGGCTTTGACCTCGCGCCCGTTGTGGAAGCGCACGCCGCGCCGCAGCGCCACTGTGTAGATCCGGCCGTTGGGGCTGATCCTGGGCATCGCGGCGGCGAGGTCGGGCACCAGTTTGCCGCTGCCGTCGTACCGATAGAGGGTGTTGTAGAGGATCAGCCCGGCCATCCGCCAGTCGGTGCCAGCCGAGGCGCTGGGGGGATCCAGGCTCTCCACATTGCCGGCGCGGTAGACGGCGGTGATCTGGCCGCCCTCCTGTGCCGCGGGCGCGCCCTGTGCGAACGGCGTGATCATCAGCGCGAGCGCGACTGTCGGCCACACCCAGTGGCTCACTCGTGAACGCCCCATCATACCCACCCCCGTGTCGTCATCGTCGAATCGCGTCCACTCGTCACGGCTGCAGCGCCCGCTCTGCCCGCCATGGCTCTGCCCTTTGAAAATCGTAGTACTTCGCCCGCAGGAGGACGGGGTCGCGACCGGAGCGGAGTCCCTGGGGGAAGACTCCGGTATACAGGCGGACCACCGTGTAATGCCTGGGGGCGAGTTCGCGCACGGCGTAGGCATGCTTCTCGGAATCTCGCCACTCGTCCTGTGCTTCCGGCGGATCGGTCAGAATCAGGTTGGCCCAGTTCCCGTCGGCCAGTTCCAGCGAGCTGTAGCTCAAGATGCCGGGGTGGGCGGGGAAGTCCTGGATCATCTCGTCGTCGGCAGCGGTGAGAGGCGTCGCGTCGATGCCCGGCCGCTTCTTCCCGAAGAAGCCGACAAAGGCGAGGTCTCGCGCGGCGCGAAGCGGCCCCTCGTTCGCAACCGCCACGCGATGCTGCCGGCGGTCCGTCTGAGGGATCCAGAGCAGAGTCGGGCGTGGCCCCTCCGGCAGCGGATCAGTCAGCAGCCGGCGCAACGCGGCGGCCATCACCAGCATCGGCCGCAGGTCTTCCCTGAGGTAGGCGGGATCTGTGAACGGGCGCCCCGGCACGACCTCTGACGGGGTGAGATGCTGCCAGTCATCCACACTCATCGTCGGCGAGAGGGACTTCTCCTCACCCCCCGGCTTTCCCCGCTGTCTGAGCGCCGCGGCCCCCCCACCGACAGCCAAGCGCGGGCTTGACAGTGGGCGCCAATACGTGTATATACTCCTAATTGTGAGGAAGCCCACGGAACGTGCTCGAATCGCGGGATTGGCTCGCGCCTGCGCCTGCATCAACGTGCGCCGAGCCTCGCGGGCGTTGACCAACTACTATGACGACCTCTTCGTGGCGGCGTCTGGGTTGCGCGCCACGCAGATCACGCCACTCGTCGTGCTCTACCTCGCCGGCCCGCAGACGATCCACGAGATCGCGGGGAGACTCGGACTCGACCGGACCACCTTGACCCGTAATCTCAGACTGCTGGAAGACACGGGACTGCTCGACATCGAGCCGGGGGATGACCAGCGGACCCGACTGGTCACGTTGACCGGGACCGGTCGGAAGGCGTTGCGCAACGCCCTGCCGGTGTGGGAAAGAGCGCAGGCACAGATGGTCCAGAGCGTGGGCCAGAAACGGTTCCAGGACTTGCTCACGGGCCTAACGGGGTTGGCTCAATTGGCCCGCGAGGAACTGCCCTCAGAGAGAAAGGAGCCACAACCATGACGGATCATCCCGTTGCCCTCATCACAGGGGTCTCCTCAGGCATCGGCAGGGCAACGGCGGCACTCCTTGCGGCCAACGGGTTTCGTGTCTTCGGAACGAGTCGGACGCTGGAGGCAGAACCTCGGCATCCCTATGTGCTGTTGCCGATGGACGTGCGTTCGGAGAGTTCGGTTCAGGCGGCTGTCCAGGACATCATAGGGCAGGCGGGCCGGATTGACCTCCTCGTCAACAATGCCGGCTATTCGCAGGACGGGGCCATCGAAGAGAACAGCATCGCCGACCTGCAGGCGCAGTACGACACCAACGTCTTCGGTGTCCTGCGCATGACAAATGCGGTCCTGCCGATCATGCGTCGCCAGCGGAGTGGCCGCATTATCAATGTCAGCTCGCTCGTTGGGCAGGTTCCGCCGCCCTAGCTTGGAGTGTATGCGAGCACCAAGTTTGCGTTAGAGGGATTGAGCGAGGCGCTGCGCGGTGAGCTGGGAGCCTTCAATATTCACGTCTCCCTGAGAGCCGGACTTCGTCAAACGAACCTCACCGGTCCAGCCGCGGCGCATCCGATTGCGGACTACGATTCGCGGCGGCAGGTCGGGTTGGCGTTCGTGCGTGCCGGTATTGATCATGGGATGGATCCGGGCGTTGTCGCCCAAACGATTCTGCACATCGCCACCGCTGCTCGGCCGCGCCTGCGTTACCGGGTCGGGCGGACGAGCAACGTGTTGATCACCCTCAAGCGTGTTCTGCCAGAGTCAGCCTTCGAGTGGATCCGGCGGCGCGCCTTCCCGGCCGAGCGCGCGAGGGTGTTCCAGCCCCACACGACGTCACGCATCGGCGTGGAGGAAAAGGCGCTAGGAGGAGCGCAGGTTTGCCACCCCCTACCGCAAAATACCAAAGCGGTGGGGTCGTCATCTCGGGAGGGGGTGGCCGCGATCTCTACAAAAACCTATGCGCAGTGGGGGGGCATCATCTTTCTTGTTCTTGGTGTCGTGGGGTTGTTCGTCGGAGATCAGTTCATCGGGATCCTCAATGCTGAAATCGCTGAGGACATCGCCCACCTGGTGTTGGGTGTGATTCTTACCTACGTCGGGTTCCGCCTGACGAACGCTCAGGCGTCAACATTCGCCCAGGTCTTTGGCGTGGTTTCAATCCTCTTCGGCATCGTTGGCTTCGTCGATCGGACCCTCTTCGGTTTGTTGCCCCAGGTCGGGCTCGGCGCCGTCGACAATATCGCGCACCTGGGGTACGGGGTGGTCGGTTTCTGGGCCGGGCGGGCCTACAAACCGGCGACGGCATGAGCTGAGGCAGGTCGGAGGCCGAATTCACGCCGCGTCCACTGACCCGACGAGCCTCGATGCGTGGCTGCCGTCGTTCTCCGTCCGTGAGCGCCACGAGCGCCTCGTCGACTGTCCACCGGAAGTCGCGCTTCAGACGGCGCTTCGTCTTCCCGTGGCTCCTGATTGGATCGTCCGACTGCTCTTCCGCATCCGCGGCTACGGTGCTCCCAAGGAATCAATCGCCGAGTTCCTCTCGAGGCACGGTTTCGTCGTGCTCGAACAGACGCCCACGACCTTTGTCTTCGGCATCGCTTCGCGGCTGCAAGGGAAGCCACGGCTCGCGCGCGACGCCGACGGATGGCGTTCTTGGTCCCCTCCTGGCCTCAAGATCGTTGCGGACTTGCGCGCGGAGGCGGCGGGGGAAGGCCGGAGTCGCCTTATCACCGAGACACGCGTTCTTGCTCTCGACAGGGCGTCGCGTGTGCTCTTCCGCTTCTACTGGCTCGTGGTCGGACCATTCTCTGCGCTCATCCGGCGACGCTGGCTTCGCGCGATCGCAGCCCAGGCGGCTGCACGGGCTTGAACTGAGACCGGCGAAATCCCTCCCGTTGAAGCCGACTCTTTGAGAGGGTAAAGAGGGGTTGTCTCGTATCGTGACGCGAGGAGAGTGACATGGGGAAAGTCAATGTCCGATACTTGGTTGATGACGTCGCTACGGCGGTCGACTTCTATACGAAGCAGCTAGGCTTCCAGGTGCAGATGCACCCGGGGCCAGGATTTGCGGCGCTCGAGCGAGGCGACCTTCGCCTTTTGTTGAACGCCCCCGGAGCCGGGGGAGCGGGACAGGCCATGCCCGACGGACGCCGCCCGGAGCCCGGGGGTTGGAACCGGTTCCAGATTGAGGTCGAGGATCTGGACGCCACGGTGAAGCGACTGAAGCAGCAGGGGGCCATCTTCCGAAATGAGGTCGTCACGGGGCAGGGTGGCAAACAGGTCCTGCTGGAAGACCCCGCCGGCAATGTGATCGAACTCTTCGAACCATCCTGACCTCCCGCTACCTTACGGCCCCCCGCTGCGAGCCTGCGGACGAGGTGGCGCTGAATCAGGAAGGCCTGCAATTCCGAAAGAGAGGGCGGCAGACTCGACTCTTGCGAATCCTCTCCACCCTTTTCGTCTCGTTCCTTCTCGCCGCTCCCACACACGGATCGATCGCCGGCTCCTCACCCTCACCGGCCCAGGGGGCGGGGATGCTGCCCACGGCGCAGGGGGTGGGCTGTCCCCTGGACCTCTCGGCGCTGCGGCTCCAGAGCGAGTCGCCTGGACCGCCGGGGGCACGATCCGCCTACCTCTTGGCGTACTGCCTGGAGCAGGGGGGCCGGATCGGTGAGACTCGGGCCATGTTCGATGCCGCCGCCGATCGCTACCCGCCGCTGGCGTCCTATGCTAGGTTTCGCGCCGCGGCGGTCGCTCTCCGGGGTGGTGACACCCGGGGGGCGTCCGCCAGGCTTGCCCATCTGATGGCTTCGGGTCTTTCCCGCCCCCTGGCGTGGCGTGCCGCCTCGCTCCGCGCCGACGCCTTGACCAGGGCCGGCTCGCCTGCGGACGCGGCGCGAATGCTCAAGGCCTTCTTGCAGGCGCCTTCGTCCGACCCTCCGCCCGACGATGAGACGTTCGCCCGCGCCTGGATGGTGCTCGGGGCTGCCGGCGACGCGCTGGGCGACCGCGCTCTTGCGCTGCGGGCCTATGCGATGGCTTGGTGGGCCGTTCCCGGGAACCCTTACGCAGCGGAAGCGGTCCGGCGCCTCCGGCAATTGAGCGGCGGCCGGCTCCCCGTCCCCCCGCCTGAGGCGCGGGCGCAGCGGGGCATCCGCTTGCTGCCGCTCGGCGAGAGGGCTGCGGCCATTGCTGAACTGGTCGCCGGGCTTCGCGGCCCGCTCCCTCCGGCAGTGGCGGCGCGGGCATGGTTTCAACTCGGCCAGGCGCGCCTGCGGACGATGGACGCCGTGTACGCTTTTGTTCAGGCGACGCGTTTCCCCGAGGGGACCGATCGCGCGCGGCACTGGTTGGGACGCGCCCTGGCGGCGGTTGGCCGCAGTGGCGAGGCCCGAACCGTCTGGCGCAGGGTCGCAGAGGAATTTCCGCGCAGCCCCTGGGCGGCGCGGTCGCTGTACAGAGTGGCGGTTTCAGTGGAATCCGCGCAGGGATGGCTGGCGGCCGATGCGATTCTCGCAGATCTCACCCGGCGATTTCCGGTGTCCCTCGCGGCGGATGATGCACGGTGGCGCCGCGGCTGGGTGCGCTACAGGCTCGGCCGGTTTGCCGAGGCGGAATCGGTCCTCACACGTGCCGCCGCGGAGTTTCCCTCCTCGCGCCGCGCCTCAGCTTGTCTCTTCTGGGCGGCGCAGGCTCGACGCAAGACCGGAGGCAACCCTCGTCCTCTCCTGGAACGGCTGGCTCACCGCTATCCGCTGACCTATTATGGCCAGCGGGCCCGAGCGCAGCTTCGGCTCGCGGCGGCGCCCCCTCCCGTTGAGGCCGGCCTCCTGGTCCTGAGCCCCGATCGTTTCCACGCTCCTCACGAAGAGCTTGCCGCCCTGGGTTTTCATCGCGATGCCGCCGATGAAGCGGAAGCGCTTCCTCAGGCCGGGGAGGATCCGATCCTGCAGCGGTTCATCGCCGTGCAGCGGGCCCGCTCGGGCGACGTCGTGGCGTCGGTGGCGGCCGGGGCAGTGGGGATCGAAGAGGGTCTCTACGGGGGATCGGGCGCCGCTCGGGAACTGTGGATGGCCGCGTATCCGCTGGCTCATTGGGAGTCAGTTCGCGCCGCGTCGGCGGCCCGAGGGGTCGATCCCCATCTGGTGCTGGCGCTGATCCGCGAGGAAAGCCGGTTCGACCCTGAGGTGGGGTCCCCCGCCGGCGCGATCGGCCTGATGCAGTTGCTGCCGTCCACCGCGGCCGGCCTCGCGGGCCGGAAGGTCACGCGTGAACAGCTCCGGGATCCCGACGTCAGTATCCGGTACGGCGTCGTCTACCTCAGCGAGGCGCTCCGGACCTTCGGCGGCGATCGGCTCCTCGCGCTGGC
>DASYRG010000074.1:0-68448 GCA_036004665.1 bacterium | reverse complement strand
GCCAAGGACGGCAAGGTCGTCTGCTTCTTCCAAAGCGCGCAGAAGTTCAACACGAGGTACGCGACGTTCGGCTTCAGCGACGCGGCGAACCTCGACGAAGGCGCCCTGTGGCCCACTGCCTTCGCGCTGAAGGAGTTGACTGCCGCCGCAGAGGCAAAGATCGGCGCGCTCGTGAAGAAAGCGGTGAGCTGAGGACTGAGCTCGCCACGGGCCCCCGCCCTAGGGTCTTCCGTAGCTCCGACAAACCCAACGATCTCATCCTCCTTGCTGAATACGAGGAGGCGGCAAGGCCGCGCCTGCTCTTCCAGTCGGCCGAGTTCCGTGAAGCAACCCAGAGAACTGGCGTCACGGCACCGCCCGAAGTGACGATGGCCGACCAAGTCCATCAGGTTCCTGCCTAAACTGGAAGGCGGCCCGCCCAAGGGAGAGAGGTGGAGTTCGCGATCCGGTTTCGCTGGCCCAATGGGCAGGCGATGCGGACGGACCCGCAAAAAGTACCCTTCGGACTATCAGGCAGGGGCTCTCCCGCAAAACTGTGGACGTTGGCGGACTCTCAGGATCGGGCGAGAATCCGCATGGGGAGCCGCTCCTGGACGTTCGCGGAAGTCGGCGGACGGGAGGCCCGGTATTCCTGACGCAGAGGAGGTCGGAGGTTCATGTCCTCGAGCGCCCACCAGGTTCAAACATCGTTCTCGAAGGTCCCACCATCGCAAACGGATTGTCTCGTTGCTGTGCTGCAGCACTTTCGCCCTGACGTGGCGTCGCGACAAGCCGGTGGCTCAGTCGTCCCAGCGGACGACGATTCGCCCTTGGACACCGGGCAGTGGCAAGGCCCCCGCTTCGGTCTCGACCGCGTCGCGTGCCGCACGCGTGAGACGGCGCCAGGACTGAATCGTCACCGTCTCATGAGCACGCCGCCACGTCCCGACGATCTCGCCCTCGACAAGGACGGCGCCCGGCCAGACGCGAGGAGTCCAGAGCGCGCGCCGACGACCGGCGGCGACCAGGAGTTTGCGATTGTCTCCCTGGAGCAGGAAGTAGGCGTCCCCGCTCGGGAGAAGCCGCGCGGGTGCCGCTGGCCCTGCGGCGGCGCGGAAGGTCGGTTCATCCCTGGTGAGAATCCACGCGTCGCCGAGCGGTGTTCGCACCGGGGTCAGCGACTTGCCGAGCGCGTCGAACGCCGCGACGCCTCGTCGCGGGGCGATCCCTACCCACCGAGCGAACGCCTCCGGCGTGGCGGGGCCGAAGAGGTGCAGGTAGCGACGCGCGAGCTCGAGGCGAGCGTCGCGCGCGTCGACTTCGGGTGGCGGCACGGTCCAGACGGTCGGTTGTCGCGCGCCGTCCCACCGGATCACGACCGTCCCGGTCGGTGCGGCGTATCGCAACCGGTTGGGGTGTTCGCCGAGCGCGCGCCCGGCTTCGCCGTAGGTCATCCTTCTGCCGTCGAGGAAGGCGTGCAAACGAGCGGCCAGGTCCTCCGCTATCCGCCGGGCGCCGGCATCGTCCGGCAGCCTCCCGAGCGAGAAGACCGCCAGGTCGCGTGCGGCGACGACGTACGCTTGATACCGTGGCCCCCAGAGCTGGACGAGCGAAGGGTCCTCCCAGGTGGACGGTTGGGTCCCCTCGACGCGCGCGTGGATCGAGAGAAGCGCGGCTCGCGGCATGCTGTCCTGCAGGCCCGCCCACGCCGCACGCCGAAGCGAGTGCCGTCCGGGTGGGAGCCGCTCGTCGAGCGCGCCGATGTGCCGTCGGAACGCGAGGATCTGCGGCCGCGTGAGGTCGAGCCGAGACCTAGTCACCTCACACCTCCACCACGAACTTCCCGCTCGAGGCGCGTGGAGAGCGCGGTCGAGACCCGCTCCAGGACGACCACCGGGATGACTCGCTTCGTCTTCTTCGGGTAGTCGCGGAATGCCGCGAACACATTGCCGTGCGCCTCGTAGAGACGATCGCGTTCGGGTCCTTTCGGGATCGGCGTCGCGCGCACCTTGAACTTTCTCGTTCCGACCTCGATCTCGGCCTCGCGATGCTTCACCAGGTTGTGGTACCAGCCGGGATGTGTCGGCGCGCCGCCCTTCGACGCCGCGATGACGTAGCGATCACCATCTCGGTGGTACACGAGTGGCGTCGTGCGCACCAGGCCGCTCTTCGCCCCGCGTGTCGTGAGGAGCAGGAGGTTATCGCCCCAGGGCCCAACCCCTCTTCCGCGCTTCGCGTGGAACTCGTCGATGACGCCTGCATTCCAGTCCGCCATAACCAGTCTGACGTGTTCGATGACCGCCGCTATTCCCACAGTCCGGGCGCTTTGACGAGAGTGCCCGGGTGCCAGAATTGGTGATCTCTAGTGTGGGTTCTCTTGCTCATCCTCGGCGCTTCTGGTATCTCGCGAACAGACGTTAGCGCTGGGCGCCGCTTCGCCGAGGATCTCCTTGATAGCATTGAGGGGGAGCGGGTACCTCTCCAGAGAGGTTCTAACGTCTCTGACTATGGCCCACCACACACGAACATGCGTGCTTTACTAACAGGTTCGAACTCGTAAGGCGATTTTCAGGTTCAAGACGTTCAACGTTGCCACAGAAGCCGACTTAGCGTGGACGGCAACAACGATCGAGCCGCTTCGGCCTCGCATTTGATGGCTACAGCGCCTCGCTTAGAATGCAACTAACCATGGCACTGACAAAAGAGAGCAACCTGACGAGGGGTCGTGATGCCGTCAAAGGAGTCTTCCGTGCCTGACCTGCAAATCCTGATGAGCGGGCTCGCGTTCCCCGAGTCCCCACGTTGGCACGACGACCGCCTGTGGTTCTCTGACTGGGGCGCGCACGAGGTCATTGCTGTCGATCTCGACGGCAAGAGCGAAGTCATCGTCCGCGTGCCGTCGTTTCCGTTGTGCATCGACTTTCTGCCAGATGGGCGCCTGCTCATCGTCTCGGCGAACGATGGGCTTCTTCTACGCAGGGACCCCGACGGCTCGCTGGTGACCCATGCCGACCTGACAAGCCTCTCTGACCACGCCTGGAACGAGATCGTCGTGGACGGTCGGGGCAACGCCTACATCAACAATATCGGCTTTGACTTTCCAGGAGGCGAGTTCGCGCCCGGGATCCTCGCGTTGGTTACCCCGGATGGCTCCGCTCGGCAGGTAGCGGAAGGAGTCGCATTCCCAAACGGCATGGTCGTGACGGCCGACAACTCGACGCTGATCGTCGCCGAGTCCTACGGCACCCGCCTCACGGCCTTCGACATCGCGGCTGACGGCGGCCTCTCGAACCGTCGGATGTGGGCCGACCTCCAACGCGGTGCCCCAGATGGCATCTGCCTCGACGCTGAGAACGCCATCTGGTACGGGGACGTCCCCAACACGCGTTGCGTGCGCGTTCGCGAGGGTGGTGAGGTGTTGCAGACGATCGACCTTGACCGCGGCTGCTTCGCTTGCATGCTCGGGGGCGCGGACAAGAGAACGCTGTTCCTGATGGCGAACGAGTGGCATGGTACTGCGAACATGGCTGACGGGTCACGAACAGGCCAGGTGCTAACCGCAGAGGCTCCCGCAGCGGGCGTCGGTTGGCCTTAGCATACCGAGCTCACAACAACTTCATCATCCGATGAAGCGTTGAGGAGGGCTTCCAGCTCCAGCGGTACCGGAACGAGTCGGATTAGGCGTGGGGGTGCAACCCAGCCCGAATGACCGTGACGAGCCGGCGGACCGCGGCCTTGGACGGCAAGCTGCTGGCTGCTGCGAGGGCGTGGAGGCAGTAGCTCGCGAGCTCGTCAGGCGCGACATCGTCCCGGACGTCGCCGGTCACTGTAGCCTCGGTCAGCAGGTCTCGGATGAGGGTGCTGAGCTGCTGCTGCGCTCGGGCGACGTGCTCACCTCGATGCACGAGTGCCGCGAGGTCGGTGCCGTGATGCTCGTGGGCAATGAGCGCGTAGGCCTCGAGCACAGCTTCGAGCCGCTCGCCAGCGTCGCCAGCTTGGTCGCGGACCTCGACGAGATGTTCGAAGTGGCGGGTGACCTGACGTTCGTGCCAGGCGACCAGGATCGCTTCGACGCCTGAGAAGTACTTGTACAGCGTCGCACGTCCGATGCCGGTCTCCTCGGCGATCTGCGCCATCGTTACCGACAGCACGCCGTGCTCGGCCACCAGCGCCGCAGTGGTGTCCAGAATCGCGTCCCGCACCTCGCGGCGGTGCGCCTCGATCGTCTCGTTCCACAGCTTCGGCACCAACCCAAGTATACATGACGACGCCATCGAGACACTATGGTTGAGATAGAGACGTATTGTCTGGTAAACTATTTGCCGGTATGAAAACCTTAGGAAGTAGGCGCGACAGGACACGCACCTGACTGATCTACGCCCCTACCCCGACTCGGAAGGCGACATCGGCGTGGGGCCCGACCACGGATCGACCACGAGCACACCGCGCTGGGTGCTGCCCAGCCTGACGATCGCCGAGGATGTAATGCTTCCGGAGGACGCAGCCAGGTCTAAGCAGTCAGGAGGGTCGAACTGATGCACTCGCTTCGCGCTTCGCCCGTGTTCTCACTGGTCGTGCTGGTTACCCTTGCGTTATTTGGGTTGGTCGGTGTGGTGCTTTTGCAGCCCGAGTTGATCCGTGGGCTACTCGGGCAGAACATGGTCGCCCACATCAGCCAACACTTCCGGGACCCCCACCACCGCGTCCACGACCTTACGTTCTCGTTCCTCGTCGGGACGGCCGGAGTGGGGATGCTCGCCCAGCTCCGGACGCCGTCGAAGAAAGTCGCCGGTCAGTTGATGGCTCTGATTCCCTGGGGCGCGCTGGTGCTGACCTCTGCCCTCACGAATAGATGGGTCTTCGCTCCCCTTCCGATTTTCGCCGCCTTAACGCTCCTTGCAACAATTCTTCATCCAACTAGCGGCGATCTCTTTGGTTCCTTCAGCGTCTCGCGAGTGAATCGGGTGATGCTCGCACTGGTCATCATCGCGGCCGTGCCGCTGCTCGCATTCGCGTCCACCAACATCGGGCTGCAGAGGACCGTCACCAATGACCATGCCGCCCTCGGCCACTACGGATTCATGGCCGCCTTCAGCTTCACCGTCATCGGGGCGAGCCTCTTGGCGAGCCTGCGGCCCGACGGCTGGTGGCTCTCGGCGTGGGTCGCCGGCCTCCTCCCAGCCCTCCTGGGGCTCGCCTCGCTTGTGTTCCGGGGCCTCGACTCGAGTCTCGGCTTGACCTGGGGTCTTGCGGCCATCGCCTGGGGGGTCGCGTTCGTCGCGGCGGCCGAATTTCGTCGCGGCGGCCGAACTTACCCCGGACGCACAGGCCCCCGCGGATCGACCACCAGCACACCACGCTGGGTGTACCCGTTTGGGATCATCGCCATCGTCCTCGCCCTGCTGTTTGTCATCTTGCACCTCACAGGCGGTGGCCTTCGGCCCCACACACCGCCATGACCATGACACGCCGTCTCAGCAAGCCCGGGCTCACCGGGCATGTCACTTCCTCGGTTGGCTGGCTCGCGCGGTCGCTGGCTTCCTGGCTCTCGCCGTCGCCGGTCTGTCCAGCCAGATTCTCAGATGGTGCGTCCGCCTACCCTGGGCATCAGACTGAGGAAGAGTTACCCTCCGCTGGAAAGCACGGAGTCTCTAAAGCAGTTCTTTGAGCAGATCGATAGCAAGAGGGGACTCACTCAGTTCTGCCAGTTTCTCTCAACGACCAGTTAGTAGGGAGGCACCGATAGTCGAACACGGAGCACGCGGTCGTCGCCCGCCGTGGGGACGCCGCGCCCGTCGCGGTTGGACGTTAGCACATACAGCCACCCGTCAGGGCCCTGCACCACGTCGCGCAGCCGACCAAACTGCCAGGGCAACAACTTTTCGTCGGCCAGAACCCGCATACCCTCCTCGTCCAGAACGACTCGGTGCAAGTGCCGACCCCTGAGGGCGGCGAAGAAGAGTGAATAGCGCAGGGTTCCCTCCTCCGTGGCGAAGGTCAGTCCCGATGGCGCCCAGATCTCCGTGGGTCCGCTGGACAGCAGTGGGTCGACAAAACGAGGATCACCGACGACGCCGCTGACCATCGGCCAGCCGTAATCTTTCCCCGGCACGATCAGATTCACCTCATCTCGACAGCAGAGGCCACCTTCCCCTGTGGGTCCGTGTTCTGTAGCGTAGAGACGTTTTGTGAGCGGATGCCAGGCCAGTCCTTGGACATTGCGGTGCCCGTATGAATAGATCGGCGAACCGGGAAACGGGTTGTCGGCCGGTATTGAACCGTCATCGTTGACGCGTAGAATCTTGCCGGCGAGGGAGTCAAGTTGGTGAGCCAGCGCGGGGGTGTCCGCGTAGCCCGTCCCGATGTATAGGCTGCCGTCCGGCCCGAACGCAATTCGCCCCCCATCGTGGTAAACGAAGCCGGGGATGCGGTCGACGATGACCCGCCAGCTCCCTGCCCGTCCCGCTCGGTCTTCAAGCCGGATCACCCGATTGTACATCTGTGCACCGATCTTCGTTGTGTAGTAGAGATAGAGGAAGGGTTGGCGCGGGAAATCCGGGTGGAGTGCCAGACCCAACAGGCCGCCTTCCCCTTCTGCGGCAACGCCGGGTACGACAAAGTATGGCGCGGCGTCGAGCACACCACGGGTCAGCACCCGTACCCGGCCTGATCGTTCGGTCACAAACGCCCGTCCATCGGGAGCAAAAACAAGCGCCCAGGGGACTCTCAGCCCGCGGGCAACCACCTCCACCTGGGCCTGGGGCGCAACAGGCATCGCTAGTGCGCCCACGAGCGTCAGGGTCAGCAGGGCGACTCGGATGGGCCAACGCACCTCCTGATTCTTCCATGGACGCGACGCGCGAAACAAAGATAGGCGAGACGCGTCACGGATGAATGGCGGACGTTTGACATCCACTCCAGAAATGATATAAGAAACCCGCGCACATACAATCCGATCATCAAGCGTTCCGGCTCGGATCACTTCGTGCGTTTGCGCTTGAGCCTCACTGACTGGAGCCGGAAGAGCCGCCATTCCAGGTGGAGGTCGATGGCACGGCAGACACTCAGAGCGTTCTTGGGAGGCATCCTTCCACTCTCCATCTTCTTCGGGTTCCTCATCCCCTCCGCAAAACCGCTCGACCGCCTGATGTTCCCCCTGCAGACCTTCTACATCGGGCTCTTCATCTACCACCTCTCCCTCGTGCTCTTCGGTCTGCAGCCGGCGCCGATGCTGATGCCGGGCCGCACCCGGTCGCGCTTTGCCGTGCTAGTGGCCGCGCACAACGAAGAAGCCGTCATCGGGCAACTCCTCGCCAGTCTGCGCGCGCAACGATATCCGGCGCATCTGTTCAGGGTCTTCGTAGTTGCCGATGCCTGCAACGACCACACCGCGGGCGCCGCCCGAGAGGCGGGGGCCGTCGTGTTCGAACGGCGCGACCTTCCCCGCGCCGGCAAGGGGGCTGCGCTGGACTGGCTCCTCCACCACGTCTGGGGGCAGCAGGAGGAGTACGACGCCGTCGCGATCGTGGACGCCGACAATGTCGTTACGCGAGACTTCCTTCAGACGATGGACGCGTACCTCCAGCGCGGGGATGAGGTCATCCAGGGGTATCTAGGAACCAAGAATCCGGATGACTCTTGGATCACGCGCGCCATTTATGCTAGCTATGCCTATACCAACCGCTTCTTTCAACTGGCCAAGTTCAACCTGGGACTCAGCAGTTCACTCGGCGGCACCGGGCTGTGCATCGCGATGCCGCTGCTCCGGCGCCTGGGGTGGCAGTGTGACGCCCTCACTGAGGATCTTGAGTTCCAGATCCGCGCTATCCTGGCGGGTGTCCGGCCCACCTGGGCATGGGAGGCGGTCGTCTATGACGAGAAACCGCTCACCTTCCGGGTGGCCTTTCGCCAGCGGTTGCGCTGGATGCAGGGACACGCCAGCGTGGCTTTCCGGTATCTGGGAGCGTTGCTCCGCCGGGCCATCGGCGCGGCCGATCCGGTGGCCTGGGATGCTGTGGTCTACCTGGCCGCGCCCATCTGGCTGGCTGTCGCTCTGCTGATCAGCCTGGTCTACATGGTGAACTGGTTCGTTCCTCTCTTCTCGTATCTCTATCCACCCTGGGTTCCTCCGGTGCTCCTCCTGGCATCGCTCATGTATCCGTATCTGGCCCTGCGGCTGGAGGGACTTCCCGCCGGGCTGTATGCCAGGCCGTCCACCCTGGCGGGCGTCCTCTTGATCGGTCTCTCCTGGCCGCTCCTTGGCTTCCTGGGAATCGTGTTTCAGCGCCGCCGGACCTGGTTGAAGACGGCGCACACCCGCTCCCTGTCGATCGAAGATGCGGGATGGCAGCGTGCCGGACTGGCTGGCGCCTCCCCGACCTGGGCGCGACTGGGAACGGTCCGCGGCGTGGCCGGCGCCATGATTGCGCTGGCGATTGTTGCCACAATCACCCCCCATCTCACCGCCAGGCGGCTCAGGCCCCCTCTGGAAGAGGGTGGGCAATTTCTCCTGGAACGTCGCCCGGAGGCGGCGCTCCCGCTTTTCGTTGAGGCGGTGAGTCAACAGCCCGAGGATCCCATCGCCCACGCCTTTCTTGCGCTCACCCAGCGGATCATGGGGAACCGTCTCGGGGCATTGCGGTCATTTGCCCGCGTACGGCACCTCGATCCGGAATTGGACGACACGGTTGTGGCGTTGGGGGATTTTCTGCTGCGTCATCGTCAGCATCCCAACGCAGAGTGGCTGCTGCACGAAGTGCTAAGCAGCGTCCGCTCAGGCCCCGAGGCCTACGCCTGGGCCGCCAACCAATTCCTCGATCGACGGCGGCTCGGTGAGGCGGAGATGATCGTCCAGGACGGCATACATCGCTTCGGCCAGGATGTGGCCCTGTTGCGAGTCCAGGGATTCCTATACCTGACACAGGGTCGTCCTGCCCAGGCGATCACGATTCTGCGGCTCGCCCACGGGAAGGCGCCAACAGATCCGGGGATCCTCATTAACTTGGGTTGGGCTTACGTTCGCCTGCGGCAGTTCCCCGCGGCGATCCAGGTCTGGGAGAGTGCTCTCAGGCTCAACCCGCGCAACGACGTGCTGCGGCAGGACCTGGAAGGACTGAAGAAGCTCCACCAGCCCTAGGCGTCGGGATCTGCGGTTGCACGCGTCAGGTCACCCATCGTGGACCGTCATCGGGACCCCCGTCTCTCGAACACGCGCCATTTCGGCTGCCAAGCGTCATGGGATCGAACTCGTCCTCCCGGAGGCGCGAGACACCCCTAAGCACCTTTCCCATCTTTCTGCGAGGGAGCCCTCTGTGCCAGGATAGGATCGAAGAAGGTGCGAGAAGGGGGACGGCCCTTCATCGCACGTTCGGATCGCCGTGTCGCTTGGCGGGGTCGCTGGCCACGATAGGCTTGCCGCAAGGACGTCTGGAAGCCTTCAGTGATGCCGTGATCGCCATCCTGATCACGATCATGGTCTTGGAGCTAAGGGTTCCCGAGGGCGCCCACTGGCAAGCGGTGCGTCCTGGCTGGATGGGAGAAAACCACGTCGCGCCGTTGCCCACCGCCGTGTATGGTGCGGTGCTTCTGATGTGCGGCCTGGCTTACCTAGTGCTCCAGACTGCGATCATCGGGCAGCAAGGCGCCAGGTCGAGACTCGCGGCGGCCGTGGGCAAGGAATGTGAAGGGGAAGCTGTCGGGAGTGCTGTGCGCGGGCGCCATCCCTCCTGGCTTTCGTTAACCGGTGGATCGCGATGGGGCTCTACGTCGTCGTGGCGGTGATGTGGCTCATCCCCGACCGGCGGATCGAGTCGAAGCTGCAGTAGAGGCTCACCCGGCCAGATGCGTGCGAGCTAACGCCCTCACCTGAGCGCCCGGCCTCGCGTCATACCGTACCCGGGCGGCCTCAATCTCATCGGTGTGCCTGTCGGCCCAGACGACGAGTTGCGTGATTGTCGCCAGGAGGGTGCGCCCCATCGGCGTGAGCGCATAGTCGACCCTGGGGGGAACCACAGGGTAGACCGTTCGCGTGAGGATTCCATCCCGCTCGAGCCCGCGCAGCGTCACCGTCAGCATCCGCTGGCTGATCCCATCGATGCTCCGCAGCAGGTCTGTGAAGCGCCGCGTGCCCTCTCCGAGCAGGCTGATCACGTAGACCGACCACTTGTCGCCGACCCTGTCGAGGACATCGCGCGCGCGGCAGGGCGTATCCGCCTGGGCTCTGGTGCTGGACGCGATGGTGTGCTTCACCTCAGTTACCTCCAGGTCAGTGAGGATGGCGAAAGTACCTTCTTGCCGCCCTGTTCATTCTGACGCATCATGGCCCCAGTTACAAATAAGTACCGAGAAGATGAAAGAGCACTAAGAAACTCAAAGGAACACAGGAGGCTTCAGCATGAACGTCGATCTCGGGCTGCTCATCCTTCGCGTCGCCATCGGCAGCGTCGTGCTCGCTCACGGACTGATCAAGATTGGGTGGCCAATTTCCATCATGGGGATGCGCGGCGTGGCTGCCTTCCGTGGAACGGCTGGCTTCTTCGGCAACTTGGGATTCTGGCCTCCTCTGTTTTGGGCCGTCGTGTCGATTCTCGCGGAAGTGGGGGGCGGTCTGCTGACGGTCTTCGGCCTGGGGGGCCCGCTCGGTCCTGGCATCATCTTCGGCGACATGGTGATCGTGACGCTGACCGCCCACTGGCCATACGGCTGGTGGGCTTCTCCCCAGGGCGTCGGGGTCGAGTTTCCGATCCCCATCACCGCGGGCGCCCTTGCCCTGACTCTCATCGGTCATGGACGCTGGGCGCTTGATGCGGCGTTGGGCCTCTCGTACCCGGGGTGGCTGATGCCCGCCATCCTCATACTCGCGGTCGTGGGTGACGCAGTGCTTCTCGCGATCAGGGCGCTCCGCCGCTCTTCCGCCGGCCAGGCCGCCGCACCGACGGCTTCGGGAACAGCCTAGAGGCGAGGAGCAAGCCCAGAGGGTGAACGGCTCTTAGGCTTCGGCCGCCGCGGGGTGCGCCTGCTCAGCGCGGGCTGTCACCAGGATGGCCAAATTCCCGATCTGGTCCTGGATGCTGTCCCACCGAGAGCGTCCTCTCGAGCCTCCTACCGACAGAGACTCACCATCGGCGGCCGGACATCGCGTGTGCATCGCGAGGGCAGGATCAGGAGAAAGATAAACCCGCCACCCGACAAACCTGAGTCATGGGCCGGATCATGGGCCGAGTTCTGGGACCGGTCATGGAGCGGGACCATGGCCCCCCGCGAAGGGGTTACTGTCCAGCTTTGCGCACCGATCTTGCTCGCTCGGCTTATTACCCGACTTACTACTGTACGCTCGTCGGGTGACGGGCAAGGGAAATTGTAGTCGCAGCATCGAATCGCGGCAATCCCGAAATTCCGTTCGGATAAAAATCGATTCTGTCGAATGATCGTGAGACGCAGCCGAGTTTCATTCGCTCATCCGATGAGGGCGTCTCTTCTCCGCGCTCCGTGTCGTCGGCACAAAGGCAATGCCCGAAGGCGCTTGAGAGATCAGATCACGAGTCTGCACCACCAGCACGGACGTCCCATGGTTCGGATTTGGCCTGAGTCGTTCAGGGGGACGTGAACGTGGCAGTGACCGTCTTTGCCGCGTTCATTGTCACGACGCATCCACCCGTGCCGGTACACGCGCCCGACCACCCCCCGAAACTCGAGCCGCTCCTGACTCGCGCCGCCAACCTGACCACGGTCCCGGCGGCGTACGATTCCGCGCAGTCGGGCGGGCATCTGACGCCCGCCGGGCTGCTGCGCACGCTTCCTGAGCCGGCGCCAGCCAGACGAATGGTCAGCGTGAAGGAGGTGGGGGATCCGCTCCCCACCTGCCAGTCCGGATCGTAGTCGTTGCCGGAGTTGGTGGTGAGTGGCGTCTTTGATCCGCCGCTGGCGGTCATCGTGTAGATTTGGAAGTTCCCCCCTTGCACGGTGGCGTACACGATCTTCGTTCCGTCGGGAGACCATCCCGGCTCTCTGTCGTAGGCCGGGTCGTTGGTCAGGTTGACCACACCCGTGCCGTCCTGATTCATCACGAAGATGTCCCCGATCCCGTCGTCGCGTCCGCCCCGCCAGGCGATCTTCGCCCCGTCGGGGGACCAGTCGGGCTCGAAGTCGTAGGAGGGGTCGCTGGCCAAGATGATCTGGCCGCTCCCGTCCGCGTTCATCGACACAATCTCCCAGCTCCCTCCCCGGTAAGACTCGAAGGCGATCTTAGTCCCGAGAGGCGACCATTTAGGGTGCCGGTCGTAGGAGGTGTTGGTCGTGAGGCGCGTCACACCCGTCCCGTCGGGGTTCATGGTGGCGAGCTCGCCGCCTCCGTACCGGTAGGTGGTGAAGAGGATCTTCGTCCCGTCCGGCGACCAGGCCGGGTTCCAATCCAGGGCCACATGGGTCGTCAGCCTGGTCACCCCCGTCCCGTCCGCAGCCATGACATAGATGTCCCAGTTGTTGCCTCCGGCGCGGTCGCTGGCGAAGGCGATCCTGGTGCCGTCGGGGGACCAGGCGGGGTTGAAGTCGGCCGCGGGGTTGTTCGTGAGGTTCGTCTGCCCCGTCCCATCGGCGGCCATGACGTAGATCTCCTGGTTGCCGTTCCGGTCGCTGACGAAGGCGATCTTTCCGTTGCTCCCGGGAAAGCCGGAGATGGCAGGCTGGGGCCCGGCGAGCAGGGCCGCAGCGAGGGCGAGCGCGGCCAGCGCCATGGGGCGGGGCCACCACATGGTCGCACCCCCTTAGTCCTTCAGGGTTGAGTCCCTGAGAGGGACTCTACTGCCGTCATTGACCGGTTGTGTCACGAACTTGCCACGGCGAACCTGCACCGGCGCTCGGACACAAAGAAAGGGAATGGCGGCATGCGCCGACATCCCCTCTCCTTGAAGTCCTCGCCCTAGCTCTTCACGACGACCTTGCCATTCCCCCTGCTCGCCGCCACGACGGCGAGGATGATCACAACCAGCAGCACCAGGCCCAGCAGCAGCGCCAGCGATGGGTCCAGCCCAAACATCGTCGGTCCCGGCTGGCCTGGCGCGCCAGGGGCCACCGGTGATCCGGGAGGCCCGGGCGGGCCTGGGGGTCCTGGCTGGGCGGGTTGCCCCGGATAGCCCGGCTGTTGTGCGAACGCCGATCCGCCGGCGCTCAGGACCAAGAGCAGGGCGAGGAACCACAGCATCATGCGCATCGTCCCATCCTCCTCAGATCAGCGCTTCACATCCCATTTCCCCTGGTGAGAGCTGCTACAAACCTTCAGCTGTCGAGCAGCGCGAAGATCAGGGAGAAGAGGCGGAAGGGGCTGACAACGTGCCCCCTCAGCAGGCGGAGGGCGTTGAAGAGTTCCTTCACCCGCGCGGGGCGTCGGATCCCGTTGATGTCAAAGGACAGGATGATCGAATTCGGATCGCCTTTAACCGTCCTGGCTTCCTGCACGATAATCTGCACGAGTCTCACCACCTTCGCGGAGTGTTCTCTCCATCCAGTGGAGGCATCGGTGGTCGGCGAGGGGAAGTCCCCAAGGCTAGGGAGCCCGCATGGAGATCGCGCCGTTATCCGGGCCCGCCGTGTTGGCCATCGGTTTGATCGTCTTTGGCGCCGCCACCGTCAAGGGGGTCGCGGGGCTGGGGTTTCCACTGATCACCGTCCCCCTGGTCGCCAACATCATCGGGCCGCCCGCGGCAGTGGTCGTGATCGCGGTACCGACCGTGGCCAGCAATCTCTTCATGGTCGCTCAGGGAGGGGGATCGGTGACCCGGCTGCGGCAGCTGGCCTGGATGATCGCGGGCTTGCTGGCCGGGACGGCGGTGGGCGCCAGGGCGTTGCGGGACATCAGCCCGAGGCTGCTGACCGTGATCCTCGGGATCATCGCGGTCGGGTACGCGGGGTCGGCGCTGCTCCGCCTCCCCGTGCGGCTGCCGAGCTCGCCCCGCCCCGGCGTGAGCCTGACCGTCGGGGCGGCGACCGGCCTCATCGGTGGAGCGACCACCATTTACGCGCCCTTGGTGTCTGCCTACGTCGACACCATGGGACTGGCCAGAGACGAGTTTGTCTTCTGGGTGACGGCCCTCTTTCTCATCGGGACCTCCACACAGGTCCTCACGTATCTGCACGCGGGTATCTACCGCGGTAACCTGCTCTGGTTCGCGCTGCTCTTGTGCCTGCCCATGCTGGCCGGCACCTGGATTGGCATGCGGGTACGCCGCCGGCTGCCGCCTGAGGGCTTCCGGACGCTCGTGCTCGTCCTGATCCTCCTCTCGGGGGTCAGTCTTCTCGTCCGCGCTGGATGGCGCTGACCGAGACGCAGAGGCGCTCGGGCCGGCTCCTGCGAAGCATCAGAAAGGACATCGTGCGATTAGGGGGAGTGAAGATGACCTGGAAGGTGTGTGTCGTGGTCGTTGCTGCCCTGTCGGCGCTGGTGGTGCTGGCGCCTGCGGCGCCCATTCAAAGCCAGATCAGCGAACAGCCAAAGGTCGTCGTCATGTACGCGTTCGCCCCGGAGGGGACGCTGCTCAAGAAGCACATGACCCAGGTTGTCGAGGGCAACGACATCATGGGCAGCGTGGTCGAAGGGACGTTGAACGGGGTGCGGATCGTTCTGCTCCCCTCAGGCATCGGCATGACGAACGCCGCACTGGCGACCCAGCGGGTAATCGACCGTTACCACCCTCGATGGATAATCTTCTCGGGAATCGCCGGCGGCATCGAACCGGCCAATCAGATCGGCGACATCGTGGTCCCGGACGAGTGCGTCACGCACCAGTTCGGCTACGTCGGCCGCAACGGCTTCGAACCTCGCTCGATCTCTCTCAAGGGTGAGAACTTCGGCGTCTCCGGGGCCGCCTCTTCAAGCTTCCGCTCCTTCAAGGCCGCTCGGAAGCTCCTCGAGGTCGCTCAGGCCGCCTCCACCCTGGCCCGTCCTCAGCTCAAGACCGTGGAAGGCCGGACGCCGGTGATTTCGGTCGGCGGGGTCTGCGCCTCCGGTGACCAGTTCGTCGACCAGCGAGAGCTGCGCGAGTATCTCTTTAAGACGTTCAAGGCCCGCATCGTGGACATGGAGACCTCCGCCTTCCTCCAGACGTGCAACGCTAACACAGTCGCATGCCTGGCGAACCGGTCCTCCTCGGACCTGGCCGGCGGATCCGGTTCCTCGACGGCGGTCGCCGAGATCCGTCAGTTCTTTCAGGTCGCGGCCGACAATGCCGCGGCGATGACGATGGCTGAACTCCACTTCATCGACCTCTGGGGCTTGGCGCGCTGAGCGTCGGGTCAACGGAGGTTTTGACAGGGGGCACAGTCCTTCATATAATTCAGCCCACGTAAGGCGTTCGGCGAGGACGAGGACCCCTCGTCGCCCGTCCGCCAGAGAGAGGGAGCGCCACGGCTGCAAGCGCTCCTGCGCGGCAGCGACGACAACCGCCTCTGAGCCAGCCGCCGATCCGTCAAAAGGCGAAGGCGGCCGGTGCATCCCGTGACAATGCGCTGAGCGCCGGTGGCGTGCTCGCCGCCGGAACCAGGGTGGAACCACGGAAACCCTCCGTCCCTTGTGGCGGAGGGTTTGTCGTTTCTCAAGGAAGGAGGAGCAGGGCGATGGCCGACGTCGAGGTGCGCCTGGAGGATGGGTCGCGGCGCCGCTATTCGAGTGGGACAGCGCTGGCGGAGGTGGCCGCGGATGCGGGGCGGAGCGATGCGCTGGTCGCGCGGATGGATGGCCGGGTGGTCGACCTGGCTGCGCCGCTGGCAGCCGATGCCGCGGTGGAATTCCTGAGTTTTGACGATCCAGCCGGCCGCGAAGTCTACTGGCACTCCTCCGCGCACCTGCTCGCCCAGGCGGTGAAGCAACTCTTCCCCGAGGCCAAACTGGCCATTGGTCCGCCCATCGACGACGGCTTCTACTACGACATCGACATCGGCCGGCCGTTTGCCCCCCAAGACCTCGATCGGATCGAGGCGCGGATGAAGGAGCTGGCGCGGGCGGATCAGCCGATCGAGCGGGTGGAGATTCCTCGCGACGAGGCCATCCGCCTCTACCGCGAGGCCGGGGAGCGCTACAAACTGGAGCTCCTCGAAGGGATTCCCGACGCCCGTGTCTCCTTCTACCGGCAGGACGGGTTTCTCGACATGTGCCGCGGGCCCCACCTGCCGAGCACCGGCCGCATCAAAGCGATCAAGCTGCTCTCCACCTCCGGCGCCTACTGGCGGGGCGACGAACGCCAGCCGCAGCTGGCGCGCATCTACGGCATCACCTTCCCCGACGACGCCCGGCTGGCCGACCACCTGCACCTCCTGGAGGAGGCCAAGCGGCGAGACCACCGGAAGCTCGGGCCCGCCCTCGAACTGTTCATGTTCCACGAGACGGCCCCGGGGATGCCTTACTGGCTGCCGCGCGGCCTGTTCGTGCTCAACCAGCTTGTGGAGTTCTGGCGGGGGGAGCACGACCGGCGGGGCTATCAGGAGATCCGCACACCTCTGGTGAACAAGCAGGCCCTCTACGAAACTTCCGGCCACTGGGAGTACTTCCGCGAGGATATGTTCCTGATCGAGACGCCCGACGAGGAGAACTACGCCCTCAAGCCTATGAACTGCCCGAACGCGATGGTGGTCTTCAGCAGCAAGACGCGCAGCTACCGCGATTTGCCGCTGCGCTTCTCGGACACAGCCCCACTGCACCGCTTCGAGCGCTCCGGCACACTGGCGGGGCTGTTGCGGGTCCGTGAGTTCAGCCAGGACGATGCGCATATCTTCGTGGCGGAGGAGCAGATCGGCCCGGAGTACCAGGAGATCCTGGAAATGACGGAGCGCTTCTACTCGGTCTTCGGCATAGGCTACCGGCTCCGCCTCTCCACCCGCCCGCAGGTTTTCCTGGGCGACCCCGTGGT
Source organism: bacterium (assembly GCA_036004665.1). Taxonomy (GTDB): domain Bacteria; phylum Sysuimicrobiota; class Sysuimicrobiia; order Sysuimicrobiales; family Humicultoraceae; genus JACQGZ01. The sequence continues at coordinate 51,574 of DASYRG010000074.1, read as the reverse complement.
CTGGGACCGGGCGGAAGCGGAACTGCAGCGCATCCTGGAGGCGTCCGGGAAGCCGTACTTCCTCGCGCCGGGGGAGGGGGCGTTCTACGGGCCCAAGATCGACATCCTCATGTCGGACTCCCTGGGGCGGGAATGGCAGACCGGTACGGTGCAACTGGACTTTCAAATGCCGCTGCGTTTCCGCCTGTCTTACTCCGACAAGGACGGTCGCGAGAAGACCCCCGCCGTCATCCACCGCGTCATCTACGGATCGCTGGAGCGGTTTATCGGCATCCTCATCGAGCATTACGCCGGCGCGCTGCCGCTGTGGCTCTCCCCGGAGCAGGCGCGGGTCCTGTCCATCACCGATCGCCACGCGGCCTACGCGCAACAGGTGGCGGCCCGTCTGAAGGAGGCGGGCGTGCGCGCGGAGGTGGATGCCGGGAGTGAGCGGATCTCCCACAAGATCCGCGACGCCCAGCTGATGAAGATCCCCTACATGCTGGTCGTGGGCGAGCGGGAGGCGGAGAGCGGCCGGGTGGCGGTGCGGAGCCGCGAAGGCGGGGACCTCGGCGGGATGGCACTGGAGGACTTCCTCGCCAGGGTCGAGCGCGAGGTCTCCGCCCGCAGCTGAGGTCAGGGTCGAGCCTTCATCTGATCGCCTGAAATCGGGGACGGCTCCGCCGATTGCCTGGGCGTGGGCCGTCCGCTGCTCTGGGCCGCCACCGCCTTTGCCGCCGGCATTCTCAGCGCAGAGCGTCACCCGCTGCCGCTGCGGGCGTTGCTGCTCGCGATCGCCGCCGGGTATGGGATCTGGACCACTTTGGTCCTCGTTGTTCTCCGCCTGACCGCGGAGGGGCGCGGTTGGCCTGTGCTGGCGCCCGCCGCCCTCGTCGCCATCTTCGGATCCCTCGGCCACGCCGCGTCTGCGCTCGACCCCGGATGGGCGGAGGCGCGCGCGGCGGCGGCGTGGGACGGTCGCCGCGTGCGTGTGGAGGGGCTGGTCGCCGCGCCCCCTGAGGCGCGGGAGGGGCGTCAGCGCGTCGAGATCCGCCTGCGGCGTATCGTCGGTGCCTTGTCGCCAGTCTCCTTCAAGGTGCAGGCCACGCTGCCGGCGTCACCGGCCCTGCGCTACGGCGACCTGGTGGCGCTGCGCGGGACGATCGCCCTTCTCCCGCTGCCGGGCAATCCGGGTGAACAGGACCTCCGCGCCGCGCTCCGTCGCCGGGGCATCGCGGCGCTGCTGCGCGTGCCGTTCCATTCGCCGCCGCAGATCCTGCGCCGTGGGGACGGCTCTCGGCTGCTGGGGTGGATCTTCGGGGTGCGGGAACGGATGGTTCGGCCCCTCCTCGCGCTGCCCGAGCCGTTCGGCGGCGTCCTGGCCGGGCTGCTGCTGGGCGCGCAGGCAGGGAGCGGAGGGCCGGACATCGAGGATCTCTTCCTCCGCGCCGGACTACTCCATCTGCTCGTAGTCTCAGGCGCGCAGGTGGCACTGGTCGCGGCCGCGACCCTCTTCGTCCTCGGCGCCTTTCGGGCCCGGCGCGGTCTCGGGCTCAGTGTGGCGGCGGGCGTCATCCTGTTCTTTGCGACGATGGTCGGCTGGAGCCCGTCGGTCGGCCGCGCCGCCATCATGGGGCTGGTAGGTCTCTCCGCCCGGCTGCTGCGGCGCGACCCCGACCCCGCGTCCACCCTGGCGTTGGCCGCACTCCTCTGGCTGGGGCTCCACCCCGCGGCGCTCTTTGGGCTGGGATTTCAGCTCTCCTTTGCGGCGACGTGGGGGCTGCTCTTTCTCTCCCCCGCGCTCACGCCGTCGGTTGGGCCGCGTTGGCTGGCGCAGCTGGTCGGTGTGACTCTCTCCGCCCAGGTGGCCGTGGCGCCGCTGCTGGCCGTGGCCTTCCAGCGAGTCTCGCCGGCGTCGCTGCCGGCGAACGTGCTGGTGCTTCCGATCATCGCCGTGATCGTGCCGGCAGGCCTGGGGCTGAGCCTGGTCGGGCTGCTCCTTCCGGGTCTCGCCTCGATGTTCATCCCCGCGTTCCTTCCCCCCGTCACTGCGATCGTCGCCGTGGCACGGTTCTTCGCCTCCGTGCCGGGAGCGCAGGTCTGGTTGCCTCCGCTCTCCTGGTGGCACGGCGCCGCGGCGTATGGGCTGTTGGGATTGCTCCCGCGATGGCGCCGGGGAGCGATGGCCTGGGCGTCGCTCCTGACTCTTGTCTTGTGTGCCACCTTCCTCTTTGCCGGGGCCGGTGCGCTTGCGGCAACGCTGCAGGGAGCGGAGCTCACGGTGGCCGTGCTGGACGTTGGCCAGGGCGACGCCATCCTCGTGCGCGGTCCCACCGGGCGCACGATGCTCGTGGACGGAGGAGGTGAGGTCGAGATGGGAGGCCGCCTTCTGCACCAGGACGGACGTCGGGATGAAAAGGTGTCAGGTCGGACGGACATCGGAAAACGCCGCGTGGTGCCGGCCTTGCGGCGCATGGGCGTGCAGCACCTAGACGTCGTGATGCTCTCGCACGCGCACGAGGATCACGTGGGAGGACTGCCCGCGGTGCTGGAGAACTTCAGGGTCGATCTGGTCATCGACCCCGGTGTGCCGCACCCGAGTCCCTCCTACCTCCGCTTCCTGGATCTCGTCCGCCGCCGCCACATTCCCTACGTGCTGGGACGGCAGGGACAACGAATCGACCTGGGCGGCGGCGCCGCCGTCGAGATCCTTTGGCCGCCTGAAGAGGGGGAGGGTCCGGTGACCGACACTCCCGTTCACGACCGCTGCGTAGTCGCCCGGCTGACCTACGGGAGGGTCAGCGTCCTGCTGACAGGAGACGTGGAAGCAGAGGTCGAGTCTGTTTTGCTGCACAGCGGGCTCCCGCTGAAGAGCACCGTCCTCAAAGTCGGCCACCACGGCAGCCGTACTTCTACAACGGCGGCGTTCCTGGAAGCCGTACGGCCCTCCCTGGCAGTGATCTCTTCCGGCGCGGGGAATCTCTTCGGTCATCCACACCCGCAGACACTCTGGACCCTGGCTAGCCACGGTATCCCCGTGCACCGCACCGATCGTGACGGGGCTGTGTTCCTGCGGACAGATGGGGGGATGATTGCCGTCGAAACGATGCGGCGAAAAGCCGGGCGGCCACCACCATAGCATGGCCGGGGAGGGGCACTGAATGCGCGCGAGAGTGTGGCTGACATGAGCCACAAGGGGTGGCGGTGACATGCGCCCACAAGGGGGCGGTGACATGCGCCCACAAGGGTGGCGGTGACATGCGAGGGATGATCGACCGGGTGGAAGATGGGCTGGCGGTCATCTTGCTGGAAGAGGGCGGGCGCGCCTACATCCCCGCCGCACAGCTCCCTCCGGGGGCTAAGCCGGGGACGCTGCTGTCGGTGCGCCTTGAGGTCGAAGGCGACGCCGACCCGACAGAAGCGGCCGCCCTGATCGAGCACCTGCGCCACGGAGGGCACCTGTGAACGCCCTGCATCTGTTCCTCGGTGAGGAGGATCTGCGCATCGACGAGGGAGTTGCGGCGCTCATCGACGAGAAGCTGCCGCCTGAGGACCGGCCCCTGAACCTGGACACGCTCGACGCGGAGGAGAGCGAAGTCGGGGAGATCATCACCCGCCTGGACACGCTCCCCTTCTTCGGCGATCGTCGCGTCGTGGTGGTGAAACGGCTGGACGCGCTCACCCCCGACGGAGTCCGGGCGATGGAGGAGTATCTCTCCCGCGGCGCGCCGCCCACCGTCGCGGTCTTCACCGCCTCCGCCCTCGATCGTCGCACCCGCCTCTACAAGGTCATCCAGCAGCACGGACGCATCCACCCATGCGATCCACTGCGCGAGCGGGACGCGCCGGCATGGGTGACGCAGGTAGCCAAGCGGGCGGGGAAACGGATGGCCCCTCAGGCGGCCGCGGAACTGGTGGCGGCGGCCGGAGTGGGTCTGCGGGTGTTGCAGCTGGAGGTGCACAAGCTGGTCGCCTACGTCGGCGATCGTCCGGAGATCACCGTCGAAGACGTCGAGGTCATGGCCAGCCGCCTGAGTGAGACGAAGTATTGGGATCTCACCGATGCCCTGGGCGAGCGACGAACCGCACGGGCGATGCAGGCGCTGGAGGGGCTGTTGCAGAGCGAGCACCCCTTGCCGATCCTGGCGACGATCGCGGGCCACTTTCGCTGGCTGGCCAGGGTCTCGGCGCTTGCGGCGCGCGACGCCGCGGGGGTGGCCGCCGCGCTCGGGCTCCACCCCTACCGTGCCGGAAAACTGCTGGATCAGGCGCGCCGGTATCGGAGGGAGGATTTTTCAGGGATCTTCGCGCTGCTGGAGGAGGCGGACCGGGCAGTGAAGTCCACGGGCGCGCCGCTCCTGGCGCTGGAGACGCTGGTCCTGCGAGTGTGCGGCGAGCCCGCGCTGTCTGCTGCGGTGGGCGCGGGGGTTAGCCCGCGGCGGCCCGCTGGCGGCGGATGAGGCGCGACTTGCGCCGCGCAGCCGCGTTCTTGTGCACGATCCCCGCGGCCGTGGCTGAATCGAGCGCCTTGATGGCGGCGAGCAGGTCGTCGGACGTTCCGCCGCCCGCCCGCTTCACCAGGGTCTTGAGACGGGAACGGATGGCCTGATTATGCCCCGTCCGCTTCGCCGTCTGCCGCAGCCGTTTCAGTCCCGACCGAATGCGTTTTGCCACACTGCACCTCACCAATGAAGATCGCTCCGACCAGCGCCGGACGGTCATTCTACCATTGACGGAGATGTGGCGCCAGCGGTTGACGGAGATGTGGCGCCAGCGGTGACCGCGGATCTCACCCCCACGGCGCGGCGGCTCGCCCGTGCGGCTACGCTCCTGGCCGCGGCCACGGTCGCCAGCCGGGGTCTCGGGCTGATCAGGGAGGTCGTCGCGGCCGCGCTCTTCGGGGCGTCCAACGCGCGGGCCGCATACGTCGTCGCCTACTCGCTTCCCTTCTTCGTTCAGCGGCTGTTGCTGGGAGGCACTCTCTCCATCGTCTTCATCCCAACGATCACGGACTACCTGAACCGGGGGGATCGGGAGGAGACCGCCCGCGTCGGCGCGCTGCTCTTCAACCTGGTTCTGCTCGTCGCTCTGGCGATGGTGCTGGCAGGGGAAGTGCTGGCTCCCCTGCTCGTGCGGATCGCCGCCCCGGGGTTTGCGGCGCAGGCAGGGCTGCTCACCCTGGCCGCGTCGTTGACCCGAATCATCTTCCTGGCCATGCTCTTCCTGGCGCTCTCCATCTTCGCGACGGGGTTCCTCCAGGCGCATCAGCGCTTCACGGCGCCCGCACTCGCTCCGCTGCTCTTCAACGTCGTGGTCATCGCGGGGACGCTCTGGCTCGGTCCGCGGATGGGCGTTGCAGGGCTGGCGGTCGCCTGGGTTCTGGGGACCGCGGTCCAGTTTGCCGTGCAGCTGCCGGCGATGCGGTGGGCCGGCTTTCGGTACCGCCCCATCCTCTCGCTGGGCGATCCCGCCGTTCGTACGCTGATGCGGCTGGCCGGCCCGGCCGCGTTGGGCCTGGCGGTGCTGGAGATCAACGCCTACGTCGCCCGGTTCTTCGCCTCCTTCCTCCCGCCCCGCCCGGGGGTCAACGCGGTGGCTGTCCTCGACTATGCCTACGAGGTGATGCAGGCGCCGGTGGGAATCTTTGCCATCTCACTAGCCACGGTCGTCTTCCCGACGCTGGCGCGGCAAGCTGCCGCCCGCGATCGCGAGGGGTTGCGGAGCTCCACCGCCTTCGGCCTGCGGATGACGCTGGTGCTGATCCTCCCGGTGGTGGCCCTGCTGCTGGCGCTCGCGCCCCTCGTGGTCCGGCTGATCTTCGAACGGGGCGAGTTCACCTCGGGGGCCACGGCCGCGGTGGCCGGCGCGCTCCGTGGGTACGCCGCCGGGCTGGCCGGGGTGGCCCTCTACGCGGTGATCACCCGGACCTTCTATGCGATGCAGGACATGATGACCCCGCTCCGCATCGGGGCGGCGATGATCCTCCTCAACATCCTCCTCACCCTTGGATTGATGCGCGCGGCCGGGGCCACGGGCATCGCCCTGGCGACGTCGATGGTCAACCTCACCAGCGCCGCGCTGCTGCTGGCCGGGCTGCGGCGCCGCCTCGGCGGGCTGGAAGGGACTCGGATGCTCCGCACGGCCGCCCGGGCGGGAGCGGCGGCGGCCCTCGGCGGGGCCGCCGCGGCGGCGGTGGCGGGCTGGGGCGCGGGGCGGATGGGAACGGGGGTAATCGAGGGGGCCGGGCTCCTAGCCGCGGGAGGAGGCGTGGGCGTTCTCCTCTTCCTGGCGGCGTCCTGGGCGCTCGGGGTCGAGGAGATCCGGGTGCTGCGAGACTTGCTCCTCCGCCGCCTCCGCGCCGTCCCCGAGGCGCGGGTGGTTTGACAGTGGTCGAAGGGGCGGTGTAGGCTGAACCGAAATTAGCAGTCGGCGGCGCAGAGTGCTAATGCGCCGCGGACGGGAGAGCTCATGCTGGACGCGCGCAAGGGGCGCATTCTGGCCGCGATTATTCAAGAGTACATCCGTTCCACCGAACCGGTGGCGTCGGACGCGGTGCTGCGGCGAGTGGATCTCGGCGTCAGTTCGGCCACGATCCGTCACGAGATGGCGACGCTGGAGGAGCTGGGGTTTCTCTCTCAGCCGCACACCTCCGCCGGCCGCGTGCCCACCGACCGCGCCTACCGGTTCTACGTGGATAGCCTGCTCGCCGAGGAGCGTCTCACCCCCGAGGAGCGGCAGCGCCTTCGCCGGCAGATCCACTCGCTGGCCGAGGAGGCGGAGCGGCTGATTGAGGGAGCCGCGCGGGCGCTCGCCGAGGAGGTGCACTACCCCTCGGTGATCGCCATGGTGCGGCCGCAGGAGCAGGTCTTCCGTCATCTCCGTTTCATCCCCCGCGATGTCCACCGGGTCCAGGGACTGATCGTCACCGACACCGGGGTGTTCGAGGGACAGCCGGTGGACCTGCCCGAGGCAATCGACCCCGAGTCCCTCGACCGACTCTCCCGCTGGATCAGCGGCGCCCTGGGCGGGCTGACGCTGGCTGAGATCACGCGCGAGCGCCTCGAGGTCGTAGTGGGGGAAGCCGCGTACTCCGATCGACTCTTCAACTACCTGCGCCGGTGGATCGAACGAGAACTGCGCCGTGCCGCCACGGGGCGGGTGGTGGTGGAGGGGATGAGCCTCCTGCTGGCGCAACCGGAGTTCCGGCATCTGGAGACCATCTCCCCGATCCTCTCGACGCTCGACCACGCCGACATGCTGGCCGAACTGATGCGCCCGATTCCCGGGCGCACCGCCTGGGTCACCATCGGCAGCGAGTTCGCCTCCGCCTCCATGGTCGAGTGCAGTCTCGTCGCCGCCAGCTACGGCGTGGAGGGACGAACGATGGGCACCCTGGCCATCCTCGGACCGCGGCGGATGCGCTATGAACGGGCCCTCCCGGTGGTGCGCTTCCTGGCGCAGAATCTGAGCGAAGCGCTCACCCACCTCAGCGCCTAAGCCCGCCCCCGACATGCGCCAACCGCAGATGGCCAAGGACTACTACGCGATTCTCGGCATCGAGCAGGCGGCCACGCGGGAGCAGGTGAAGGCAGCCTATCGCCGGTTGGCCCGTGAGTTTCACCCCGACGTACGCAAGGACGACCCGCAGGCGGAGGAACGCTTCAAGCAGATCAACGAAGCGTACTACGTCCTCGGCGACCCGGAGCGGCGCTCCCAATACGATCGCTTCGGCACGGTCGGGGAGATGCCGGCCGGGGGGTTCGGCGACATCTTCTCGCCCTTCGACGATCTCTTCGAGGTCTTCTTCGGCCGGCGCGGACGGGGAACGGCTCGGGGCCGCGCCGAGGAGGCAGTCGGCGGAGCCGACCTGCGCCTCGACCTGGAGATCTCGCTGGAGGAGGCGGCCGCCGGGGTAGAGCGCGTCGTCTCGGTGCCGCGGCAGGAGACCTGCCCGGTCTGTTTTGGCACGGGACGCGAGAAAGGCTCGGCCCCAGAGACCTGCCCCACCTGCCGTGGTGCGGGGGAGCTGCGGTACGGGCAGCAGACCGTCTTCGGCACCTTCACGCAGGTGGTGACCTGCCGTGAGTGCGGCGGGCGCGGGACGATCATCCGCCATCCCTGCCCCGAATGCGAGGGCACCGGCCGCCGGGAGATGCCCCGCGACCTGACGGTGAAGATCCCGCCGGGCGTCGACGACGGGATGCGGCTGCGGTTGCCGGGGGAAGGGGAGGGCGGGATCCGCGGGGGGGCGCGCGGCGATCTGTACGTGGTCATCCATGTCACACCACACCGGACCTTTCAGCGGGAGGGCGCCGACCTCTTCACGGAAGTGCCCATCACCATGCTGCAGGCGGCTCTTGGCGATGAGATCGAGGTGCCGGGCCTGGACGGCAAGATCCCCGTGGCCCTTCCTCCCGGCACGCAGCCCGGGGCGCGGCTGCGGCTGCGCGACCAGGGGATGCCGGAGCTGCGCGGGGGGAAGGGGGACCTCTACGTCCGGCTGCGTGTGACCATCCCCGACGATCTCACGCTTCAGCAGCGCGATGCTCTCGTGGCTCTCGCGGGGCTGCGCGGAGAGAAGGTCCGGCCGCAGAAGAGGTCGCTGTGGAAAAAGATGAAGGACCTCCTGCAGTAGCCGGAGCCGCCGTCGCCTCGCTGCAGACGCCCGCCCGCTACGTCGTCCTTACCGTCACGGTCCCTCAGCACGCCGCGGAGGCGGTGGCCGCCCTCCTCTGGGAGGCGGGGACGGATGGGGTCGAGCTGCAAGACGGAGCAGAGGGCAGCATGACCCTCCGCGCCTATCTTCCGGTGCCTGCGGAGAAGGATATCCTGGCAGGGCTGCGCCGTCGACTGGCGGAGTTCCCACGCCTGGGCCTGGCGCCACTCGCGCCGGCGCTGCGCACCGACGAGATCGCAGACGACGCCTGGGCATCCGGATGGAGGAGGCACTTCCGGGCGTTCCGCGTGGGCCGGCGGATCCTCATCGTGCCGTCGTGGGAGACACCCGCCCCGGAACCGGACGACGTGGTGATCCGGCTGGATCCGGGGATGGCGTTCGGCAGCGGGCTGCACCCGAGTACCCAGTTGTGCCTGATGGTGCTGGAGGAGCGCCTGCGTCCTGGCGACACCGTCGCCGACGTCGGGACGGGGTCCGGGATTCTGGCGATCGTGGCGGCGCGGTTCGGCGCCGGGTCCGTCCTGGCCGTTGATGACGACCCCCTCGCGCTCCGCGTGGCGGCGGCGAACGTCGCGGGAAACGGCGTGGCCGATCGCGTCACGGTGAGGATGGGGAATCTCCTTGCCCCCGTGGTGTCTCCTGTGGATCTCCTGGTAGCCAACCTCACTGCCGACGCTCTGGCTCAGATGGCGGCGGCGGTCCCCTCCCGGCTGCGCCCTGGCGGACTGATCGTCGCCTCGGGGATCATCGAGGCCGGGCTGGGCGGCGTCGCCGACGCCTTCGTCCGGGCCGGACTGACCCTCGAGGAGCCGCGCGCCCGGGAGGAGTGGCGCGCGCTCGTGGCACGCCGGCCGTAGGCATGCACCGGAGTGCCGTTCCTTAATATGCACCGTATCGCTGTTCCCTCAGAGGTCGTCGCGGGCGGCGAGGTTGTCCTCCCCCCTGCCCAGGCGCATCACGTCGCCAACGTCCTGCGGATGCGCCCCGGGGAACGGATCGTGCTCTTCGATGGCCGGGGGACGGACTACGATGTGGAGCTCACCGTCGTCGGGCGCGGCGAGGTGCGGGGCGTCGTGGTCGATCGACGCACGCGCGAGCGGCCCCGGCTCCGGCTCATGCTCGTCCAGGCCGTGCCCAAGGGCGCGAAGATGGACCTGATCGTGCGCATGGGCACCGAGGTGGGCGTCGACGCCTTCGTCCCCGTCCTGACGCGCCGGGCGATCGCCGCTCCCGCCCCGGCGCGCCTGCAGCGGTGGCGCCGCCTCGCCGCCGCGGCCGCGGCGCAGAGCGGACGCAGCGCCGTCCCCGGGGTGGAAACGCCGCGGCCCTTTGCGGAGGTGTGGCCCCTCCTGACCGGGTCGCTGATCCTGATGCCGTGGGAAGGAGAGCACACGCACTCCATCGCGGCCGCCCTCGCCGCTGCCCCAAGCGGCTCCTCGGTCGCACTGCTTATCGGCCCGGAGGGCGGGTGGGATCCGGATGAAGTGGAGGCGGCCCGCACGCACGGCGCGCAGGTGGTCTCGCTCGGTCCGCTGACGCTGCGCACCGAGACCGCGGGCGTCGTGGCCGCGGCGATGGTGCTCTACGAGCTGACGCTACGGCATGGCCCGACTATCGGCCCGGGGCGCGCCTAGCGCGGTGCTCTCGGAGACTCCCGCCCGTCGTTAGCCGGCGGCGGCGCGGCGGCGGGTCCGTTTGGTCGTGCGGCCGCTGCGCATGCGCGCCAGCGATGCTTTCAGGGCCTCCTGCAGGTCGATGACCTTGCGCGGGCCGGCCTCCGGTTCGGAGAGGGGACGGCCGGCCAGTTTCGCCTTCACCAGTTTCGCCAGCGCCTGCTTGTACTCGCTCTTGTACTCACCGGGCTCGAAGCTGGTGACCATGCTGCCGACGAGCTGTTCGGCCATCTTCTTTTCTGCCGGAGCGACGCGCACGTGCTTGGGCAGATCGGGGATATCGTCGGCGCCTCGGACCTCGTCGGCATAGTACAGCGTCTGCATCACCAGGACGCCGTCGACGGGGCGCACCGCAGCCAGGTGTTCGCGGGTGCGGATGGCGACCTTCCCCAGTCCCACCTTGCCCTCTTCCTCCAGAGTGTGGCGGAGCAGTTCGTAGGCCTTCTCTCCCCCCTTGCCGGGGCCCAGGAAATACGTCTTGTCAATGAACAGCGGGTTGACGTCGTCCGCATCGACGAAGCCCAAGAGTTCGACGGTATGCGCCGTGGGGAGGGGGAGCGCCTTCAACTCTTCGGAGGAGATGGGGACGTATCTCCCCTTGGCGTGCTCGACGCCGCGGACGATCTGCTCCCAGGGGACCTCCTCCTTGGTCTCAGGGTTGATCCGGATCTCCTTGATCGGCTTGAGGGTCTCCCGGTCGAGCAGCCTGAAACTCACGTCGCTGCTCGATTCCACCGCGGAGTAGAGCTTCACCGGGATCGTGACCAGGCCGAAGGCCAGCGTCCCGGACCAGATCGGTCGCATCGTTCCGTTCACCTGCCTTCTCTAAAGTCTCCTCGGGGCCGACCCGAGGATGCCGACGTCGGTTGCTCCTTCATTTTCCCCCGATCACGCTTTTCCTTCTTGCGGCACCGGCACCCGCAGCGAACGCGCCGCCGCCGCGCCCCATTGAAATATTATTCACAAGCGTGTAAAATCAATTCATTCGGCTGGCTTACGGGTCCGGTACCCGCGTCTGGTCCGAAGGAGGACAGGTGATCAACGTCAGCGTGATCGGGGCGTCTGGCTACGGCGGCGGCGAGGTCGTCCGCCTCCTCCTCGGCCATCCCGAGGTGCGTCTGACCCATTTGGTCGCCGAGACGCGGGCGGGAGAGCCGTACGCCGAAGTCTTTCCGAACGTGCGCGGCTTTCTGGACGCCCGTACCGAGCCGCTCGACCCCACGGCGGTGGCGGCCGACTCGGACGCGGTCTTTCTGGCCCTCCCCAACGGCGTGGCCATGGGTCTGGTCGCCCAGCTGGGGACTCGGGTGAAGGTGATCGACCTCGGTGCGGACTTCCGTTTCCGCAGCGCCCGCACCTATGAGGAGTGGTACGGGAGGCCGCACAGCGCCGAGGATCTGCTGGAAGAGGCGGCCTACGGCCTGCCAGAGCTACACCGCGCCACGATCCGGCGCGCCCGCATCGTCGGCAATCCGGGCTGCTACCCCACGGCGGCGCTCCTGGCGGTGGCGCCGCTGCTCAGCGCCGGGCTGGCCCGGCCCGACAGCATCATCATCGACGCGAAGTCCGGCGTCTCGGGGGCGGGGCGAGGAGGCGGCGCGCGCACACATTTCTCGGAGGTCAACGAGAACGTCTTCGCGTACGGGACCCCCGGTCACCGGCACACCGCCGAACTGGAACAAGAACTGCGGGCCATCGCCCCAGAGGCGTCGATGACGTTCACGCCGCACCTGATCCCGATGACGCGCGGCCTTCTGGCGACGGCCTACCTCCAACCCGCCCGCCCGCTCGACCGGGGGGAGGGCGAGGCGGCGCTGCGCGAGGCCTACGGGGGCGAGCCGTTCGTGCGGCTCCTAGACGGGGACGCCCTGCCGCAGACGAAGGCGACGCTGGGCAGCAACTTCGCCGACATCGCCGTACGCGTCGACCCGCGCAGCGGCACGATCGTGGCCTTCGCGGCGATCGACAACCTGGTCAAGGGCGCCGCCGGACAGGCGGTCCAGAACATGAACCTGATGTGCGGTTTTCCCGAAGAGCTGGGTCTGCGCCACCCGGCGATCTTCCCGTGACCTCCCCCGGCGGCCTGGTGGGCCAGATGCAACGGCCGGTGGTGCGGGCCGGCACGGTGACCACTCCTGCGGGGGTGCGGGCGGCGGGCGGGCACTGCGGGATCAAGCCCGTGTACCCGGATCTGGCCCTCGTCGTCACGGACGCACCAGCCACGGCGGCCGCCTGTTTCACCACGAACCGCATGGCGGCCGCGCCGGTCCAGGTGAGCCGCGCCCAGATTGCGGCCGGCCGCGCCCAGGCGGTGGTGATCAACAGCGGCAACGCCAATGCCTGTACGGGGGAGGCGGGCCGGCGAGACGCATGGGAGATGGTCGAGGTGACGGCGAGGGCCCTGTCCATTCCTCGCCCCCTCGTCCTGGTGGCCAGCACCGGCGTGATCGGCGTCCCCCTGCCGATGGAGGCGCTGCGGAGCGGGATCCCAGCCCTGGCCGGTGCCCTTGGCCCGCATGGGGAAGAGGCGGCGGCCGCGATCCTCACGACCGACGCCTTTCCGAAGACGGGGGCGGTGGAGATTGAGATCGAGGGACGGGCCGTCAGGCTGGGGGGCATGGCCAAGGGTGCGGGGATGATCCACCCCCGCATGGCCACGACGCTCTCGATGGTTACGACCGATGCCGCCATCGCCTCGGCCCTGGCCCAAGCAGCCCTCCGCCGTAGCGTCGGGCGCTCCTTCAACCGGGTCAGTGTGGACGGGGACACGAGCACCAACGATACGATCTTCCTCCTCGCCACCGGCGCGGCCGGCCATGCCCCGATGCGGGAGGCAGCGGATCCCGGCTTCGCGACCTTCCAGGAGGCCCTCGACGTGCTCACCGAGCACCTGGCGCGGCTGCTCGTCCGCGACGGCGAAGGCGCCACCAAGGTGGTCGAAGTGACCGTCGGCGGCGCCGCCAGTGAGGAGGATGCACAGCGGGCCGGGGAGGCGATCTGCACCTCTCCGCTGGTGAAGACCGCCTGCCACGGCATGGAGCCGAACTGGGGGCGTATTCTCGCGGCGGTGGGACGGTCGGGCGCGGAGGTGGACCCGGACCGCATCGCGGTCAGCATCGGCGGCGTGGTGGTGGTTGCCGCGGGCGTGGGAGAGCGCGGCAATCTCGCGGCGGCGGCCGACGCGATGCGTGCGACCGAGTTCACCATCGCGGTGGAGCTCGGCGTGGGCGCGGGCCGATGGACCGGATGGACCTGCGACCTCACCGAGGGCTACGTGCGGCTCAACAGCGGGTACCTGTCGTGAGCCTCATCGCGACGCGGACCGACCGGATCACCGCTGAAGGCGCCCTGATCGCCCGCGGACTGCGCTATGTCGGCGCCTGGCGGGGGCGCACCGTGGTGATCAAGTACGGCGGCAGCATTCTGGGACGCGTCGCGGGGACCGTCACGGGAGAGGTGGCGGGGACTGTTATTGAGGATCTCGTGTTGCTGGCCGGGGCGGGCGTGCTGCCGGTGCTGGTGCACGGCGGTGGGCCGGAGATCAGCCGGTGGCTGGAGCGGCTGGGTCGGACGCCGCGCTTCATCGAGGGGCTGCGCGTGACCGACGAGGAGACGATGGAGATCGTCGAGATGGTGCTCTGCGGAGGGGCCAACAAGACCCTGGTCGGTCGGATCACGAAGGCGGGGGGAAGCGCCGTCGGCCTCTCCGGCCGGGACGCCCGCCTGTTTGAGGCCGCGCCGCTGCTCGATCCGCCTGGGCTGGGCCGCGTGGGGGGGATCGTGGCCGTCCATCCCGAGATCATCCACATGCTGGCGGGGGCCGGCCATCTGCCGGTGGTCGCCTCGGTGGGCATTGATGCGGCGGGAGAACCGCTCAACCTCAACGCCGACCATGCCGCCGCGGCCCTGGCGGCCGCGCTGGGCGCGAGCAAACTCATCCTCCTGACCGACGTCGAGGGCATCCGCCGGGAACGCGACGGCCGGGAGGAGCTCCTCTCCCTCCTCACGGTGGATGAAGCCCGCGCACTGGAAGGAGAGGGCGTCATCGCCGGCGGCATGATCCCCAAGGTCGACGCCGCCCTGGCCGCCCTCGCCGGCGGCGTCGCCTCCGCGCACATCATCAACGGGGAGACCCCACACGCCCTGCTGGTGGAGTTGTTCACAGAGGAAGGGTGCGGCACGATGCTGCTCTCCGAGCGCACAACCGGATGAGCCCCACGCGCACCGAGGACATGGCGCGCTTGGCCGATGAGGTGCTGATGCCGAACTACCAGCGGGCGCCGGTGGCCTTCGCGCGCGGTGAGGGTGTGCGGCTCGTCGATCTGGAGGGGCGGAGCTACCTGGACTTCGTCGGCGGCATCGCCGTGAGCGCGCTGGGGCACGCGCACCCCCGACTGACTGCGGCGATCCAGGCACAGGCCGCCCGGCTGCTGCACGTCAGCAACCTCTATCTGATCCCCGAGCAGGTCCGGCTGGCCCGCTGGCTGACCACGCGCAGCGGGCTAGACCGCGCCTTCTTTTGCAACAGCGGCGCGGAGGCCAATGAGGCCGCCTTCAAACTGGCGCGGCGGTACGCGCACGGCCGCGGCGGGGGGCGGTGGGAGATCCTGGTGGCCTCGGGCGCCTTCCACGGACGGACGCTGGCCGCGCTCGCTGCGACGCCCGTGGCCAAGTACCAGGAAGGCTTCGCGCCTCTGCCTGTGGGATTCCGCACCGTGCCGTTCAACGATACCGGCGCGCTTGCCGACGGGGTGACCGACCAGACCTGCGCGATCTTGCTTGAGCCGGTGCAGGGGGAGGGGGGCGTCCACCCCGCGACGCCGGAGTTCCTGGCGGCGGCGCGCCGGCTGGCCGACGCGCACGGCCTGCTGCTGATCCTCGACGAGGTGCAGACCGGCATCGGGCGCACCGGAACGCTCTTTGCCTTCCAGGGATACGGGGTGAAGCCGGACGTCCTGACGCTGGCCAAAGGGCTGGGCGGCGGGGTGCCGATCGGCGCGGTGCTGGCGCGCTCGGAGGTGGCGGGGGCGTTCACCCCGGGCACACACGGGTCGACCTTCGGCGGCAACCCGCTGGCCACCGCCGCAGCGCTCGCCGTCGTCGAGACGGTGGAGCAAGACGATCTCGCGGGGCGCGCCCAGACGATGGGCTCGCTGCTCGTCTCGGGGCTGCGCGAGCTGGGCCAGCGGACCGGCGTGATCACGGACGTGCGAGGGAAGGGACTGCTGGTGGCGGCCGAGCTCGACCGGGATGCGGCGCCGATCGTGGAGGCCGCCCGCGCGCGCGGGCTGCTCCTGAACGCGGTGCAGCCCCGGACGCTGCGATTCGCGCCCCCCCTGATCGTGTCCCCTGAGGAGGTGCGAGAGGGCCTGACCCTCCTCGAGCAGGTGCTGACAGAGGCGCGCGGGCCGCTGACGCCGGAGGCCCCCGCAGAGTTTCCAAAAGGAGGAGCGGCGCGATGACCGAAGGTGTGGTGCGCACGGCTGTGCTGGCCTATTCCGGGGGGCTGGATACCTCGGTGATCATCCCCTGGCTGGGAGAAACCTACGGCTGTCAGGTCGTGGCGATGATCGCCGACGTCGGGCAGGGCGAGGACCTCGAGGCGCTCCGGCGCAAGGCCCTGGCCAGCGGCGCCGCCGACGCGCGCGTCGTCGACATTCGCGAGGAGTTTCTCGCCGAGTTCGTCTTCCCGGTCCTGCGCGCGGGATCGCTGTATGAGGGACGGTACCTGCTCGGCACCGCCCTCGCCCGGCCGGCGATCGCGCGGGCGCAGGTGGCGGTGGCACTCGAGGTGGGGGCGGACGCGCTGGCGCACGGGTGCACCGGCAAAGGCAATGACCAAGTGCGCTTCGAGCTGGCCTACGCCGCTCTTGCCCCCACGTTGCGCGTGATCGCCCCCTGGCGGGAGTGGAGTCTGAATTCCCGTGAGGCGGAGATCGCCTACGCCGCTGCGCACGGCATTCCCGTCCCGGTGACCAAAGAACGGCCCTACAGCGTCGATCGGAATCTCTGGCACTGCAGCAGCGAAGGCGGCGTGCTGGAGGACCCGTGGCGAACGCCGCCGGCGGACCTGTACCAGTACACCGCTGACCCGCGTCGCGCGCCCGAGCAGCCTGATGAGGTGATGATCGACTTTGACGAGGGGACGCCTGTGGCGGTCGACGGCGAGGCACTGCCGCCCGTGGCGCTGGTGGAGCGGCTGAATCTGATCGGCGGGCGGCACGGCATTGGACGGATGGACATGGTGGAAAACCGCCTGGTCGGGATCAAGAGCCGCGGCGTCTACGAGACCCCCGGCGGCACCCTCCTGCAGACCGCGCACGCGGACCTGGAATCGATCACGCTCGACCGCGACACGCTGCATTACAAGCTCGGGGCGGCGATGCGTCTGGCCGAGCTCGTCTACTACGGGCAGTGGTACACGCCGCTGCGGGCGGCCCTCGACGCCTTCGTCACCGCGACCCAGCGCACGGTGACCGGCAGCGTGCGCCTGTCGCTCTACAAGGGCACAGCCACCGCGGTGGCCCGGCGCTCTCCGCACTCGCTCTACAGCCGGGAGCTGGCGACCTTCGAGGCCGGGGGACCCTACCGGCAGGCCGATGCGGAGGGGTTCATCCGCCTCTTCGGCCTGTCCGGGGCCGTCTTCGCCCGAACCAATCCCGGACTGACCGGCGCACTGCGCATCTCCGTCGGCAGCTAGATCCGTCATGGGGGGTGAGCAGCACTCCGGCTACCGGATGTGGGGCGGCCGGTTTGCCGGTCAGTTGGATCCACGGGTGGCCAGGTTCACAGCGTCCCTTCCGGTGGACGTGCGGCTCCTCCCTCACGATCTGCGCGGCAGCCTCGCCCACGCCAGGATGCTCACCGACCGTGGGATCATTCCGCCGGAGGCCGGGCGGCAGATCAGCTCGGCGCTGCGCACGCTGATCCATGAAGCCGAGGCGGGGACCTTTCCCGTCGACGAGCGCGCCGAAGACGTCCACACCCTGATTGAAGGGGAACTGCACCGACGCATCGGCGAGGCGGCCGGGTGGCTCCACGTCGCGCGCAGCCGCAACGACCAGGTGGCCACCGCCTTCCGGATGTGGACCAAGGACGCCGCGGTGGCGCTGTCTGCGGGGGTGACGGCGCTGCAGGAGGCGCTCCTGGAGCGCGCGGCCAGAGACGGCGATGCGCTGTTGCCCGCCTACACCCACCTACAGCGGGCGCAGCCCACGCTGCTGGCGCATCACCTCCTGGCCTACGTGGCGATGCTGCAGCGAGACGTCGAGCGGCTCCATCGCGTCTATGAGGCCGCCGACCTCCTCCCCCTGGGGTCGGGGGCAGCGGTCGGCGTCTCCCATCCCATCGACAGGGAGGCCGTGGCGGCCGCATTGGGGTTTGCCCGCCTCAGCGCCAACAGCCTGGACGCGACGGGAGACCGTGACTTCGCCGTGGAGCTGCTGTCCGCGCTCGCGCTGCTGATGATCCACCTTTCGCGCTGGGCGGGGGAGATCGTGCTGTGGGCGACGGCGGAGTTCCGGTTTCTTGAGTTCAGTGACGCGATCAGCACGGGAAGTTCGATCATGCCGCAGAAGCGGAACCCCGATCCGGCCGAACTGATCCGCGGCAAGGCCGGGCGTGTCCTGGGGGACCTGGTCGCCCTCCTGGCGACGCTGAAGGGGCTCCCCGCCGGGTACGGTCTCGACCTGCAGGAGGACAAGGCGCCTGTGTTCGACGCAGCCGACACGGCGCTGGCCGCCCTCGAAGCCGCGGCGGTGGTGGCGCGAGAGGTGCGTTTTCGCCCCGACCGCATGCGCCGCGCCCTGGAGGACGGGTTCGTCACCGCCACCGAGATCAGCGACCACCTGACCCGACGGGGCCTGCCCTTCCGAGAGGCGCATCGTCTCGCCAGTCAGGTGGTGCGGTACGCCGAAGACGCGGACAAGTCGCTCATCCAGCTGGAAGCGACGGAATGGTCGACCCTGCTCCCTGGGTTTTCCGCGCAGGACCTGACCGTCCTGACCGCGGCACTGAGTCCTGAGGGCGCCGTGGCCGCCAAGGACACCCCGGGCGGGACCGCGCCAGGGCGGGTGCGGGAAGGGCTTAGGGCGGCGCGCCTCCTCGTGGTCTCGGCCCAGGAGTGGGTGCGGGAGCAGGAGGCGGAGGGGCGCCGGCGGGACGAGAGGTTGCTGGGGTGAAGTCCCGGGAGCGGAAGATTCTCGAAGTGCTGGCGGCCGCACCCATCGGCACGCAGAGCGAGCTGGTGCGGGCGCTGCGGGGGGCGGGGGTGCGGGTCAGCCAGGCGACCGTCTCCCGCGATATCAAGCGGCTGGGTCTGGTAAAGGTCCCGGCGCAGAACGGCCGGGCCCGCTACCTGCCTCCGGCGGAAGCCGCGGCGCACTCGCCCGACGCGGGCGGACGCCTGGCGCGCGCCTTTCGCGAGTACGCGAGAGAGGTGGAGGAAGGCAGCGGTCTCCTCCTGATCAAGACCTCGACGGGCAGCGCCGACACGGTGGCGGAGGCGATCGACGAGATGCGCTGGCCCGAAGTCGCGGGCACGGTCGCGGGAGACAACACTATCATCGTGGTGCCGCGCCGCCCCGCCGACCGGGCGCACCTGCGGCGCCGCTTCGGCGCGCTGCTGCGATAAGTCCGCAGCCCCTCTCGCCGGCGTCGCTCATTCGTGTGACGGGGCAGCAGCCTCGCGCCCTGGACAACCTTCCGCCGCCCACCCTAGACTGGGGAATTACATGATCCTCATCGGCCAGGCGCAGAGGCGTCTGGCCCCAGTCTTTGCCCTCCCCTGGGTCCCGAAGACCTTGATCGGGCTGGGAACGTTCCTGGCCCTCCTGCTTATCGCCACCATCAGCGAGGTACCGTCGCGGGTGGACGTGCGCGTCGGGGAGCCCGCCGGACAGGACATCGAAGCGCCTCGCACGACGGATTATGTCGACCAGGAACAGACCCTCATCCGCCGCCGGATTGCGGCAGCGCGGGTGGAGCCGCTCTACCGGGAGGCGCCGCAGGCGACGGCCGCGGCGCGGCGCGCGGTGACGGGTATCTTCGACGCCATCGCTCGAGTCCGCGCAGCTCCAGGTTTGAGCAACGCGGAGCGGCTGGCCCGGCTGCGGCAGCAGGCGGGCGCCGCTCTTCCGCTCGAGGTCTGGGAGGCCGCCCTCACGCTTGACGGCGCCGCCCTCGCCCAGACCCGCGAGATCACGGTTATCGCCGTCGAGCAGATCGAGCGGGAGGGCGTGCGCGCCGACGGCTTCCCCGAAGCCCGTGCGGAGCTCCGGCGGCTGGTGCGCTCCACGACCCTGACGGGCCGGCCCCTGGCGCTGGCCAGCGCCGTCGGCCTGGTCGCGCTGCGCGCCAACCGGGTGATCGACTCCCAGGCGACCGCCAATCTCCGGCGGGAGGCCGCCGAGGCCGTCGAGCCGGTTCGCGTGCGCATCGTCCGCGGGGAGATCATCGTGCGCCGCGGCGACAAGGTCACCGAGGCCCATCTGCGGAAACTCGAGGCGCTTGGGTTGATCGGCGTCCCCATGCGCTGGGACGTGGTGCTGGGGATGGGGTTGGTGATTGCCGCCCTCCTCGCCATCACCGGCTATTACCTGATGGAATACCAGCCGGAGATCTGGCGGCGGGATCGCCTGCTGCTGCTCTGGGGGCTCATCGTGGCCCTGACCACGCTGCTGGCGCGGATCGTCGTCGCCTACCGTCTGAACCTCTACCTCATTCCCGCGGCCTTCGGGCCGATTCTGCTGGCGGTCCTCCTGCGTCCCCGCCTGGCGCTGGTGACCGCAGCGGTCCTCAGCCTACTCATCGCCTTGATCACGACGTCGGACGTGCGCACCGCCTTCGTGGCCTTCGTCGGCAGCGCCGTGGGAGTCTATGCCATCCGCAGGATCAGCCACCGCACCGACCTGATCGTCGGCGGCCTCAAGGCCGGCGCGGCGACCGCGGCGGCGGTCGTGGCGATAAGCCTGCTGGAGCGCCGGCCCGTCTACCCGGAGATGATGCGGGACGCGGCGGTCGGCGTGGTCAACGGGGTCGTCGTGGGGATCTTCTCCATCGGGGTGCTGCCCTATCTGGAAAACCTCTTCGGCCTGGTCACCCCGATCAAGCTCCTGGAACTCTCCAACCCGGGCCACCCGTTGCTGCGCCGCCTGCAGATGGAGGCCCCGGGCACCTACCACCACAGCGTGATCGTCGGCAACCTGGCCGAAGCCGCGGCCGATGCGGTCGGCGCGGACGGCCTGCTCGTGCGAGTCGGAACCTATTACCACGACGTGGGCAAGATTCGCCGGCCGGTCTTTTTCGTGGAGAACCAGGTCGGGGTGGACAATCCGCACGAGCGCATGTCCTCAAGTCTCTCCGCGCTGACGGTGGCGGCGCACGTGCGGGACGGCCTGGATCTGGCCCGGGAGTATGGCCTCCCGGCCTCCGTGGCCGACTTTATCCCGGAACACCACGGCACGACCCTGATCACGTACTTCTACCATCAGGCCCTGGAGCGGGGAGACGAACCCGAGCCGGCGGCCTTCCGCTACGAGGGCCCCAAACCGCAGACCCGCGAGACCGCCATCGTCATGCTCGCCGACGCCGTCGAGGCCGCGGTGCGCAGCCTCCCCCGCCCCACTCCCGACCGGATCTACGAGGTGGTGCGGCGGATCATCCACGATCGGTTAGAGGACGGCCAGCTCGACGAGTGCGACCTGATGTTCCGCGATCTGGAGCAGATTGCCCAAACGTTCACCCGGGTCCTCACCGGCATCTTCCACCCGCGGATCGAGTACCCCGACCTGGAAGGAGACCTGCGTCCGAGGCGCCGCGAGCGGGTGGGACGGCGCTAACGTTTGATGCAGGCGCTGGTGGCGAACCGCCAGCGGACAGTCCCCGTGCGCCCTGCGACCCTCCGCCGCGCCGCCATTGCCGCGATGAGCGCCGAAGGCTGCCCGCCCGGCAGCGAGACCAGCGTCGCCGTCGTCTCCGACCGCCAGATCCGCGCTCTCAACCGCCGGTACCTCGGACGCGATCGGAGCACCGACGTCCTGGCGTTTCCCCAAGATCTGCGGAAACTTCCTCTGCACGGCCGGCCGCGGAAGGGGGCCAAGGGCACTGGGCCCGGCCTGCTCGGCGACGTGGTCGTCTCGGCGGAGCGTGCCGCGGCCCAAGCGCCCAGGTATGGCCAGACGGTTGAACGGGAACTGGAGTTGTTGGTGATCCACGGGGTGCTCCATCTCCTCGGCTACGACGACACCACGCCCCGCGCGCGCTCGCGCATGCACCGGCGCCAGCGCGTGATCCTCGCCTCTCTCCACGGCGGGACCGCGCGCCTCCGCGCCAGGCGATGAGCGGACTGGCGGGGGCGATTCGCGAGGCCATCGCCGGCTGGGCGCTGGCCTGGCGGGAGCACCACAACCTGCGCATCCACGCCGCCGCCGCCGTGGGAGTGGTCGCCGTCATCCTCGTGCTGCGCCTCTCTGCGCAGGAAGCCGCGATCCTGCTCCTGGCGGTCGCCCTGGTGATCGCAGCCGAACTGGCCAACACCGCGGTGGAAATCCTGGTCGACGCGTTCGTCGGCTCCGAACGGCACCCCGCCGCCAGGGCGGCCAAGGATGTCGCGGCGGCGTCCGTGCTGGTCGCGGCTATTGGCGCCGCGGCCGCCGGTCTGGCCGTCCTCGTTCCGCGATTGCGCTGATCGTGTCGATGGACGCTGCCGTCCCCAAGCCCCCCGGCGCCGCCGCGGCGGTCTCTGTCTTGCTCCCGAAGGCGCCGGCGGCCGCTGACGTGGAAGAGATCCTGCGGCGGGTGGAGCCGGAGTTCGGATTCCGCCGGCTGGCCGGCCCCTTCGCGACCGCAGTGGGGATCGTGGCCGGGGGAATGGCGCTCTTCCATCTGTACACGGCGCGCTTCGGTCTGCTCGAGGCGCTGCGGCAGCGCTCACTGCACCTGGCCTTCGTCATGGTGCTGGTCTTCCTGCTCTACCCGGCGCGCCGGCGTTGGGCGGGGGCCACACGATTCGGTGCCGTCGATGTCGCCCTGGCCGGCGTGGGCGCGGCGGTGATGCTCTACCTCTTCGTCAACCACCAGAGCCTGGCGGAACGGGCAGGACGGCCGGAAGGCCGCGATCTCCTCATCGGAGTGCTCGGCACCCTCGTGGTCCTGGAAGCGGGCCGGCGGGTCCTCGGCGTGCTGCCCTTCATCGCTGCGGCGATGCTGATCTACCCCTTTGTCGGACACCTGCTGCCGGGATCGCTCGCCGTGCCGCCCGTCTCGCTGCCGCGGGTGATCGAGCACATGTTCTTGACCACCGAAGCCATCTTCGGCATCCCGGTGGGCGTCTCGGCCAGCTTCGTCTTCATGTTCGTGCTGTTGGGCGCATTTCTGGAACGCACCGGACTGGGCCAGTTATTCGTGGACATCGCCATCTCGCTCGCCGGCTGGATGACGGGCGGCCCAGCCAAAGTGTCGGTGCTCTCCAGCGCGTTTGTGGGAACCATCTCGGGCAGTTCGGTGGCCAACGTGGTCGCCGACGGGGTCTTCAACATCCCGCTGATGAAGCGCCTCGGCTACCATCCCGTCTTTGCGGGCGGGGTGGAGGCGGCGACCTCGGTGGGGGGACAGTTGATGCCGCCGGTGATGGGCGCGGCCGCCTTCGTCATGGCAGAGTACCTGGAGATCCCCTATCTGACCATCGCCAAGGCGGCGGCCCTGCCGGCAATCTTCTATTTCCTGGCCGTCGGCTTAATGATCCATTTCGAGGCCAAGCGACTGGGCCTCCGCGGGCTACCCCGCGACCAATTGCCCGCCATCGGGGGCGTGCTCTGGAGCCGCGGCTACCTGGTGGCGCCGCTTGTGGCCGTCGTCGCCTTCCTCTTCCGCGGATACTCGCCGATGATGGCCGCGTTTTGGGGGATCGCCGTCTCCGCGGGCGTGCACGTCATCACCGTGTGGAAGGAGGGGGCGGCCGCGCGGCGGCCCTGGCTCGACCGAGCCCGACTGTACGTCGAGGAGATCTGGACCATCCTCGTCTATGGGACGCGCAACGCTCTCACCGTCGCGGTGGCCACCGCAGTCGTCGGCATCATCCTGGGCGTTGTCACCCTCACCGGGATCGGGCTGAAGTTCGTCGGGCTGACCGTTGCCTTGGGCCAGCACAACCTCTTTCTCACGCTGGTGTTCGTGGCGGCGGCCTGCACCATCATCGGGTCGGGCATCCCCACCACCGCCACCTACATCATCCTGGCCGCCATTGCCGCGCCCGCGCTCTCTCAGCTGGGGGTGATGCCACTGGCGGCGCACCTCTTCATCTTCTATTTTGGGGTAATCGCCGATCTGACGCCCCCGGACGCGCTCGCTGCCTACGCGGCGGCCGGGATCGCCCGCTCCGACCCGCTGCGCACAGGATTCGCCGCCACCCGGCTGGCCCTCGCCGGCATCATCGTCCCATTCGTCTTCGTCTACTCGCCGGCGCTGCTCCTCCAGGGCGGCGGCCTGGGTGAGGTGCTGCTGACGTCGCTGACGGGCCTGCTCGGCGTGATCGCCCTCGCCGCCGGCGCCTCCGGGTATCTGCTGGCGCCCGCCAGGCCCCTGGACCGGGTGCTGCTCATAGCCGCCGCGATCGCGTTGATCTTCCACAAGCCGAGTTGGGATCTGGTCGGACTGGTGCTCCTCGGTGGGACGGCGCTGCTCCAACGGGCGCGCGCCAGGAGTCCGGCGCCATCATGAGCCGGGCGCGGTTCCTCTTCGGCGCCGCGATCCTGATGGCCGCCGGGGCGGCGCTCTGGCCAGTGCCAGTGGTGACGGTCACGGCGGCGCCTCCTGGCAGCGGTGGGGCCGCGCCGGTGGCCCGGACGCTCCTCCGGGTGCCGCTGCACGCGGTGGTGGAGATCCGTCTCGAGTACACGCATTCCGTGGAACGGACGAGGGTGGTCGAGACCTACCTGGCGGAGCGCAGCGGGCTGCGTTTGGTGCGGATGGAGTTCGCCTCGCAGGGCGCGGGGCTGCCCTCGGAGGGGTACGTCCGCGAGGGCAACCGCTTCGTCCTCAGGACGGACCGACCGCTGGCCTCATTGCCGGTGCGCGTCAGCGGGATCGGCCGGCAGCGCCTCTTCGTGGGCGGCGCCGTCCTTGAACTCCTCGCGGCGGCGGGAGAAGGAGGGATCGTGACCGTGGCGGTGGGAACCGCCCCGCGCCTGCCCCTCCTGCGGGGTATGTTATACTAAGGTATCGGGCGGAGAGTGCTCCGCCCGGACGCTTTCCTCCCCTATCGCGGCGCTCGCGCGCTGCCGCTGGGTCTGATCCGCGAACAGAAAGGATGATTCACCTCGTTGGACGCTTCAGGTAATACGCTGGGCTTCATCGCGCTCGGCCTGCTCGTCCTTGCCTCAGCCTTCTTCTCCGCCGCCGAGACCGCGTTCTTTGCGGCCAACCGCCTGCGCCTGCGTCAGCGCGCCGAGGCCGGCGAGGCGCCGGCGCGGATCGCCGACCGCCTGCTGGAGGACGCGGGCCGCCTGGTCAGCACGCTGCACATCGCGGACACGATCGCCAACGTGGCCGCCTCTGTCCTGGCCGCCGGGCTCTTCCTGCGCCTCTTTGGTGCCGAGCGGACGCTGCTCTGGGCGTTCCTGGCCATGGTTGCGCTGCTCGTGGTCGTCGGCGAGATCGCGCCCAAGACTGTGGCGGTCCGCTACGCTGACCCCTTGACGCTCGCGTTCGCCCGCCCCATCGACATATTCTCTCGCATCCTCGGCCCGCTGATCCGCCTGCTCTCCCTGGCCGGCACGGTGATGGTGCGTCCCCTCGGAGGTCGTGTGAACATCAACTCGCCGGTGGTCACCGAAGAGGAGATCCGCGCCCTCGTCAAGATGGGGGAAGAGGAGGGGGTCATCGAGCAGGAGGAGCGCGAGATGATCCACTCCATCTTCGAGTTCGGAGACACCGTAGCCCGCGAGGTGATGGTCCCCCGCATGGACATGGACGTGCTCGAAGACACCGCCACCGCCGCCGACGCGGTGCAGCTGATCCTGGCCACCGGCCACTCGCGCATCCCCATCTTCCACGAGTCGATCGACAACATCGTAGGGATCCTCTATCTCAAGGACCTCCTCCGCCCCCTGGCGGAGGGCCGCGCGACCGTGCCGCTCTCGGAGCTGAGCCGACCGGTCTACTACGTCCCGGAGAGCAAACGGCTGGACGATCTCTTCCGGGAGATGCAACGGCGCAAGGTGCACGTGGCCATCGTCGTGGACGAATACGGCGGGACCTCCGGGCTCGTCACGATTGAAGACCTGCTGGAGGAGATCGTCGGCCCGATCACCGACGAGCACGACGTCGAGGAGCGGCTGGTCGAGGTGGTCAACGACCAGGTGGCTCTCGTCGAGGGCCGCGCCTCCATCGAGGAGGTCAACGAACAGCTCCGCCTGGGCTTGCCGCTGGAAGACGTAGATACGATCGGCGGCTTCGTCTACAGCCTGCTCGGCCACGTCCCCAGGCCAGGGGAGCGGGTCGCCTATGACGGGCTGGAGATCGTCGTCGAGCAGGTGGAGGGGCAGCGGATCGGCAAGGTCAAGATCACCCGCGCCGTCCCCTCGACTCCCTGACCGCCCGAATTCCCGTGCGGGCGCGCCTGCGCACCTACCTGATCACCGGGCTCCTGGTCATCTTCCCGGTGGCGGTCACCTACCTCGTGCTGCGCTGGCTCTTCACCACCCTCGACGCCATGCTGCAGCCGCTCTTCCGCGCCATCCTCGGACGGCCCATTCCGACCCTCGGGTTCGTCGCCGGCATCGCGTTGATCTTGATTACTGGAGTAGTGGCCAGCAACGTGCTGGGCCGCCGCCTGATCGCGCGGCTGGACCAGGTGATCCTGCGGATCCCGCTGGCGCGCACGGTCTACAGTTCGATCAAACCCCTCAGCGAGCGCATGCTGGAGGACCGCCGGGGGGCGTTTCAGCGCGTCGTCATCGTGGAGTGGCCGCGGGCGGGGCTCTTCGCCCTCGGCTTCGTCACCGGCGGCGATTCGGCGGCCGCCGCCTCGGGCCTGCTGCACGTCTTCATCCCCGGCACGCCCAATCCCACCTCGGGCTTCGTGGTCTTCGTTCCCGAACAGGAGGCCCGCCCGGCGTCGATGACCGTCGAGGAGGCGCTGCGCTTCATCATCGCCGGCGGCATCGCCCGCACCCCGGAGGGCGTGCGCGGCCTCCTCGCCGCAGAACGGGGCCCGGTCCTGGAGCCTGTGGTCTTGGAGCCTCGGGAGTGAGCGCAGACCCTCAGCGCGCGGGCCCGGGCGCACTGACTCCCGAGAGGCTCATCGCCGCGGCACGGGGGGCCCGTGCACAGGCCTACGCGCCGTACTCCCGGTATCGGGTAGGGGCGGCGGCGCTCTCTGACGGCGTCGTGTTTTCGGGAGCCAACGTGGAGAACGCCTCCTATGGGCTCTCGGTGTGCGCGGAACGCGTCGCTATTTTCCTGGCGGCGGCGGCCGGACACCGGAAGGTGCGAGAGGTGGCCGTGGTCACCGCCGGACATCGCGGCGCGGCACCCTGTGGGGCATGCCGCCAGGTGATGGCGGAGTTCGGGGTAGAGAAGGTCTACCTGGCCGGGCTACAGGGGCGCTACCGCGTGTTGACCTTCGAAGATCTTCTTCCGGAAGCCTTTGGCCCCGGCGACCTTCCCGCCACGTCTCGGCCCGACCGCGCGGTCCGACAGGCAACGCCGGCGTCGCGCGTAGACCGCCGGACGAAGCGAACGCGCCGGTAGCCGCACCTCTCCGGGATGGCTCACCGCTCCGGCTTCGTGGCCCTCGCCGGGCGGCCCAATGTCGGCAAGTCGACCCTGCTCAACCGTCTGCTCGGCACGAAGGTCGCGGCGGTCTCGCCGGTCCCTCAGACCACGCGCACCGTGATCCGCGGGATCCTCACGCGCCCCGACGCGCAGATCGTCTTCCTCGACCTCCCCGGGCTCCACGCGCCGCGGCACCGCCTCGGTGAGGTCATGGTGGACGCGGCCCGCCGCGCCCTCGGCGAAGTCGATCTCGTCGCCTGGATCGTCGAGGCCGGCGCGCTTCCCGGGCCTGAGGAACGGATCGCCGCAGAGGCGCTGCGGGGCGCGCCCGTCCCCATCCTGCTGGTCGTGAACAAGTTGGATCGGGCAACGCCGGCGGGCGCGGAGACAACTGCGCGGGCGGCGGCCAGCCTCGTCCCCGTCACGGAGACGGTGATGGTCTCGGCGCAGACGGGAGCAGGTCTCCCCGACCTGGTTGACCGGATCATCGCCCGCCTGCCCGAGGGCCCGGCCTACTACCCGGAGGACATGGTCACCGACCAACCCGAGCAGTTCCTCGTGCGGGAGATCATCCGCGAGCACGCCATCCACCTGACCCGCCAGGAACTGCCGCACGCACTGGCCGTAGAGATCGAGGAGTTCGCTGAGCGCCCCCGAGGCCTGACGTACGTGCGCGCCACCCTGCACGTGGAGAAACCCTCTCAAAGGAAGATCGTGATCGGCCACGGCGGGCAACGGCTGCGCGCCATCGGCGCCGCTGCGCGGGCGGGCGCGGAGGCCCTCCTCGGACGGAAGGTCTATCTGGATCTGTGGGTGACGGTGACGCCGGACTGGCGGGAGAAGCCGGCTTTGATTCGAGGGTTCTATCCGGAATGAATGACGGAGGGGAGGCAGCGATGGGTCTGGCGCGCGAATTGACCGAGCGGCTTCGCGAGGCATGGAACCGTCACGACATTCAGGCGTTCCTCGACTGTTTCCATCCAGATTACGCGAGCGATCAGCCCCTCTCTCCCGAGCGCAGCTTCAGGGGGCGCGAACATGTACAAGAGCGGTGGACGAGGAATTTCGCGGAGATGCCAGATTTCCGCGCCGAACTCCTCGGTTGGGCGGAGGGCGACGTCCTCTGGACTGAGTGGCGGTGGCGCGGCACCCGGCCTGACGGCACTCGCTTCGATCAGCAGGGCGTGATCATCTACGGTCTGCGCGAGGACCGGATCGCAACAGGGCGGCTCTACATGGGGCCGCTCCCGGGCGTTGGTTAGGTTCGTATGCGGGGCGTTTGCGTTCCTCGGCCGCCCGACCTGAGGTCGGGTCAGAGCCGCTGGAGCAGCGGTATGAGTTCCTTGAGGGTGCGGATGCGCAGGCAGTCCGCCTCAGGGAAGGCATCGCTTCGATCAATCAGCACAGGGAGCATCCCCACCCCTCTGGCGCCGACGACATCCGCTTCGTAGTCGTTGCCCACATGCACGGCCTCCTCGGGGCGGGAGCCAGCCCGCTGCAGGGCCAGGCGAAAGACCGCCGGATCGGGCTTCTCGGCTCGGGCCTCCTGTGAAAAGGTGATGGAGGCGAAATAGCGGCGCAGGCCAAGCCGCTCCAGCCGGTCTGTCAGTTCCTCCGTCGCATTGGAGATCACACCCAGGCGGAAGTCTTTCGCCAGTTCCTCGAGGGC
This sequence comes from bacterium, assembly GCA_036004665.1. Classification (GTDB taxonomy): domain Bacteria; phylum Sysuimicrobiota; class Sysuimicrobiia; order Sysuimicrobiales; family Humicultoraceae; genus JACQGZ01. The sequence continues at coordinate 22,803 of DASYRG010000074.1, read as the reverse complement.
TTCCGCGGACTCGGGAAACGCGTGGAGGACCTCGGGCTCGACGGCCTGGAACCACTCGTTGATGGCCCGCGCCAGGTGATCTTTCGGATCGATGCCGACCTTGGCCAGGAGGCGCCGGTTGAAGTCCATCCAAAACTCCTGCCTCCTCCCCAGGTAGTCGTACACACGCGGAGAGAAGACCCGCGCGACCTCCTCATGGGCCGTGGTGTACGCGGCGAGATCGATGCCAAGGCGCAGGTCGGCGATGAGGCGGTCAAAGAGGGCAGGAGTGGAGGCAGACGCGTAGATGAGGGTGTCCCCCACATCGAAAAAGATGGTTTCGAAGCGCGGAATTCCTTGACCCTCCTCGCGGGGGACCTGTACGGTAGGCCAGAGACCGGCGTGGATCATACCATGGCGGATCGAGCCGTTCCGGGAGGGAGGTGAGGCGGTGGAGGAGCGAGTCCTGGACCCCAAGTCGATCGACATGACGAGGCTGCGAGGATTGCCCCCGCACGACCTCACTGAAGCTCTGGTCGCCCTCACCCCCTCGGAGCTGGCGGGCATCTTCAAGCGCTTCGGCGACGAACAGCTGGCCGAACTCGTCTCCGAACTCGACCCCTACGACGCGGCGCGGATCATCCTCAAGCTGAGCGGCCCCCAGGGGGCCGACGTGCTGGAGGAGATGCCGCCGGATGACGCGGCAGACGTCGTGGAAGAACTCGCGCCCTCCCAGGCCGAGGCGTTGCTGGCGGAGATGGAGCCGAGAGAGGCCCGTGAGCTTCAGGAACTCCTCGCCCATCCCGAAGACAGCGCGGGCAGCCTGATGACGCCCGAGTTCGTCTCGGTCACGCCGGAGATGACGGCGGAGGACGCCCTGGCCAGGTTGCGGCACGTCGCGGAGGAAGCGGAGACCGTCTATTACACCTACGTAACGGACCCGGAGACCCGGAAGCTCCTGGGCGTTTTGCCCCTGCACGACCTCCTCTTCAGCAAGCCGCACACGCCCGTCCGGGACATCATGCGCACCGACGTGGTCAAGGTGCGGAATGACACCTCCCAGCAGGAGGCCGCCCAGCTACTCGACCGCCACCACTTTTTGGCCCTCCCGGTCGTCGACGCCGGTGACAGGCTGCTCGGCATCATCACGGCGGACGACGCCGCCGAGCTCCGATTGGAAGAGGCGGCGGAAGACATCGAACGGCTCGGCGGCGCCCAACCCCTGGACCAGCCGTACCTCAGCGCCCCCCCGTTCACGCTCGCCCGCAAGCGTATCGGCTGGCTGCTCCTGCTCTTCGTGGCCGAGGCGTACACGGGGAGCGTCATGCGCCATTTCGAAAATGAGCTGACGAGCGTGGTGGCCCTCGCCTTCTTCATCCCCCTCCTCATTGGGACGGGAGGGAACACGGGCAGCCAGACCGTAACAACGGTGATCCGCGCCATGGCGCTGGGCGAGCTGCGGTTTCAGGACACCTTCCGCATCTGGCTGAAGGAGATCGGCACGGCCGCCATTCTGGCGACCGTGATGGCCGCTGCGGCGTTTGTCCGGGCCTGGTCGCTCAAGGTCACGCCGACGATCGGCCTGACCGTCGCGCTGTCGATCTCCGTTATCGTCCTCTGGGCGGCGACGGTGTCGGCGATTCTGCCGTTCCTGCTGCGGCGCCTCCGCGTCGACCCGGCGGTTGTCTCGGCACCCTTGATCACGACGCTGGTGGATGGGACCGGGCTCGTCATCTACTTCGAGATCGCCCGCCGCGTGCTCAGCCTCTGATGCCGGTCTACAAGGCCGAAGGGATCGTGCTGCGGCGCCGCCCGCTCGGAGAGGCGGACCGCGTCCTCACCCTGTATACGAGGGAGTGGGGGAAGGTCTCCGCCGTCGCACGGGGAGTCCGCAAGGCCACCAGCAAGATGGCCGGGAGTCTGGAACCCTTCGAGCACGTGCGTCTGCTCCTCGCCCACGGGCGAGGCAGCCTGGACGTCGTGGCCCAGGTGGAGGTCATCGACGCCTTCGCTCCTCTCTGGACGGACCTGCGGCGCTTCGGCGCGGCGGCGCTGCTGGCGGAGCTCGTGGACGCCGCGACGCCCGAGCGTGAGCCTCACCCGGAGATCTTCGTCCTCCTGCTGGAGTCGCTGGGGCTCCTGGCCGCGGACTCCTCGGGGCCGGTCGCTCCCTGGTTCATCCTCCATCTGGTCGCCCTGGCCGGGTTTCAACCGGCGCTCACCCGCTGCGCGGTCTGCGCGGGGGACGCGCAGCGGGCCCCTCATTGGAGTCACCCTCTCGGCGGACTAGTCTGCTCGCGGTGCGCCGGGCGGGATCCGGCGGCGGTGCGGCTGCGTCCGGAGGCGCCTCGACTGCTGCGCGCGCTGGGGGCTGCGGCGCCGGGTACGCTCGCAACGCTGGAGATCGACGCGCGGGAGCGCGAGTCGCTTCGCGAACTACTCCACCGCTACGCCGAGCACCGGCTGGAGGTGCAGCTGCGCACCGCGGTGGTGCTCGGTCAGCTTCGCGTCGCCAGTTCGGTCAGAGAGCCGGGCCGAACATGATGCGCGGGAAGGCAAGCCGCCTCCGTCTTCCTCCGTGGGGGAATGCTATAGTGAAGAGTGGAGGTGGGCTGCATGGAAATCGATCTTGAGCGGGCGAAGCGCGCGGTGATTGAACTGGGGACCGCCCTGGACGAGGCCCGGCAGGTCGTCCGCCCTGGTCAGTCGGGTCACATCCGGGTGAAGACGGAGGGCCGCGTGATCGAGCTCCCAACCTCCTGGGCACTGGCCGGCATCGCCGCCTTCGCGGTCGCCGCCCTGGCCAGCAGCCTGCCGCTGCCGTTGCAGCGGTCCGGCCGCCGCAGCGAAGAGGAGCCCCTCGGGATCGGGTAGAAGGACCCGGGAGGCCGTGGGCGGCCGGCGTTCGGCCGGTCTCCGTCGTTCACCCCGCCTAGCCAAACCACATTCGTCAGATGCGGAGCGCCCAGCGGGGAGTGCGCCGCTTACCACTCATGACCACAGCATCGCGCCCTGAGACGCTGGACCGCATCGCCACGCTGGCCAAACAGCGCGGCTTCGTCTACCCGTCCGCAGAGATCTACGGTAGCCCGGGCGCGATCTACGACTTCGGCCCCCTGGGGGTGCTGATGCGCCAGAACCTCCGGCGCGAGTGGTGGCGCCGCTTCGTCCAGGAACGGCGCGACGTGGTAGGGATTGAGAGCGCCATCATCACGAAGCGTGAGGTGCTGGCAGCGTCCGGGCACGAGCAGTCTTTCACCGACCCGCTGGTGGAGTGCCGCATCTGCCATGAACGTTTCCGCGCCGACGAGGAGATCCCGCCCGCCCCCGACCACGCCCACGATCTCACCGAACCGAAGCAGTTCAACCTCATGTTCAAGACCTATCTCGGCCCCACCGAGGAGAGCGCGACGCTGACCTACCTGCGGCCGGAGACGGCGCAGGGGATGTTCACCAACTTTAAGAACGTGCTGGACACGGCCCGCGTCAAGGTGCCATTCGGGATCGCGCAGATCGGCAAGTCCTTTCGGAACGAGATCACGACGGGCAAGTGGATCTTCCGCCTACGCGAGTTCGAGATCGCCGAGCTTGAGTATTTCGTGCGGCCGGGGAGCGACGAGGAGTGGTTCCGCGTCTGGCTGGAGGAGTGGGAGGCCTTCTTCGTCGACCTCGGCCTCACACGCGAACGGATGCGCCGCTTCGAGCATCCTCCCGAGACATTGGCGCACTACTCCAAGCGCACGGTGGACCTCCAGTACGAATTCCCCTTCGGTTGGGCGGAGCTGGCGGGAGTGGCCAACCGCACCGACTACGACCTGCGCCAGCACGAGGCAGCCTCGGGCCGCGACCTCACCTACTTCGACGAGAGCGACAGGAGCAAGTATCATCCCTATGTGATCGAACCCACGGTGTCCATCGAGCGGGCCATGCTCGTCTTTCTGGTGGACGCGTATCGCGAGTACCCCGGCGGCCGTGCCGGGCGGGAGGACGGGCGGGAGGTCGAAACGGTGCTGCACCTCCACCCGCGCCTGGCGCCGATCACCGCGGCGGTCCTGCCGCTGGTGAAACGGGAGCGCATGCCGGACCTCGCGCACCAGATCGAGGCGGAGCTGCGGCGCGCCTGGTTCGTCGCCTACGACGAGAACGGCACCGTGGGTCGGCGCTACCGGCGCTACGACGAGATCGGCACCCCCTGGTGCATCACCGTGGACAGCCAGACGCAACAGGACGGCACGGTGACGGTGCGCGACCGGGACTCCATGGCGCAGGACCGCGTCGCGATGACGGAGCTGCGAGGATATCTCGGGGGCAAGCTCCACGCTGGGACGCCCGCGCGGACGGGCGCCCCGGCGCGCTGACCCATCAGGCGTGAGGAGGGTGCACCATGGCTGAAGTGGCGGAGCGGACGCTCAAGACCGGCAGCCGCTGGACGAGGTTGTTCGAGGAAGGCAGCGCCGGGCAGCGAGATCTGCTCGGCGGCAAGGGGGCGGGGCTGGCCGAGATGAGCCGCATCGGCCTGCCCGTGCCTCCCGGGTTCACCATCACCACGGAGGCCTGCCTCGAATACATCCGCCGCACACGCCAGTTCCCCGAGGGCTTGATGGGTGAGGTGCGCGAGAAGCTGAAGGTGATCGAGCAGCGCACCGGCCGCCACTTCGGCGACCCACGGACTCCTCTCCTGCTCTCCGTGCGCTCGGGGGCGAAGTTCAGCATGCCGGGGATGATGGACACCGTCCTGAACCTCGGCTCCACTCCCGTCACGGTAGAGGGCCTCATCGCCGGGAGCGGGGACGCCCGCTTCGCCTACGATTCCTACCGCCGCTTCATCCAGATGTTCAGCAACGTGGTCCTGGGGATCAAGCACGAGCACTTCGAAGAGGCGCTGGCCCGGGCCAAGCACGCCCGCGGGATTTCGCAGGACGTCGACCTCACGCCGAAGGATCTGCAGGACCTCATCGCCGAGTACCGGCGGATCGTGACCGAGCGCAGCGGGGAGCCCTTCCCCGATGAGCCGCTGCAGCAGCTGGAGATGGCGGTGCGGGCGGTCTTCGACTCCTGGAACAACCCCCGCGCCATGACCTACCGCACCCACCACAGGATCCCCCATGACCTGGGCACCGCGGTGAACGTCCAGGCGATGGTCTTCGGGAACATGGGGCCGACCTCGGGCACCGGCGTGGCCTTCACCCGCAACCCCGCCACCGGTGAACGCGCGGTGTTCGGCGAGTACCTGATGAACGCGCAGGGCGAGGACGTGGTGGCGGGCATCCGCACCCCCAAGCCGATCACCGAACTGGAGCGCGAACTGCCGGAGGCCTACCGGCAGTTCCTGGAGGTCTGCGCACTCCTGGAGCGCCACTACCGGGACGTGCAGGACGTAGAGTTCACGATCGAGCGCCGCACCCTCTACCTCCTGCAGACGCGGGCGGGCAAGCGCACCGCCCAGGCCGCGGTGCGCATCGCCGTCGACATGGTGCACGAGGGCCTGATCACGAAGGAAGAGGCGCTGCTGCGCGTCGACGCCGGGGATTTCGAGCGGATCCTCCATCGGCAGGTCGATCCGGCGGCGTCCAAGCGGGTGCTCACCCGGGGGCTGGCGGCCAGTCCCGGGGCGGCCCAGGGCATCGCCGTCTTCGACGCCGACACGGCGGCCGCGCGGGGCAAGGGCGGGAAAGGGGAGCCGGTCATCCTGGTCCGCCTGGAGACGAACCCCAACGACGTGCACGGAATGCTGGCCGCGCAGGGCATCCTGACAGGCCGCGGGGGGATGACCAGCCACGCCGCCATCGTGGCGCGAGGCCTCGGTACTCCTGCGGTGGTCGGCGCAGAGGGGCTGCAGATCGACGAGCACGGGCGTCGCTTCAGCGCCGGCGGTGTCACCGTCAGCGAAGGCGACATTGTCACCATCGACGGGAATACGGGCTCGGTGATCAGCGGGGCTGTGCCGCTGATCGAGCCCACGCTGGGCGGGCACGTGCAGGAGTTTCTCACCTGGGCGGACGAGTTCCGCCGCCTCGGCGTCCGCGCGAACGCTGACTACCCGGAGGACGCCCGCACGGCGCGCGAGTTTGGGGCGGAAGGGATCGGCCTCTGCCGCACCGAGTACATGTTCACCAAAGAAGACCGCCAGGCCATCTACCTGGAGATGATCATGGCCTCCACCGAAGCAGACCGCCGCGCCGCCCTCTCCCGGCTGCAGCCGCTACAGCAGCAAGACTTCGTCGGCCTCTTCCGCGAGATGGCAGACCGGCCGGTGATCATCCGCCTCTTCGACCCGCCGCTGCACGAGTTTCTGCCGCCGTTGGAAAAGCTGGCGGAGGAGATCACGCGCATCGAACTCACCGGGAAGGAATCGGGTTGGGTGGTGGACCAGCGCGACCGTCTCTCCATTCCGGCCGCCGACCCCAGCCGCCTGGACCGGCTGCGCGCGCTGCGCCGGCGCGTGGAGGAACTGCGCGAGGTCAACCCGATGCTGGGGCTGCGCGGCTGCCGACTGGGGATCCTCTATCCGGAGATCAACGAGATGCAGGTCCGCGCCATCCTCGGCGCGGCGATCGACCTGGCCCGGGAGGGGGTGGAGGTCATCCCGGAGATCATGATCCCCCTGATCGGCCACTTCAACGAGTTGAAAGTGGTGCATGAGCAACTGACGTCGATCGCCGAGCAGATGGTGAAAGAGTCGGGCGTGCGGGTGCGCTACATGTTCGGGACGATGATCGAGATCCCGCGCGCCGCCCTCATTGCCGATAAGATCGCCGAGTTGGCGGAGTTCTTCTCCTACGGCACCAACGACCTGACCCAGACGATCTTCGGGTTCTCCCGCGACGACGCGCAGGCCAAGTTCCTCAAGGCGTACGTCGAGCGCGGGATCTTCCGCGACGACCCCTTCCAGGTGCTCGACCGGGAGGGCGTCGGCAAGATGATGGAGATCGGCACGGAACTGGGCAGACGCGCCCGCCCGGGTCTGGAGGTGGGGATCTGCGGGGAGCACGGCGGGGACCCGTCCTCGGTGGAGTACTGCCATCAGATCGGGCTGGACTACGTCAGCTGCTCGCCTTTCCGCGTCCCCATCGCCCGGCTGGCCGCGGCCCAGGCCCGGCTGCGGGAGCAGGTGGCGGTGACGAAGGACGTCTAGCCGGCGCGGCTCCGGTCGCGCAGCGTCGCCGGGGACGATCCGGGAGGAGATCGAAGAACGGGAACGGGCCGCGCTCGCTCCCGTGGCGGCGCTGGCGTCGCGCTCGCGGGGACGCGCCCTCCCCGAGCCCGAGGACGAGCTGCGCACGGCCTTTCAGCGGGACCGCGATCGGATCCTCCACTCTAAAGCCTTCCGCCGCCTGAAGCATAAGACGCAGGTCTTCTTGGCCCCCGAAGGGGACCACTACCGCACCCGGCTCACCCACACCCTGGAGGTCGCGCAGATCGCGCACACGATCGCCCGCGCCCTGTCCCTGAATGAGGACCTCACCGAGGCGGTCGCCTTCGGCCATGACCTGGGGCATCCGCCCTTCGGCCACGCCGGCGAGGCCGCCCTCGATGAGGCGATGCGCCCCCACGGAGGCTTTCACCACGTCCTGCAAAGCCTGCGGGTGGTCGAAGTGCTGGAACGCCGCCGTCGAGCCGACGGGACGGAGGTGCGCGGTCTCAACCTCACCCGTGAGGTGCTCGACGGCATCGGCGGTCACAGCAAGGGACTGGCCGACCTGGAGGCGGTCACGGATCCGGACCGTCTTCCCGCCACCCTCGAGGGGCAGACCGTCCGACTGGCTGACCGGATCGCCTACGTCCATCACGACATGGACGACGCGGTCCGGGCCGGCATCCTGCAGGAGGTGGAGGTCTCGCGGGAGGTGCGCGAGGTCCTGGGCAGTGCGCGGGGCACCTGGCTAGACCGGATGGTGCGCGACGTCGTGGACCAGGGGCGCCGGCAGGGTCGGATCGCCTTCTCCGACGAGATCCGCACGGCGCTGAACCGGCTGAAAGACTTCCTCACCGAGCGGGTCTACCTGGGAGCGCACACCGCCGATGACGTGCGGCGCGCCCAGAGGGCCCTGCTGGCACTCTTCGACTTCTACATCGAGCATTCCGCGGAGGTGCCGGAGGAGTTCCACGGCATTCCCGGCGATCCCAGCGTCCCACGGATCGTCTGCGATTTCCTGGCCGGGATGACCGACCGGTACGCCCGCCGGACCTTTGAGCGCCGCTTCCCGGATCGCGATTGGGAAACGCTCTGAGTGACCACCCTCTGCGGGGCGCCGACGGCTCGGAGGGGCGGGCCGGTGAGGCGAAGAATAGAAGATATCCGCTTCTCTCCTGAGGGATGACCATGGCCACTCAAACCGCCCGACCCTTCAATCTGATCATCCAGACCCGCCACATCGAGGTGGGGGAGCCACTGAAGCGGTACGCAGAGCGGAAGCTCCGCACGCTGACCAGGCATTTCGACCAGCTGCAGGAAGCTCAGGCCGTCCTCAAAGAGGAGCGCCATCGCTCCGACGGACGGGCGCGCGTCGCCGAGGTGACCGTGTGGGGTGACGGCCTGGTGCTGCGTGGACGGCACAGCGACGGGGACATGCGCGCCGCCATCGATGGGGTGGTGGACAAACTGGAGCGGCAGATCCGCAAGCGCCGTGCCCGGTTGATCGACAAACGCCGCATCGAGGTCTCGCGGGCGCGCCGGCGCCGGGCGGCCCTGGCCGCGGCGGCGCTGCGCACCTCCCCCGCCGCGCCGATGCCGGCCGAGATCGTCCGGATCAAGCGGTTCGTCATGAAGCCGATGACGCCGGAAGACGCCATCATCCAGATGGAACGTTTGGGACACGCCTTCTTTGTCTTCCGCAACACCCAGACCGAAGAGATCAGCGTCCTTTATCGGCGGCGCAGCGGAGATTACGGGGTGATCGAGCCGGAGTAGCTCGTGGGCGGGAGGTCCGCCGGGAGGAGGACGGGGTGGCGGAGGGGCGCAGCGACGGCCAGACCGTGCTCGAGCACGCCGAGGAGATCGTCCGCCGGCTGCGGGGCGTCATCTCCGTGCGCGCCGAAGCCGATTCCTCCGGCGGGCTGGGAGTCCTCCATGTCCTGGGACAGGGGGACCGCAGCCCGAAATTGATCCAGATGGACGTCGCCTCCGCACTGGCCGCGGAACTGGGCGTCCAGTTGGATCCCCGCCAGATCCGGGTGGCGGCGATGCGGGGGGCGCCCTCGGGTCCTCCGCCGCAGGCGCGGCTGAAGTACATCGGGCTCACCGTCTCGTCGCTGCGCGCGACAGCGGAAGTCAAAGTGCACCTCGAAGAGCAGGGCCTCCTCTATGAGGGCGTGGCCAGCGGCCCCAACACCAGCCGGGCTCGCCTCGACCTGGTCGCGGAGGCCGCGTTGCGCGCCGTGGAGGTGTTCCTGCGCGTCTCCGGGCTGCTCCTCCTGGAGGGCGTGACGGTGGCGCGCGCGGGCGAGCGCGACATCGCCGTGGTGGTGCTCACGGTCTCGGGACGAGATGAAGAGGTTCTCAGCGGCTCCTCCGTCGTGCGGGAAGACCCCCGCGAGGCGGTAGTGCGGGCGGTCCTGGCGGCACTGAACCGGCCCGTCGGCTGGCTCACCGTCGGCCGCGCCTGAGCGGGCCGACCCCGTCAGTCGCTCCGCTCGTCTCCCCCCGGTCAGATCGTCTTGCCACCTCCCCAGCCCGAGCCGGGAACGTCCGGGCCGGCCCCTTCGTTCGCCGTATAATAGAATGTCAGAGTCTTCTTGAGGGAGTGCGGCATGCGATTACTGCAACGGATTCTGGGCGATGCCAGCGAGCGGGAGATGCACGCCCTCGAGCCGGTGGTCGCCCAGATCAACGGCCTCGAGCGTGAGACCGAAGGGCTCTCCGACGAGGCGCTGCGCGGAAAGACGGAGGAGTTCCGGGGGCGCATTGCCGAGGCGCTGGCGGAGTCAGACGAGGAGAAAGAACGCCGCACCGCCGCGACCGCCGTCCTGGAGTCGTTGCTGCCGGAAGCCTTCGCCGCCGCCCGCGAGGCCAGCAAGCGCACCATCGGCCTGCGGCATTTCGATGCGCAGCTGCTCGGCGGGGCGGTCCTCCACCGCGGCAAGATCGCCGAGATGAAGACCGGCGAGGGGAAGACGCTCGTCGCCACGCTGCCGATCTACCTGAACGCCCTGCTCGGCCGCGGGGTCCACCTGGTCACGGTGAACGACTACCTCAGCCGTCGCGATGCCGGATGGATGGCGCCCATCTATCACGCCCTCGGCCTCTCGGTGGCGGCGATCGGCCACGAGTTCTCGGGGCTCTACGACCCGGCCTACGCCGACCCTCACCCGCACCACGACGACCGGCTGAACCACTTCCGGCCGGTCGCCCGGCGCGAGGCCTACGGCGCGGACGTGACCTACGGGACGAACAACGAGTTCGGCTTCGACTACCTCCGGGACAACATGGTCCTGCGCGACGAGGAGATGGTCTTACGGGACCTCTACTACGCGATCGTCGACGAGGTGGACTTCATTCTCATCGATGAGGCGCGCACCCCGCTGATCATCTCCGGCATGGTCGAGGCGCCGACCGAGCGCTACAAGCAGTTCGCCCAGGTGATTCGCCGCCTCACCCCGCAGACCGACTATGAGATCGAAGAGAAGATCAAGAACGTCACGCTCACCGACGAGGGCGTGGCCCGGATGGAGCGGCTGCTCGGGGTGGGGAACCTCTCTGACCCGGAGCACTTCGGCCTGATGCACCACATCAACCAGGCGCTGCGGGCCCATGCGGTGTACCGCAAAGACGTCGACTACGTCGTCAAGGACGGTCAGGTAATCATCGTCGACGAGTTCACCGGCCGGCTGATGTTTGGGCGGCGGTACTCCGACGGACTGCACCAGGCCATCGAAGCCAAGGAAGGCGTGAAGGTGGAACGGGAGAGCCAGACCCTGGCCACGATCACCTTCCAGAACTACTTCCGCATGTACGAGAAACTGGCCGGCATGACCGGCACCGCCAAGACCGAGGAAGAGGAACTGCAGAAGATCTACAACCTCCCCGTCGTCGTCGTCCCTACGCACCGGCCGATGATCCGGCAGGACCTCACCGACGTCGTCTACAAAGCCGAGCGGCCCAAGTGGAAGGCGGTTGTGGAGGAGATCGAGCACTGGCACCGCGAGGGCCGCCCCCTGCTCGTCGGTACCCGATCCATCGAGAAGAACGAGCACCTCTCCGAGCTGCTGCGCCGCCGCGGGATTGCCCACGAGGTGCTCAACGCCAAGCAGCACGAGCGGGAGGCGGAGATCATCGCCCAGGCGGGCCGCGTGGGCGCTGTGACCATCGCCACCAACATGGCCGGCCGCGGCGTGGACATCATCCTGGGCGGTACACCGCCCGATCTGGTGGAGGCGGAGAAGGTGCGCGCCCTCGGCGGGCTGCACGTCATCGGCACCGAGCGGCACGAGGCCCGGCGGATCGACAATCAGCTGCGCGGGCGCAGCGGCCGGCAGGGCGACCCGGGGTCCAGCCGCTTCTACGTGGGCCTGGACGATGAACTGATGCGGATCTTCGGCGGGGAGCGGGTGGCCGCCTGGATGGACCGCCTGCGCGTGGACGAGAACACCCCAATCGAAGCGTCGCTGGTGATGCGGCAGATCGAGGGCGCGCAGAAGAAAGTCGAACAGTATCACTTCGACGTCCGCAAGCACGTGCTGGAATACGACGACGTCATGAACGTGCAGCGCAAGGTCATTTACTCGGAGCGCCGCAAGGTGCTCCACGGCGAGAGCCTGCGGCAGAACGTGGTGGACATGATCGAGCGTCTCGTCGGAGAGCTCACCGGCCAGTTCTGTCCCAACGGCGTCCCGCGGGATGAGTGGGATCTGCCCGGTCTGCGCGCCGCCGCCGCCGCCTTCATCCCCACCCTGGGGGAGGTGACGGAGGGGGAACTCGCCGCGGCAGGCTCGGCCGAGGCGATCGAGGACCTGCTCGTGGCGCGCGGGTTGGAGGGATACGAGGCCAAAGAGCGTGAGCTGGGCCCCGATGCCGCGCGGGAGGTCGAACGGCTGATCCTCCTGCAGGTGATCGACCGCAAGTGGATCGACCATCTACAGAACATGGAAGCGCTGCGCGAGGGCATCGGGCTGCGGGCCTACGCTCAGGTGAGCCCGCTGATCGAATACCAGCGGGAGGGCTATGACCTCTTCCAACAGATGCTGCGCGAGATCCAGGAGGAGACCGTGCAATTCCTGATGCGGGCGCAGTTGAGCACGGACGGCCAGTCGAGGGGGGCGGCTCGACACATGCGCGAGCCGGCGATCGTCGGCAGCGGCGGTGGGGGCGCACCGGCCCTGCTGGGTGCCGGCGGGCGCGACGTCGCCGGGCGCACCCAGCCGTCCGGGAACGGACGAAAGATCGGGCGCAACGACCCCTGCTGGTGCGGGAGCGGCAAGAAATATAAGAAGTGTCACGGCCGGGAGCAGTAGCGGCGCTCTCCCGCACCAGACCGCTTCTCCCAGCGCGGATCACCGCCGCCGCTGCGTCGGGCCTCCTCCTCGTCGGCGCGTTTCCTCCCCTCGACGCCGGGTCCCTCGCCTGGATCGCGCTCGTTCCGCTGCTCTGGGCTCTCCGTGAGGAGTCGGTGGCGGGCGCCTTCCGACTGGGCCTGCTGACCGGATTCCTCTGGTTTGCCCTCACCCTCTCCTGGATGACCCTCTTCGGGCTCCCTGCCTGGTTGCTGCTGTCGGCGATTCTCTCTCTGTATATCGGAGGGTTTGCCGCCTTGTACCGGTGGCTCGGGCTGCGGTTCCGTGGCCGGGACCTTCTCCTGATTCCTCTCGTCTGGACCGGGGTGGAGGTAGCCCGATCCGCGGGGACGCTGGGATTCCCATGGGCGCTGCTGGGCGTCTCCCAGCACGCGACACTGCCGGTGCTGCAGCTGGCGGCGGTGGGCGGGGTGCATCTGATCTCCTTCGTGATCGCCCTCGCCAACGCGGGGCTCGTCACGTTGCTGACGGAGCGGCGCCGCAGCGTCTGGGCGGCCGGTGTCGTGATGGTGCTCGTGGCCGCGGCGGTCTTCCTCGGGTTCTGGCGGATGCAGTCGCCACTGCAACCGGACGGCCGCGTGGCGGTGATACAGCCGAACATCCCCCCGGGCAGCAAGCGCGACAGCCAGACCTATCAGGCACAGATGTCGGCGCTCCGGCGCCTGACCGCCGAGGCCGCGGCGGGCGGCGCGACGGTGATCGTCTTTCCCGAGACAGCCGTCCCGGCCAACCTGCTGGGGAACGATGGCGTTGCGGCGCTGGTGGGGAGTTGGGCCCCGGGCGCGGTCCTCATCGCCAGCAGCCAGGAGATCGATGACGGGCAGGTGCGCAACTTTGCCGCGGTCCTCTCAGGCGAGGCGGTCCTGGGAACGTACGCAAAGCGTCGGCTCGTGCCGTTTGGCGAAGCCGGCGTGACGGCGGGCGATCAGCACGAGCCCATCGCGACCCCCGCCGGGCCGCTGGGGCTGCTCATTTGCTACGAGTCTGCGTTTGAGGGCCTTGCCCGCCGGGCGGCGCACCAAGGCGCGACGGTGCTGGCGGTGCTGACCAACGACGGCTGGTTTGGGCAGAGCGCCGGACCGGTGCAGCACGCCGCCTATGCCGCGGTGCGCGCGGTGGAAACAGGACGGACGGTCGTCCGCGCGGCCAACACCGGCATCTCGATGGTGGTCGATGCTCATGGCCGCATCCGAACGCGGCTTCCTCTGGGCAGCGACGGGACCGCTGTCGCGACGGCGGCTGTGCCGATCGACACCGTCTATCTCCGCGGCGGGTGGCTGATCGCCCCCGCCGCAGCCGCGTCAGTGATCGTGCTGGTCATGGTCGCGGCCTCGGGGGCGGCGCGGGAGTGGCGTCGCGAACGCGCCTTCCTCAGGCTGATGAACGCGCTCCTCTGGCCGGGGATCGTGGCCGTGTTTGCGCGTGATGCCGTGCGCCTCTTCGGTGAGCCGGCGCGATGGTGGGTGCCGGCGGTCCTGCTCGCCGTCGTGTGGCTGAGCGCCGGCCGCAGGGGACTGGGAATCCGTCCCGCCCGCGCCCCCGCGTCCGCGCTGATGGGATTGGCCGTCGTCGGTCTCCTCGGGGGGGCGATGACAGCAGCCTACCGTCGCTACGGCTTTGTCTTCCCCTCCTACCTGCCCTCGGGGGGATGGATCACCGGCGGGATCCCCATTCTGCTGGCCGCCCTGGCGCAGGAGATATGGCTCCGCGGGGGAGTCTTCACCGCCGCCGAGGAATGGCGCGGGCGCCGCTGGGGGATCGTCATCTCGACCCTGCCTGCCTTTCTCCTCGCTCGTGGATTGCCCGTCGAGGCGCTCATCTGGACCCTCTTCACCGGCGCGATGTTTGGTGTCATCCGCGGCCTGACCGGCGACGCCCTCGGTCTGACCGTCCCCCGCGCCGCCGGAACGATCCTCATCGCATCGCTGACCGGTCTGCGGACGTGAGGGAGGGGGAGTATGGTAATAATAGATGGAATGGGTTCGGGCTCGTGCCCCCGCCCGATGATCAGGAGCCGCCGATGACACTCGACGACGTGAAATCCGCCATCGACCAGAGCCAGCGCAAGCTCGCCGCCATCCGGGGTCATCTTTGACCTGGACGGTATCCTCCGCCGCATCGCCGAACTCGAAGCGGCACTGCAGCGGCCCACCCTGTGGGACAATCCTGACGACGCACGCCGCCTCGGGCGCGAACTGAGCGCCGCGCAGAGCCGGCTCGAGGAAGTCGAGCGCGCCGGCCGCCGTCTGGAGGACCTCACCGTCCTCCTCTCCCTGGCCGAAGAGCAGCCCGGCGGGATCGATCCGGAGGAACTGACGAGGGAGGCCGCGGTGGTCCTCGAGGATCTGGAGCGGCTCGAGGTCGCGGGGCTCCTGGGCGAACCCCACGATCAGGCCAACGCCATCGTGTCCATCCACGCCGGGGCGGGAGGGACCGAAGCGGCGGATTGGGCGGAGATGCTGCTGCGGATGTATCTGCGCTGGGCGGAGCAGCATGGGTTCGCCACCGAGATCGCCGACCTCTCTCCGGGGGAGGAAGCGGGTCTGAAGAGCGTCACCGTCATCGTCCAGGGTCCCAACGCCTACGGCTATCTGCGCGGCGAGCGGGGGGTGCACCGGCTGGTGCGCATTTCCCCATTCGACGCGAGCAAGCGGCGCCACACCTCGTTTGCCCTTGTGGACGTGATCCCCGAAGCGGCGGAAGTGGAGGTGACGCTGCGGGACGAGGACCTGCGCGTCGAGACCTACCGCGCGGGAGGGGCCGGCGGCCAGAACGTCAACAAGGTGGAGACCGCGGTGCGGATCACGCACCTGCCTACCGGCCTGGTCGTGCAGTGCCAGAACGAACGCAGCCAGCACGCCAACAAACTCACGGCGATGCGCATCCTGCGGGCCCGCCTGCTGGAGCTGGAGGAACAGAAACAGCGCGAGGCGCTCTCCGTCCTGCGCGGCGAGCACAAGGACGCGGCCTGGGGCAACCAGATCCGCTCCTATGTGCTCCATCCCTATCAGATGGTGAAAGACCACCGCACCGGCGTAGAGGTCGGCAACGCCCAGGGGGTTCTCGACGGCGACTTCGAGCCGTTCACCGACGCCTATCTGCGACAGGCGGCAGGGGCGAAGGCCTGACGATGGCCTCGTCCCGCAGTCGCTGGCGGCCGCTCCTCTGGCCCGTCATCATCCTGGCCGCCCTCGCCGTCGTCGCCACGCTGGTCATCCCGGAGATTCTGTCCTGGCGCTTGGAGTCCGCTCTGCGGGAGAGCCTGGGAGGGCGGGTCAGCGTCCGCGTCGCCGGGGTGCCCTGGCGGCTCCTCGCCGGGTCTTTTGACACGCTGGGAATGGAGGCCCGCGGTATCGCCGTCAACCAGCTGCCGGTCGCCAGACTCGCGCTCAGGTTGAGCGACGCCCGGGTGGATCTGCCCGTGCTCTTTCGAGAGAACCGGCTGGTGCTGCAGTCGGCCTCCGGCGGCGAGGGAGCGGTGACGCTCACGCGCGAGAACGTCGAGCAGTACCTGGCCGCCGCCAAGAGCATCCAGAGCGCGACGGTGTCGCTAGAGGAGGGCCTCATCACGATCGAAGGGAACGTCCGCGTCGGGGAGCTCGACCTGCGGGCTCGGCTGGTGGGGCGTCTGGAGATCGCGTCTCCGACGACGGTGGACCTGCAGGTGCAGGAACTGACCGTTTCCGGCGTCGAGATCCCACGCGAAGTGGGGGCGCTGCTGGTGGCGTCGATCAATCCCCTGATCAACCTGGCAGGGCTGCCTGTTCCGGCGCGGATCTCATCGGTGGCAGTCGAAGGCGGCGAGGCGACGATGACGGTCCGGGTGGACGCGCGGTGAAACGGCAGGATCGTATCCTGGGCGTCCTCATCCTCCTCGGCCTCATCGCCGCCGGCGCCATCCTGCTGATGCGCTGGCGGATCGAGGCGGGCGCGCGTACGGTCGAACTCATCCTCGACGCTCCCGCCTGGCGCGACCTCGCCGTGCGCGAAGGCCGGAAGACGGGTGACCTCCTGACCGATCTACACGCGCGGGGGGCCACCTCGGTCGCCCTCTACGAGCAGACGCTGGAGAGCCTGGCCGAAGACGGGCTCGCCGCCTACCGATCGGGGGGGGAAGTCCTCGCTGAGGCGCGCGCCGGCGCCATCGGCGGCCCGTACCTGAGCCTGGTCCGCTCCGGAGCGGTCCGCGACGAGGCGGTGTACGTCCTGCCGCACCCGGCGATGCGCGGCTGGGTGGAAGAGGCGCTCACCCGGATCCTCGGCGCGCCCCGCGTGCGGCGGGCCGGAGAGCTGCTCGAGGTCATGGGCACGGTCCAGGACCTGGAAGAGATCGGGCTGGGCTTCGACCCACTGGTCGCCGTGGCCGTGCGCGAGTCGGCGTTCCGCCTCGTCCTGCGCCCGCGCAACTACCACGGGCTGACCGAGGAGTCGATCGGCCGCAAGATCGAGGCCTACCGCGCGGTGGGGGACGGGCTGACCGTCGTCTTCGAAGGTGCGGACGTCCTCGGGTTCGAGCGTCTCATCGGTCCGTCCGCCCGGGCGCTGCGCGACCTCGGGTATCGGGTGGGGCGCGTCGAGGCGTTCATCGCCCGCCGCAAGCAGCGTGGAGAGGACGCGCTGACCGCGAAGATGCGGCCGCAGGTGATCCGCCTCTTTAGCCTGACCCCGGAGGAGATGGCCACCCTGGCGCCCGCGACCATCGTGGACAAATTCCTGCGCGCGCCGCAGGAGCGCTCGATCCGGCTGCTCTACGTGCGTCCCATGCAGCAAACGACCGCGGGCGTCGACCCCATCGACGCCAACCTCACCCTGGTCCAGACAATTGCCCAAGGCCTCCGGGCCAGCGGGTTCCGGTTGGGCCCGGTCGATCCTATCCCTGAGGTTGCCCCCGCGGCGCCGGTGCTCGCGGTGGTTGTCGCCGGGGCGCTGGCCCTCGGCGCGGTCCTCATCGCGGACCTCACCCGCGCCGCCGGCATGCCGCTGGGCACGACGGGAACGCTGGCGCTGGTGGCCGCCGGCGGTCTTGCCGGTGCGCTTGCCGCCCTCGCCCCCGGAGAGCTCTGGGTCCTCTTCCTCAAACTTCTCGCATTGGGCGCGGCCGTCGCGGGCGCCACGGTGGCGGTCTTCCGGTCGCTTGCCGGCGCGGGCCGCCCCCACGGCGGGGGTGGCCGATCCGTCCTCGCCCAGAGCGTGGCGCGGTTGTGGCAGGCCTCGCTGATCTCCGCGGGAGCGGGCGTGCTGGTGGCGGCGCTGCTCACGTCGTGGCCCTTTATGCTAGCGGTCCAGACATTCCTCGGCGTCAAGGTGGCCCACATCGTCCCGCCGGTCCTCGCCGCGTTCCTGCTGGTCTTCTCTGCGCGACCCGACGCGGACCCGCGCTCGACCGCGCGTGCACTCTGGCGGTGGCTGGACCGTCCGCTGCGTCTGCAGACCGCTGTAGTGGCAGTCGCGGCGGCGGTGGCCGCGGTGATGTTGCTCGGCCGCAGCGGCAACGTCGGACTACCGCTCTTGGGCGTGGAGGCGCGCGCGCGCGAGGTCCTGGAGGACCTGCTGGTGGCGCGTCCCCGCACAAAGGAGTTTCTCATCGGCCACCCCGCGCTGATGCTCGCCGCAGCCGCGGCGGCCCTGCGGCTGCGGGCCTGGGTCGTGCCGCTGGCGGTCGTCGGGGCGATCGGGCAGGCGGGGTTAGTCAACTCCTTCTCCCACATCCACACCCCGTTGACCATCGTGCTGCTGCGCACGCTGTACGCGCTGATCATCGGGACGCTGCTAGGAGCGCTTCCGGTCGCCCTCCTCGCCTGGGTGGTGAGACGCTGGCGGCCGGAGGCGATGTCGCAGATCCCCGAGCGCGCCCCCGCGCGCGCCGCGCCGCCGTCCGCCGTCGACTGAGGTGCGCGGAAGCGGGCGGTCCGGGGTACTCATTTCTGGGTTCTACGGGTTTGGGAATCTCGGAGACGAGGCTGTCCTGGCGGGGATGGTGCAGAGCCTGCGGCCGCGACTCGGCGATGTTCCGCTGATCGTGCTCTCCGGTGATCCTGGGGCGACGGCGGCCGCGCACGGTGTGGAGGCGATCGACCGCATCGACGCGAGGTCGATCCTGCGGGCGATGCGGCGGGTCCGGCTCTTCCTCTCCGGCGGCGGATCGCTGCTGCAGGATGCGACCAGCGCCCGCAGCGCCCTGTACTATCTCGGCGTGCTCTGGGTCGCCGCAGCCCTGGTGCCGCGCACGATGATCTACGCCTCTGGCATCGGTCCGCTGCGTCGTGCTCCCATCCGGGTGCTGGCGGGGCGCCTCCTCGGGCGACTCGACGCGGTGAGCGTACGGGACATGGAGTCCTTCGCCCTCGTCCGCGCGCTGGCCCCTCGCGCCACTCCGGTCCTCGCCGCCGATCCTGCTGTCCTCCTCCGCGCGGCGCCACCCGAACGGGCCGACGAGCTGCTGGCCGCGCTCGGTCTGGGATCCGGGCCAATCCTCGGAGTCTGCGTCCGACCGTGGGGTGGCAACGCGTTCGCCGAACCACTCGGCCGCGCGCTGCGCCAGGCTGCGGGGAGGCTGAGCGCGACCGTGGTGATGCTGCCCTTCCATCCGGTCCTCGATCTTCCGCTCTCCCGGACGCTGGCCGCCTCCGCCGGTGGTGTCGTGGTGGAGCAGCCTCTCAGCCCCGGCGACGCGCTCTCCCTGATCGGGCGGATGCGGGTGCTGGTCGGGCTCCGCCTGCACGCCCTCCTCTTTGCGGCGGTCGCCGGCACGCCCCCGGTGGGTCTGGCCTACGACCCGAAGGTGACGGCCTTGTTGCGCGAGCTAGGGGTGGGGGAGGCACTGCCGCTGGACGCGCCACCCGCGGAGACTGCCCAGGCCGTCGAGCGGGCATGGTCCTCCCGGGGTGTCCTGGAGACCCGGCTGGCGGCGGCCCGAGAGGAGCTCCGGAGGCGAGCCGCCCTGGCCGCCGACGTGGCCGCCCGGCTGTACGCTGGGGCCTGAAATCCCCCGTCGTTAAAGGATTTCCGGGGCTTCCGCCTAATTACTGGGGCTTACCGGACCACAATCGTAGCATTCGAGGAGGCGCCGTCGCATGCCGGAGGTGCTGAAGGTGTCCCACGACTCCAAACCCAAAGCGGTGGCGGGGGCACTGGCGGCGGTGCTGCGAGAACGAGGATCGGTGGAGTTGCAGGCGGTAGGAGCGGGAGCAGTCAATCAGGCGGTGAAGGCGATCGCGATCACCCGCGGGTTCGTCGCCCCCAACGGCATCGATCTGGTGGCGATCCCGGCATTCACGAAGGTTGAGATCGAAGGTGAAGAACGGACGGCGATTCGCTTTCTGGTCCAATCCCGCTGACGCGCGGGCGCACGGAGAGGTGAGGGCGCACCGGGCCGCGCCCTTTTTTCATGCGATAATGAGGCCGGATGAAGACCGCCCGCGCTCCGGAACTGGTGAGCAGTGCCCCTTCAACGGAACCCGTGAGCGGTGCCCGTTCAACGGAACCCGTGAGCGGTGCCCGTTCAACGGAACCCGTGAGCGGTGCCGTTTCAATGGATGAGCCACTGCGGCGGCTCAAGCTCTTCTCCGGCACGGCCAATCCCGCGCTCGGCGAGGAGATCGCCGGGTATCTGCAGATGTCGCCCGGACGTTGTTCGATCACCCGGTTCGCCGACGGTGAGGTGTACGTCCGGTTCGAAGAGAACGCCCGCGGCGAAGACGTCTTTGTCATCCAGCCCACCTCTCCGCCCGTCAACGAGCACCTGATGGAACTACTGATCATGATGGACGCGCTGCGGCGGGCCTCCGCCGGGCGCATCACCGCGGTGGTGCCCTACTACGGCTACGCGCGCAAGGACAAGAAGGACGCGCCTCGCGAGCCCATCACCGGGAGGCTGGTGGCCGATCTGCTCGTCAGCGCGGGAGCCGACCGTCTGCTCACCCTGGACCTGCACGCGGGGCAGATCGAAGGCTTCTTCAACATCCCCGTGGACCATCTGCGGGCCCTCCCGCTCTTCGCCGATTACCTGCGGGAGCGGAATCTGCGCAACGGCGTGGTGGTGGCCGCCGACGACGGCACGGTGAAGCGCAGCCGGCAGCTCGCCGACCGGCTGGACCTGCCGCTGGCGATCATCTTCCAGCGCCGCGTGGGCAAAGACGTCAAGGAGCCGATGCAGATCGTCGGCGAGGTCGAGGGGCGCACCCCGATCATGATCGAGGACGTCATCTCCACCGCCGGCACCCTGGCCGGGGCGGTGGACGTCCTGAACGGCGCGGGAGCCCGCCCCGAGGTCTACATTTGCGCAACGCACGCCGTGCTCTCCGGGCCCGCGCCCGAGCGGCTGGCCCGCGAGGAGATCAAGGAGGTCGTCGTCACCAACACCGTCACCATCCCCCCGGAGCGGATGCTGGAGAAGATCACCGTGCTCTCCGCCGCGCCGCTGCTGGCGGAAGCGATCCGCCGGATCCACATGAACCAATCCGTCAGCATCCTGTTCACCTAATTCCGCAGAGGTCAGATGGCCGTGACCGTCCGGACGCGCTACGCCGGCAGCCCCACCGGCTACCTGCACATCGGCGGGGCGTGGAACTGCTTCTTCGTCTGGCTCTTCGCTCGCCACCACGCCGGGGTGATGGTCATCCGGATCGAGGACACCGACCGGGCCCGCTCGACGCAGGAGTACGAGCAGACAATCCTGGAGGACCTGCGCTGGCTGGGGCTGGACTGGGAGGAGGGGCCCGACGTGGGCGGGCCGTTCGGCCCTTACCGCCAGACCGAACGCTTTGATCTGTACGGCCGGTACGCTCGCGAGCTGATCGAGCGCGGTGGCGCATACCCGTGCTACTGCACTCCGGGGGAACTGGAGACGGAACGGCGCCGGGCGCAACAGCGGCGGCTGCCCTACCGCTACTCGGGGCGCTGCCGCGAACTGTTACCGGCCGAGCGGGCGGCGTCCGAAGCGGAAGGGCGCCGGCCGGCGATCCGGGTGCGCATCCGCGATGTCGGGCGCAGTATTGTCGTTGAGGATCTCGTGCGCGGCCAGGTGGAGTTCTCGCCCGAGCACCTGGATGACTACATCATCGTGCGTTCGGACGGGAGTCCGCTTTACAATTTCGCCAACGTCGTCGACGACCATCTGATGGAGATCAGCCACAGCATCCGTGGCGCCGAGCACCTCTCGAATACGCCGAAGCAGCTGGTGATGTATGAAGCCCTCGGCTGGACGCCGCCCCTGTTTGCCCATCTCCCGGTGATCCTGGGCACCGACCGCAAGAAGCTGAGCAAGCGGCTGGGGGACACGGCCTTGCGCGACTACCGCCGGCAGGGGTACCTGCCAGAGGCGCTGCGCAACTTCTTCGCGCTGATGGGCTGGTACCCGGAGGAGGACCGCGAGATGTATACATTAGAAGAACTGATCGCGAAGTTCCGCATCGAAGAGATCGGCCGGTCCCCCGCCGTGTTCGATCTCTCGAAACTCAACTGGATGAACGGCGTCTACATGCGGCAGATGATGGAACGCGACTCCTACCGGGTGGTCGATCTCGCCGTGTCGATCCTGCAGCAGCACGGACTGCTGCCGGAGGAGGTCACCGAAGCGCACCGCACGTACGTAGCGCGGGTCGTCGAGGCCCTGGGCGACCGCATCAAAGTGGGAGAAGACGTCCTGACCTACGGGGACTTCTTCTTTCGTGATGTGGCCTTCGATCCGGCCGCGGTGGAACGCTACCTGCGGGACCCGCAGGTCCCTGCGCTGCTCACCGCGCTGGCTGAACGCATCGAGAGTGGCGATGGTTTGAGCCGTCAGGCCGCAGAGGAAGCGGTGCGCCGCCTCGCCGAGGAGCGGGGGATGCACTCCCGGGAACTCATCCACCCGGTGCGCGTGGCCCTCTCGGGCAAGACCGCCGGCCCCGGCCTCTTCGAATTGATGGAGGTCCTGGGGCGCGAGCGCGTCGTCGGGCGCCTCCGCGCCGCTGCCGCAAGCACGGTAGTATAATCAGGACGTCGCTGGGGGATCGTCTAGCGGTAGGACGACGGGCTCTGGACCCGTTAGCGGGGGTTCGAATCCTCCTCCCCCAGCCAGGTTCGAAGATCCTTCATGATGCCCGGGCGAGAGCTCGGGCTTCGAACTACCTCCTCCCCCTGAGACAGTCGAGCAGTCCATTTCGTGGACTATCCGGGTGCTCGGTCGCTTCCTAGTTTGGAGAAGGAAGGTAGACCGAATGCCATAGGGCATGGGAGGTGTTGGTCATGAAGTGGCGTTACACTCTGCTTGCAGTCGTGTTGATCGGCTCATTCCTTTGGCCATCGGCGGCGTTCACCCAGCAGAACCTGCCG
>DASYRG010000073.1:0-16833 GCA_036004665.1 bacterium | reverse complement strand
CGGAGCGCCGCGTTCAGGCGCTCTGCGGCCGTCTGAACGTTCGTAAACCGCGTGATGGACGGGTTGTCAGGTCCCATCGTCCAGACCTTCAGGGTGACGGTGCGCGGCGCCTGTGCGCCTACCGGCGACAGGGTAAACGCCAGCGCAAAGAGGATGGCGAAACTCAACAGCAATCGAGACCTCAAAACTCTCACCTCCATGCCGCTCCTCCTCGAAGCACAAAAGAGCCGAAATCGGCACCCTGGCTGGAGGAGGGCGGTCGGCAGAACACTTCCCTGCCGGGGTGGCCCCCTCCTCTGCGTGACCCGGCGCCCCCCGCTAGGAAGGACCGGTGGGTTCCCCAAGCCGCCGCACCAGGTAGTCCCAGGCCCGCGCCGCCGAATAGACATGCTGCCGTTTGGCCAGCGCCTCTTCGTCGCTCGACCAGGTCCGTAGTTCACCCGCGGACATCGCCAGCAGCTGCTTGCGGCAGGCGCGCTCCAGGAAGATCGCCATCATCACGCCCGTCTGGACGTCCTCTCCGACGGTCACGATGCCGTGGTGGACGAGCAGGACGGCGTTCCGCGCACCGAGGGAAGCCGCGACCGCTTCACCGAGTTCGCGTGTCACGATGAGGTCGCCGGTCTTCGTGAATCGGGCGATGTCGGGGGGTGTAAACAGCGTCCCCTCGTGCGATATGGGGCGGAGGGGGTGCTCGAGCGATGCGAAGGCCACCGCAGCCGGGGCGTGGGTGTGCACGACGCAGCGCACATCAGGCCGGGCGCGCATGATCTCGGTGTGGATCGGATACTCCATGTGCCGGCGCCCCTCGCCGTCCAGCAGCTCACCGTCCCATCCCACGAGGAGCACCCGCTCCGGCGTGATCTCCTCAAACCCCCAGCTCGAGGCCTTGATCCAGACGCCGCGGCCGTCGGGGTCGCGGATGGAGGCGTGTCCATAGATCAGATCGCCGTGGTCTTCAAGGGCAAGGACCTGCGACGCCCGCGCGACATCTGCTCGGACGGCGTCGGCCGTCTGGCGATTCACGGCTGGATCACGGGATCGCGTTGGAATCGGACGCGCCTACACTCTCCGGCCTCCGGTAGAATGCGTCCGCCATCCGGGACTCGGCGCCGACACCGCGCAGCGCCGATTCATATTCCTGGCGCAGATGAGGGTCTTCGTCCCAGTAGGGAATCGAGCTGCCCCCTTCGTCCAGGTTCATGGCGTTCTTGTCCAGGACGTCCTCGCCGGGCCTTCCAGGCTCGCGCCCCGTCCCGCGGCCGAAAGGCCCGAACCAGGCCATCAGGCGCAGCGGCTCCCGGCCGACGCCGAAGTGCTGATGAAACCCCTGCCCACCCATCGGCGCCGCGGAGACCATCCCCACCGGCTCGTAATCCTGACGCACCACGCGCTCGGCCTGTCCCGACTCCCACGGCCGCGCCCCCACCTCCCGCGGCCAGGCGTAGGTGTAGCCCTTCCCGCTCAGGCAGATCAGCACCGCCGCCGATTCGTGCGTGTGCGCCTTCGAGTAGCGCCCGGTCTCGTGCTGGCCGATCCAAAGGTAGAAGACGTTCCGGTCCAGCGCTGGCTCGAGGCGGCGGAACCCGGGCGAGCGGCGGTTGTCCAGGGGCAGGGGGACGCGGACCGCGTCAGGGACGATGTTAGTCCGCACCATGGCCAGGCCGCGGTGCGGGTCGGGCTCGATTTCGGTGAGGTTCGCCTTGAAGTAGCCGGCGCCTCCGGCGTAGCGGTCGGTGAAGACGTAGGGACAGGTGAAGACGAAATCGGGATTCCCGTACAGGTTGAACACCGTGGGAGCGGTCGTGCCCACCAGGAGCAGCGTCGGCCCGGACGACATCGCGTTGATGAGCCGGTGGTGCGCATTGAGGGGGATGGTGAAGAGCGAGCCGGGCTGCCACTCGAAGACCTCGGGGCGTTCTCCCGCCTCGGTCCACACCTCGGCGGCGCCGCGTCCCTCCACGACGAAGATCACTTCCTCGTAGAGGTGCCGCTCGGGCTGCAGCGCGCCGGCCGGTGGGATCTCCGCCAGGTACATCCCCCAAATCCCTTCCGTGCCGTAGAGCTGGATGAAGGCGCCCTTCCCGCCGACCCGCTCCCAACTGACGAGTTCGAGGTCCTGTACTCGCCGCACCCCGATCCCCCGGTAGACAGGAACCCCCTCGGACTCCATGAAGAGGTCGTACGGCGCGCGGGGGCGTTTCCACCTCCCAAACCCGGCCCGCCGGTATCCCTCTGGTTCTCGCCACTGTCCGGTCACCTCATCCACCCCGCCCCGTACCTGATGAGGATGCCCCAAAGCCACCCCTCAGCAAACGGGAGGTGGAGCAGCGTCACGAAGAGCCCCTGAAAGATCGCCCAGGCCACGACCGTGAGGAGGAGCGAGGGCACAACGCCTTCCCTTCCCGCTCCTTTGAGATAGGCAAAGACGAAGAGAGGGATCGCGCGCGGGAAACCAACCAGGAGGACCGCCAGCAGGAAGCCCACCAGCCAGAGGACGGTCACCGCGGTGCGGCGCAGGGCCACCTCTTCGGGGACCTCGCTGGCGATGATGACCTCCATGACCTCCTTGGAGGTTCTCGCCGCCGAGAGAGAGACCGGGCCAGCCTCGTCCTTCTCGGGACGAAGGCTGAGCGCGGTCTCCCCCGCCGCCAGCAGCAGCAGCGGGATCACCACGGCGCGCGGGTAGAGAGCAGTTTTGATCGGCCAGCCCCACGTCTCCCACAGCGCCCAGGCCGCTCCCAGGGCAATGGCGAGGCTGAAGAAGAAGGAGGGTCTAAGCCTCACCCGTGGCTCCATGAACCTCCGGCTCCCCCTCGGGGCGCCACTGCCTGATCAAAGCGGAACCCACGACCACCACCGTCAGCACCAGCAGGATGAGGACGATGGGGCGGCCGAGCCATCCGGCGCCATAGCGCGCGACGGAGATCCAGAGATATCGCTCCGCGATTTTCCCCAGCACCAGGCCGAGCACCAGCGGCGCCCGGGGCCAGCGCAGGCGGACCAGAAGATACCCCAGGCCGCCGAAGAGGAGCATCACAACGATGTCGCCGAGGCTGTTGTTCGTGGCGTAGGCCCCGATGAAGGTGAGGAGGACCAGGAAGGGGAGGAGCAGCGATCCCCGGATGGTCGTCAAGCGGGCCAGCTGGTTGAGGAAGAGCAGGCTGGCCCCGACCGTGATCGCGTTGGCCAGGACGATCGTCCAGACCATGGAGAGCGTGACGTTGAGGTGGCTCGTTAGCATGTCGGGGCCGGGCGTGAGGCCGACGAGAAGAAACGCGCCGAGCAGGATCGCCATCGACGAACTCCCCGGCACGCCGAAGGCGACCGTAGGGATCAGGTCACCCCCCTCTTTCGAGTTGTTGGCCGCACCCGGCCCGAGGACGCCGCGGACGTCGCCCTTGCCGAAGCCGTCCCGTTCTTGCGGGGTTCGCGCGCTCTGGACCGCGTGGCCGTAGGCGATCCACTGCGCCACCGCCCCGCCCAACCCCGGGACGATGCCGATGTAGGTGCCGATCAGGCTGCAGCGGATCGTCAGCCAGAAGTGGCGAAAGGTGTCCTTGATCCCCTCGAGGACTCCACCCAGCCGGCCCGCGGGGAGTGTCCCGGCGATGGACCGCCCGCGCACCGCCACGTCGATGATCTCGGGGATGGCAAAGAAGCCGATCAGGACCGGCACCAGTTCCAGCCCCTGCCAGAGGTAGAGGAGTCCGAACGTGTAGCGGAGGCCGCCCGCCTGGGGGTCCTGGCCGACGGCGGCGAGGAAGAGGCCCAGGCACCCCACCAGGAAGCCGCGCAGCATCGCGCGGCGCCCCCTCGCGCTGAGTGAGGCGATGAACGCAATCCCCAGGACGGAGAGCATGAACAATTCAGGGGACCCGAAGATCAGGACCAGGGGCCGCACCACGGGGATGGCGAGGGCGAGGGCGGCGGCGCCGATCCAGGCCCCGACCAGCGAACTCATCAGCGCCGCTCCCAGGGCACGACCCGCCTGCCCCTGCTTGGCCATGGGGTGGCCATCGAGGATAGTGGCCGCCGTCGTGCCCTCGCCGGGGATGCCGAAGAGGATCGAGGTGATGTCGCCGGTCGTCGCCACGACAGAATGCATGCCGAGCAGGAAGGCAAACGCTTGCACGGGCTGCATCCGGAACACGAACGGCAGCATCAGGGCGAGTGTCGTCCCCCCGCCCAGCCCGGGCAGCAGGCCAACCCAGAAGCCCGCGGCGATGCCGATGAGCATGAAGCTCAGAGCATCCCACCGCAAAACCTCGAGGAGCGCCCCGAAGAGCGCGTCGATCATGGAGAGCGGGTCAGCCGCGTCTCAGTTGAACTGGAAGAACTGGCGGAACACTTTCACCACGTCGGCCGGCGCCGTCAACACCTCTCGAATGGTGCGCAGCGCGACATCGCCGGTGACGTAGTTGATCTCGAACCCGGCTCGCTCGGCCTCCGCCTCGAACTCCTTGTCCTGAGTCATCCGGCGGAACGCCTCCCGGAAGGCGGTGACGAACTCCGCGGGCGTGCCCGGCGGCATGACGAAGGGTCGCCCGATCAGTTCGGGGACCGAGCGCAGGCGCATCACCTGCTTCGCCCGCTCGTCCGTGACCAGGTTCTCGTCGACCGGCAGTTGGGCGATCGCGGGGACGGACGCATGCCCCCGCACAATGGGACGGACGAGCCCGCGGTCGATGAAGGGTTTGATCGAGGAATACGAACCGGCGCGTCCGTCCACTTCCTTCCGCTCGATGGCGAGCATGATCTCGCCGCTGGACGGGTAGCCGCTGATGATGCGGATCTTGAACCCGGCGAAGGCCTTCAGCAGCAGCGGGAAATCGTAGGTGCTGGCTCCCGGGCCTGTGGCCCCCACGATCACCTCCGGGTTGGCCGCGCGCAGGTCGGCCGCGGTCCGAAAGGGCAGGTCGGCCCGGATCGCCAGGATAGTGGTTTCGCTGGCGGGACTGCCGATCCAGGCAAATTTCGTCATGTCGAACCTGATGCCGTCGACCTGGACCAGCTGTCCCAGGATCAGGTTGCGGTTGAACAGCGCAATGGTGACGCCATCCGGCTTGGCCACGTTGTAGACGTGGTTGGCGGCGATGATGCTGTTGGCCCCCGGCATGTTCTGCACGATCACCGCCGGGGTCCCGGGCAGGAACTTGCCCAGGTGGCGCGAGACGATGCGGGAGATCAGGTCGTAGCCCCCGCCGGGCGGGTAGCCCACGATGATCGTGACCGTCTTGCCGGCAAACGAGGGCGCCTGGGCATACACCGGCAGGATCATCGTCACCGCGAGCAACACCGCCAGGAGGATGACGCGGATGCCCCTCACTCGAATCCCCTCCCCTTGTCCCCTGGATGGAACTCCCGCCCGCTAATTACAGCCGCGCCGGGGTGCTTTCCTCCCTCTGACGGGCGCGCGGCTTGGCGTTGGGAGGAGGGCCGTGTACCCTGGGAAGAACATCACTACCTGGAGGGCGGGGATGGAGAAGACGGTCCTCCGCATGCCTGAGGAGTGGGGGCGCACCGGCTACAAGGCCTTCCTGGACGCCGAGGGGCTTCCCGTCATCGACGGGTTTTCCGTCGATGACCTCGCCCAGGTCGAGGTCGTCCCCTGGCCGCGACTGGAGGCCCGCGGCGCATACATTCAGTTGGTCGGGACGGAAGACACCGACAACGCCTACGTGCTGGAGATCCCTCCCGCAGCCTCCGTGGCCCCCGAACGCCACCTCTTTGAAGAGGTCTTCTTCGTCATCGGCGGCCGGGGGTCGTGCGAGGTCTGGACAGAGGGTGGCGCCCGCCAGACCTTCGAGTGGCAGCGGGGCAGCCTCTTCGCCGTTCCCCTGAACACCTTCCACCGGCTGCACAACGGCTCTGGGCGGGAGCCGGCCCGACTCCTCGCCGTGACGACCGCCCCGCTGATGATCAGCCTGCTGCGCAATACCGACTTTATCTTCAACTGCCCCTTTGACTTTGCCGACCGCTTCCAGGGCCAGGAGGAGTACTTCAGCGGGGAGGGGCCGTTGTATGTCCGGCCGGACAGTTCGCAGCGGATCTGGGAGACGAACTTCGTCGCCGACGTGGCCAACCTCTCGCTGTTCGAATGGCACGAGCGCGGGGCGGGCGGACGGCACGTGAAGTTCGAGCTGGCCAACAACATGCTGGTCGCCCACGTCTCCGAGTTTCCGGTGGGCACGTACAAGAAGGCGCATCGCCACGGCCCCGGCGCGCACGTGATCATCCTGGAAGGGCAGGGGTTCACCCTGATGTGGCGGGACCGCGAGGAGCGGTTCGAAGACATCCGCTGGACCCCGGGATCCATGCTGGTTCCGCCGGGGATGTGGTGGCACCAGCACTTCAATACCGGACCCACGCCCGCGCGGTACTTGGCGATCCGGTGGGGCAGCACGAAGTGGAAGCTCACCCGCTACCTGGATCATCAGGGCATCGACAAGAGTGCCAAAGCCGGAGGCAACCAGATCGAGTACGAGGACCAGGACCCGCGCGTCCATCGGATGTTCGTCGAGCGCTGCGGGGCGAACGGCGTCGAAGTCAGGATGGACGAGTATATCGCGGCGGTCTCTCCCGTGGAGTAGGGATGCACGAACTTGACGACGAGCACCTCCATCTCGAGGGGGAAGAGGGCGACGTCGTCTACGTCGGCGACCGGGTGGTCCTGGTCAGCGTCGGCGTGGACATCGGCACCTCGACCTCGCATCTCATCTTTTCCCGGCTCACCCTGGAGCGGCAGGGCCGCCGTCTGAGCAGCCGCTACGCCGTCACCCAGCGCGAGATCCTGCACCGATCGCCCGTCATCTTCACCCCCTACCTCCCCTCGGGGCAGATTGACGCCGCGGTTCTCGAGGGGTTCATCACTCGCTCGTACGAGGAGGCGGGGGTCCAGCGGGATCAGGTCGACGCGGGTGCGTTGATCACTACCGGTGAAGCGGCGCTGCGGGAGAACGCGCGGGCGATCGCTGATCTGTTCTCGCGCGAGGCGGGCAAGTTCGTCGTGGCCACCGCCGGGCCCAACCTGGAGAGCCTCCTCGCCGCCCATGGCTCGGGGGCGGTGGAGCTCTCCGCCGCACTCGATGGAGCGCTGCTGAACGTGGACATCGGTGGCGGCACGACGAAGTTCGGGCTCTGCGTTCAGGGCGAGGTCCGGGAGACCGCCGCCATTCACCTCGGCGCGCGCCTGCTGGCATGGGAGGCTGACGGGCGGCTGACCCGCCTCGAGGCTGCGGGCCTGCGGCTCGCCCGGGCCGCCGGCCTCGAACAGCTCCCGACCCTGGACGGCCGCCTGCCGTCCCACGACCTCGATCGCCTCGCGGCCTACCTGGCCGGCGTCGTCCTTCAGATTGCGCAGGGTGCCAGGGCGTACGACCACTGGATCACGGAGCCGCTGGGCGCATCTCTGCCCTTCCGCCGCATCGTCATCTCCGGCGGGGTGGGGGAGTACGTCTATGGACGAGAAGGGCGCGACTTCGGGGATCTCGGTCCCCGGCTGGCCGACGCGCTCCGCCGCCGCGCCGCCGAGTTGAGCATGGAGCTGCTCGAGCCGCGCGAGGCCATTCGCGCCACCTGCATCGGCGCCTCCCAGTACACCGTGCAGTTGAGCGGAGACACGATCTTCCTCTCCGACCATGACATCTTGCCGCTGCGCAGCCTCCCCGTCCTCAGCCTGCGCCGGGTGCCCCGGTCCGCGCCCGAGATTGCCGAGGCCGTGCGAAGGGGGCTGGTCCGCCTGGATCTCGACGGCGCCTCCGGGGGAGATGGCCGCTTTGCGCTGGCCCTGCAGTGGCGCCACGGAGCGGACTACGCCTCGCTGCGGGAACTCTGCGCGGGGATCACTTCGGCGCTCCCCGAGGTCACCGACGGCCACCCGCTGCTGCTGGTGGTCGACGCCGACGTTGCTGGACTCGTGGGCGCCCTCTTGCAGGGGGAGTTCGGCGTCGGTGGCGCCATCGTGTGCATCGACCAGGTCCTGCTCCGCGAGTTTGACTACATCGACATCGGCCGCCCTCTTCCCGACCAGGGAGTAGTGCCCGTTGTCGTCAAGAGCCTGGTCTTCCGCTAGACGTCAGGGCCCCTGGAATGGAACGCTTCCACCCGATGCGCACTGCTCGCCTTCTCGCCGGCGTGCGGCGCTTTGTCCGTGATCGTCTGACCGTGGCCGGCGCTGCGAAGGAGATCCGCCGCGGCCTGGATCGGCGTGAGCACAACTTCCTCGAGGTGCTGCGGACGCAGGTCTTCGAGAGACCGGAGAGCCCCTATCAGACCCTCCTCCACCTGGCGGGGGCAACGTTCGGTGACCTGGAGCACTCGGTCCGCCAGCACGGCGTGGATGGCGCGCTCCTGCGGCTGGCCGAGGCGGGCGTCTACCTGACCGCAGACGAATTCAAGGGGAAGAAGGAGGTCGTCCGGGGCGGGACCTCCTTTCGCGTGGCGCCGGAACTCTTTCTCCGTCCGGGGCCGGCGTCGGGGTTCATCGGGATCAGCAGCGGCACGAGAAACGAGCCCGTCAGTACCTTCATCCCGCTCGACTGGCTGGCTGTGCGCACGGCCGCCGCCGGCCTCTTCTACGCCTCTCACGATCTCTATTCGCGCGCCCACGCCCTGTGCGACGGCATTCTCCCCGCCGCGCCCGGAACCAACAATCTCTTGATCCTCGGCAAGCTCGGGATTCCGGTTGCGCGCTGGTTCTCCCACCGGATCTCGGTGCACAGCCGGGCGGAGCGGAGTTACTACTACCTGCTCACGCAGTTGATCATTCTTACCGGAAGGCTCTCAGGCGCCCGTTTCCCCTGGCCGCAGTTTATTCAGCTCCCAGATCTGCGTTGGATCGTGCACTGGGTTCAGGAAGAGCACCGGCGGGGGATCGCGTGCTGCATCACCACGGCGGCGAGCAACGCGGCGCGGATCGCGCGGACGGCCGAGGAGATGGGTGTCTCCCTGGAGGGGACGACCTTCATCGCGATCGGGGAGCCCTACACCGAGTCGAAGCGCGAGGTGATCGAGCGGCTCGGCGCCAGAGCGGCGAGCCGCTACGCGTACGGGGGCGGAGTGAACATCGGCTTTGGGTGCGCCGACCGACGGTATACCGATGACGTCCACGTCAATGAGCACTTTCTGGCACTGCTCGCTCATCCCTCGCCCCTGCCGGGCGACGGACCTCCGATTCACCCGCTGCTGTGCACAACGCTGACCCCGCTGGCTCCGCGGATGCTGCTGAACGTCGCCAGCGGAGATTACGCCCTCCTGGAGAGAAGGGAGTGCGGCTGCGCCCTGGGAGCGGCAGGCCTGAACCTCCACGTGCACCGCATCCGCAGCTTCGAGAAGTTTACGAGTGAAGGCCTGAACTACTTCTACGGGGATCTCTTCGAGTTGTTCGAACAGACACTCCCCGGTGAGTTCGGCGGCGGCCCCGGAGACTACCAACTGGTGGAAGAAGAGGACGAAAAGGGACAGACACGTCTCACCCTGTTGGTCCACCCGAGCGTCGGCGGCGTGGACGAGACGCGGCTGATCTCGCGGGTGTTCGCATCCCTCTCTGCCGGATCACGCGGGAATCAATTCATGGCCAGGGTCTGGCAGGGCGCCGGCACGGTGCGGGTGCGGCGGCAGGCTCCACACGCCAGTCCCAGGGGAAAGATCCTTCCGCTCCATCTCCCCCACTGAGCCGAGGAGCTCTCATCTCGGTTGCATCACGACGTCCAGCAGCGCCGCTTTTCGTTCTGCGCGCACGTAGCGCACCGCGCGCTGCAGCGCCGGGCGGAGGTCACCCGGCTCCTCGACCGGACCCCAGGCCTCGATCCCGAAGGAGCGGGCCAGTGCGGCGAAGTCGACCGGGGGGTCGGCCATGGCCTGGCCGATATGCGCGTTCTCGACATCCCGGCCGCGGGCCCGGGCCATCAGGACCTGATGCTCCTGGTCGTTGTAGTATGAACGGTTGTTGAACATGACGATGAGCAGGGGAATCCGGTGGTGCGCGGCCGTCCACAGCGCGCTGGGAGTGTAGAGGAGATCGCCATCGGGTTGGATGTCGATGCACAACCGCGTGTCGCTGAGGGCGAGCGCTGCGCCCACCGAATGGCCCACGCCGTACCCGACCCCGCCGCCCATGTGGGCGCCGATGTAGGGCGTCGACGTGTTCCAGTCCCACAGGCGTCGGGTCCAGCCCCGGAGGTCCCGATTGACCAGCGTCCACTCCTCATCCTTGATAACCTCCCAGAGGTCCTGGGCCAGCCGCGGCAGAGAGATGGGCTGCTCGTCGCGGAGCCGCTCCGCGGCTTCCCGCCAGCCGTCGTAGAGGGCGCGGTGCTTCAGCTCCAGATCGGCCCGCCGGCGATCGCGTCGGGCGCGCAGGACGGCATCCTGTTGCAGGGCGCGGGCGCAGAGGTCAGCCAGCGCAGGAATCGCCAGCGAGGTGTCGGCGGTGATCGGCAGGTCCACGGGCTGCAACCGTCCCGGCTCCTGGATCCAGCTGCGGACCATGACGTCATTCAAGGAGATGTGCGCCACCCGGGTCTCAGGGCGCAGACGCGACCGGGCATGTCGGGTCGTGCGGTCGGTGGTCGCGACCGCCTTCTGCAGGTCGAAGACGTCCAGGGCCAGGATGAGATCGGCTTGCGGGAGGAGTTCGTCTTCTGCGTCCGTCAGGTCGAGCGGGTGAGTATTCGGGAAGTTGTGCCGGCTGCCCAGGTCGATCACCGGTAGGGCCATGGTTTCGGCCAGCCGCACCAGCGCGGGCACGGCGGCCAGGTTGCGCCCCACGTAATCGGCCAGGAGCACCGGAGAGTCCGCCTCCGTCAGCCACCCCGCCAGCGTCTCGAGGGCGGCCGGGTCGGACTGAGTGCGGGTGGGGGGCGCATAGCGGGCGACGTCGGGGATGGGCAACGGCTCCGCGAGTTTTTCCTCCTGCAGGGCGGCGTCGAAGCACAGATAGATCGGCCCCTGCGGTTCCGTGGTGGCGATGCGATGGCCGCGGATGAATGACTCGATGATCCCCTGCAGGCTGGCCGGCTGGTCATCCCACTTGACGTAGTCGCGCACCGCATTGCCCTGCACGAGGGCGGTGTGGATCCAGTCGATCCAGGGACGGCGCGCCTCCACCGCCATAGGGCCCGTCCCGCCCATGACCAGCACCGGCGCGCGGTCGAGCCACCCTGTGTAGATGGCCATGGCGGCGTGTAGCAGGCCGACGACGTTGTGCACGATGGCGGCCATCGGGCGGCCCGTTGCCTTGGCGTACCCTTGTGCCACCGCCACGGCGATCTCTTCGTGGTTGCAGAGGATGATCTGGGGCATCCGGTTGCCGCCGTAGTTGACGATGGAGTCGTGCAGCCCGCGGAAGGTGGCTCCGGGGTTGAGCGCCGCGTACTCGATCTCATAGGCGCGCATCAGGTCGACGATGAGGTCCGATCCGTATTCGGCGCGTCCCGAAGTTGACGGTGCGACGGCGGCGCCCCGGCTTCGCTGTGTGACGTGATCAGTCATCGTGTCCTCCTGAAACGCGCCTCTAGGTGAGACGCTGCAGGTCCTCTCGCGTCAGCGCCTGCATGAGCTCGGCGACGCGCCCCGCGAGGGGCAGCGTGACGCCGATTTCCCCGGCGACTTCCATCGCCTGAGCCAGGTCTTTCTGCGGCCAGCTGAGGGTATGGAGGTGGAGTTCACGCAGCGCATGGCTGTCGGCGCTGCCCTCTTGCAGCGCCAGACGCAACTGCCTCGGAGGGACTCCGAGGCGCGCCCCGAACGTCAGCGCCTCGTGCGCGGCAACGATACCCGCCCACAGGATCAAGTTGTTCGCGAGTTTGGCCACCTGGCCCGCGCCGACCTCCTCGCCGAGGTGCACCACCTCCCGGCCAAAGGCCGAAAAGACGGGACGGCACCGCTCGAAGACCTCCGCCGGACCGCCGACGTAGACGGTGAGCCTGCCCGCTTCTGCGGCGCGCTGTCCCAGCGCCACCGGGGCGTCAAGGACCTGGACGCCGCGAGCCCCCGCCGCGTCGGCCACCTCGCGGCAGGTGGAAGGCTTCACCGTGCTGGAGATGATCAGCACGGTCCCCGGGCGCGCGGCGGAGAGGATCCCGTCTGAGCTAAGCGCTGCCTCCCTGACCTGCGCGTCATCCGCCACCATCAGCAGCACGGCGTCGGCGCCGCGGGCCAGTTCGCTGAGGGACCCGGCCGACCCGCCGCCTCCCTCCGCCAGCGCCGCCAGGCGCTCCGGGTCACGATCGTAGCCGGAGACATCAAAGCCCGCTCGCAGGAGGTGGCGGGCCATCGGCAGGCCCATCCTCCCCAGGCCGATGACGCCCACGCGCCGGACGGCAGCCGCGTCCACTACGTCGTTTCCGCCCCGGGCCGAATGGCGACGCAACGTTCCGGCCTGAAGGACACGGAAACGTGGTCACCTCGTCGCAGCCGGATCGAGGGATGCACCCGGGCGCGTAACTTCAAGCCATCAACCGTCAGCCGGCAATCCAGCGATTCCCCCAGAAAGACGGCCTGCTCGACCGTCGCCTTCCACGCATCGAGATTCCCCGCGAGCCCACTGTCGGGAACCACCTCGACGTCCTCGGGACGGACGGAGACCAAGACGTCCGTCCCGGGCAGCGCGTCGGCGGAAGCGAGGCAGCGGATCGGCCCATGCGCGGTCTCCACACGGACGAGCCCGTCGCCGGCGGGGCCCGTCACTCGGCCTGCGAGGAAGTTGGTCGAGCCGATGAAGTCGGCCACGAACCGGCTGGCCGGACGCTCGTAGATCTCGCGGGGGGCCCCGATCTGGGCGATGCGTCCCTCAGACATCACGGCCACGACGTTGGACATCGAGAGGGCCTCCACCTGGTCGTGGGTGACGTAGATCGTCGTGATACGCAGGCGGCGCTGCAGTTCGCGCAATTCCAGCCGCATCTGCTCGCGCAGCTTCGCGTCCAGGTTGGAGAGCGGTTCGTCGAGCAGCAGCAGCTTCGGCTCCCGGGCCAGCGCGCGGGCGAGGGCGAGGCGCTGCTGCTGGCCGCCGCTGAGGTTGGTGGCGGGACGGTCCTCGAGGCCGTCCAGCCGTACCGTGGCCAGCGCCTGGGCGACGCGCCGTCTCAGCAATGGCCCGGACAGTCGCAGCCGGCCGGCCTGGAGCGGGAAGGCGGCGTTGTCGAAGACCGTCATGTGGGGCCAGATCGCGTAGGACTGGAAGACCATGCCGATGTCGCGCCTGTTCGGCGGCACGAAGACGCGGCTGCGCCCCGAGTACACCACGCGGCCGGCCAGCTCGATCTCTCCGCCGTCCGGCCGCTCCAGTCCAGCGATGCAGCGCAGTGTCGTCGTCTTGCCGCACCCGGACGGCCCCAGCAGCGTGAAGAACCGTCCCTCCTGGACCTCGAAGCTGATGCGATCGCAGGCCACGACCGGCCCCCGTCCGGTGTGGAAGACCTTGAGCAGTTCGTGGACTCCGACCACCGGCTAGGCTTCGTGCCGCAGTCCGTACCGCTGGCTGAGCCGCCGCGAGATGAGCGCGAGGAGGAAGAGGAATCCCACCATCATCAGCCCCAGGGCGGACAGCTCCTGCGGATGCCCGGTGTTCCAGAGGTCGAAGATGTAGATCGAGAGGACCTCCGCGCCCGGCCCCCAGAGGAGGATGCTGCTGGAGAGTTCTCGGATCGAGACGATGACGATGTAGATCCAACCCGCCAGCAGCCCAGGGCGCAGCAGCGGCAGGACGATGCGGACAAAGGTCCGCCACCAGGAGGCGCCGCTGATCTCGGCCGCTTCCTCCAGCTCGCGGTGAATCTGGACGAGCGACGACGATGCGGTGCGCATGCCGTAGGGCAGGTACCGCGTGACGTAGGCGACGAGCAGGATCCAGATCGTCCCGTAGATCGGGATCGGCAGCGTCAGGTAGACCCAGATCAGCGCCACGCCCATGACGATCCCCGGGAAGATCAAGGGCAGCGAGGCCAGGTTGTCGAGCACCCAGCGGCCGCGCAGCTTGGTGCGCACCGTGATCCAGGCGATGATGGAGGTGGCGAACATGACGATCGTCGCGCTGCCCAGTGAGAGCACCAGGCTGTTGATGAGTGCCCGCGTTGTCTTGGGCAGTCCGAACAGGAAGGTGTAGTTCTCCAGCGTGAGCATGGAGAGGGCCTGCAGCGACGGCTTGATGTAGAAGGGCAGGACGGAGTTCCACAGCAGCACGAAGAGCGGGAGCGCCACCATCACGCTCAGGTAGGCGATGATGAGGGCGGTCGCGAGGTACCGCCAGGGGCCCAGGTCGATGACGCGGGGGCGGAACCCCTTGCCGGTCACTGTCGCGTAGCGCGACGCCTCCCGGGTGACGCGCCCATAGAGATACACTCCGCCCAGCGTCAGCAGCAGCAGGTTGGTGGAATACGCGCCCGCGAGGCCGAAGTCCGAAGGGTAGGCTTTTACGGCTAGGTAGATCTTGGATGTGAAGACGTGAATCCCCGCGGGGATGCCGATGATGGCAGGGACCTCGAACGTCTCCAGTCCCCGCAGGAACATCAGCAGGCAGACGCCGATGATCGTCGGGACGTTCAGCCGGAGCGTGATGCGGGCGAAGGTCTGCAGCACGCTGCTGCCGGACATCAGGGCCGCCTCCTCCAGCGCGGGATCCATGGAGCGAAAGGCCGCCGACATCAACAGGTAGACGATCGGCGACCAGTGCAGCCCCTCCACCCAGATCATCCCGCCCATGGAGTACACGTCGAAGGGCGGGCCGCCCAGCCCAAGCAGGCCCATTAGCCACTGGTTGATCATCCCGATGCGCGGGCTGAGCAGGAAGATCCAGGAGAGCGTGAAGAGGATGCCCGGGATGATGAGGGGGATCAGGCTGACGGCGAAAAACATCCCGCGCAGCGGCGTGTTGGTGCGTTCGGTGATCCACGCCAACATCGTTCCGATGGCAAAGGCGAGGGCCATCGTGCCCACCGCAAAGACGATGGAGTTCGCCGCGACCGGCAGCGCGGATCGATCGGTGTAGGCGCGCACGTAGTTCTGTAGCGTAAAGACGCCGGCCTGGCCGCCCACCGTGGGTGTGAAGAAGCTCCCGTAGAGCAGGAAGATGAAGGGCAGCAGCGTCAGGTAGGCGACGAGCAGGGCGATCGCCACCGGCAGGAGTTGTTGCGCAGACAACCGCACCCGCCGCGGCGGGCGGAACACCGTCGCCGATGCGGGTGCGGCCTGGGCCATGCCTAGATCATCCGCGGGTGTCTAGCGCCGCCGGATGATCAGTTCCTGCCAGATCTGGTCGTAGCGCGGAAACTTCTCCAGGAACGTGTTCGGATCGATCACCTTGTAACTGAAGCCCTGGTTCAGGTAGGGGGGGTTCGCGGCGACCAGCGGGTGCGCCGGGATGCGACCGGTCTTGACCAGTTCCTCCTGCCCTTCGCGGGAGAGGAGGAAGTCGACGAACAGCATGGCGGCGTGCGGGTGCGGCGCGTTCTTGGGCAGCCCGATCACGTGGGGGATGGCCACGACCGGCTGGAGCGGCCGCCAGTCGATCGGCGCGCGGCGGGACTTCAGCCGCTCGGCGCGGTGGTTGTAGATCGTGGGCGACATCGGCACTTCGCCGGCTACGATCAGTTCGGCCAGCAACGTGTGGCCTGTCCGGATGAGGAGGTTCTGAGCACTCAGCGCCCGGAAGAACTCCATCGCCTTCGCCTCGCCCCACAGCTCCAGCAGGGTGCCGAGCCACACCTGGTCGGTGGCCTCGATGCCGATCTTGCCGCGCCACTTCACGTTGACCAGGTCTTCGTAGGTGCGCGGCGAGTCGGCGTCGGAGACCGCGTTGGTGTTCCAGGCCGCGACCAGCATGTTGTAGCGTGTGGCCACCCAGAACCCGCCGGGGTCCTTGCCCTGGCGCGGATAGGTGCCCGCCCGAGGGGTGAAGAAGTTCTGGCCGTAGCCTTCCTTGATCATCTTTGCCACGTCGATGCCGGTGCCCTCGAAGACGTCGGCCAGGTGCTTCCGCCCGCGGTACTCGGTGATCAGTTTCTGCGCCACCTCTTCACCCGTCGCCCGGTAGATCTCCCCCCGGATGAAGGGGTACTTCTTCATGAAGGCCTCCAGGATCGGCTGGGACTCCTCGAGATCCATGGAGGTGTAGATCATCAGAGCCCTTTCACGCTGCGCCCCCGCCTCGAGGAAGGCCTGCCGGTCCGTGGCCTTGTACAGCGCCGCCCGCGCGACAATCGACGGTGCGGCGCCGGCTCCCGCAGGCTCCGCCGGCGCCCACCAGAGCGTCATGACCGCCAGCAGCGCTCCGGCCAGCACCCTGCCCCTGCTCCGCACGACCATCCTGTCCGCCCCCTTCCTACGTCTGCTCCATCCCCTGCTCTTTGCGGAACAATCCCATGGTGATCATGAGCGGGGCATTTGTGACGGCCAGATACCGGGCCGGACGCTCCGAATCGGTGTTGAAGTGCTGGTGCCACGCCCACAGCGGAGGGGAGAACATGTCGCCCTCTTCCCACTCGATCCGGGTCGGCGGTTCCCCTTCTTTCTGAATGATCGAATACCCTCGACCGGCGAGAATGTAGATGATCGCCTCGTTGACGTGCCGGTGCCGTTTGTTGTGCCCGCCCGGCGGGAGCTCGCTGATGTGCGCGTCGATCGTCCGGTTGCCGGAGAGGGCGAAGTGGGCGCCGGCGCTGCCCCGCATTTTCCGCTGGTGGACGGGATGGGTTCTCAGGCTCTTGAACGCCATCCCTTCGTAGAGGTGCTGCTTGCGGAACTCCTCCCGCTCGGTGGTCTCGTCGAGCGTGCGCTCTGCCACGTTCCACCTCCCCGCCTTCCGGCCCAGCCCCTCGAGGATGCGGGTCTCCG
>DASYRG010000072.1:0-2410 GCA_036004665.1 bacterium | reverse complement strand
GATGATCACGAAGTCGGCGCGACGCACCTCCACGCCTTCCTTCTTGGCGGTGGCGTCCAGATCGGCGACGGTGATCCCGTAGCCGTCCTGGAGGAACGGCACGCCCTTGTGGCGCGCCACATCGAGCAAGACGCCGCGGCCCACCATCCTGTTCGCGAAGTTCTCGATGCCGTTCCTGTGCGCGCCCCGGCTATCGACGAGGGTGGCCGGATACCCGTTCCACATCTGCTCGCCCAGGAAGACGTGCGAGAGCGCATCCCACTGCGTGGCCGCCTGGGTGGGCAGGTTGATGGCGTCATCCGCGTAGCGCAGGCCCGGGGTGACGTCGTGCTTGCCCTGGACAGCATCAGTGCCCGTGGCCAGCATCTGGTGCAACGGGTTCCAGCGACCGCCGAAGATCCCGCGCTGCGGGCCGTTCTCGTCCAGCTCGAGCCCGAGCCGGAAGACCTTGCCCTTCTTCACGAGTCGCGCGGCATTCACGATGTCCTGGGGGGTGATGTAGTTGAGGACGCCGAGCTGGTCATCGGGGCCCCACTTGCCCCAGTTCTTCAGTTCCTCGGCCTTCTTCAGCACGTCGTTCTTCGTCAGCTTGGGCATGGTCAACCCTCCAGGCAGGTCAAGCTGCGCAGACACGCTCTACGACATCGGGCTTTGTCTCTGCCAGACGCTGCCGCCCGGGCCATGTCGGAATGGAACACCTGAGGCTTCGCGGGAGCGTCGGCGTGAGCGGCGAGCGGCGCACGGAAGAGGCTCACGCTCACAGCACTGATGAACTTTCGGCGGCCCACTACTCGATCACCTGGTCTGCCCGCTGCAGCAGCGCTAGCGGGATCGTCAGCCCGAGCGCCTTTGCGGTCTTGAGATTGATCACCAGCTCGATCTTCGTAGGCTCCTCCACTGGCAGTTCGGCAGGCTTGGCACCCTTCAGGATCTTGTCGACGAAGGCTGCGGCCCTCCGGAAATTTGCTCGGACATCCGGCCCATACGCCATGAGGCCGCCGACGTCCGCGAACTCGCGTTCCGGGAACATGGCCGGGAGCCGATTCTTGCGCGCAAAGTCCACGATGCGCGTTCGATTGTTCCACAGCATGACATCCGGGATGGTCACCAAGCCATCGGGGTGATTCCGCACCAAAGACTGAAATGCGGAGTCGAGGTCATTCGGGCTGCGCACCTCGATGGGTACGGTTTGAAGCTTCAGGCCCAACGAGGGGGCCGCCGCCTCCATGAGACGCATGTAGTCTGAAGTGCGGGAATTAGCTACCGTCAGCAGGACACCCAGGCGAGTGGCGCGGGGGACGGCCTGTTTGAAGAGCTGGAGCCGCTTGGCCGCCAATTCCTGCGCCAGCAAGGTTAACCCCGTCACGTTGCCTCCCGGGCGCGCGAAGCTGGCGATCAACCCCGCCTTGTCTGGCTGTCCGCTCACGGCCATCACAATCGGGATCGTCTGGGTCGCGTTTCTGGCCGCCAAGGGCGCTGCGTTCCCGCCATCGGTGACGATGACGTCAACGTTGAGTCGGACCAGCTCGGCGGCCAACTCCGGGAACAGGTCCAACTTTCCCCGCGCCAATCGGAATTCCAGGACGATGTTCCGGCCTTCGACGTAACCGTGATCCCGTAGCCCCTCTCGAAATGCCTCAAACATCGGCGTGGAGGAGTTGGACGCGCCTGAGAGAATGCCGATGCGCGGGATCTTGCCAGGTTGCTGCGCATCGGATGCCGCTGGTGCTGCGAAGAACATGAGGGCGACCGCGAGAACCACAGCGAACTTGGTCGGCACTACTGGATGACCTCGTCCGCCCGCCGCAGCAGCAGCAACGGCGCGATGGCTCGCGGCTGCATGGGCTAAATGTCGGATTGCAAAACCTGACGTTGGCGCGAGATCAATGCGCGGTGGGAGAAGTTGACGCAGGGGTTACCGCAAAGCCCGCGGAGGGGAGCGCGAAGGCCGGGGACCGAGCAGGGGCGGGCGCGGAACGGGGATCGAGGCCCCGCGGTCCCAGAGTTGCCGCAGCAGGCGGAGCCGCTCCCCCTCCAGCTTCTCGAGCGCCTCTACGGCCGAGGGGGCCTCGGCGACACAGCCGGGCAGCTCCGGATACTCCGCCCGCCGCAGCCATTCGCCCTGACGCTCGATTGATTCCATCACGAGCAGATACGGCACGGCCTCGTAGTACGCGAGGTCGTGGGCCGTATCAGGCTCGCGTGCGGACGGGCCCATCAGACGAAGGGCACCCAGGCGATGGGCACGCCGGCATCGGCCTGGCGCGCTTTCTCCGTGGCCGTGATCCAGCTCTCGCCTTCGGGCAGGAGGGCCGAGGCGGGGCGCACTCGACAGAGATTCGGGTCCTCGACGTTGACGGGCACCGTGCCCTGATCGCGCAGCGACTTGGCGGCGTCGATGAGCCGGCGC
>DASYRG010000071.1:0-1595 GCA_036004665.1 bacterium | reverse complement strand
GAGGTCGACGCGCGGCTCCTCCCAAACCCGTCTCTGACGGCTGCGCTCCAGGAAGCCGAACAAGTTGACCTCCCAGTAACCGGGGCCGGGCGTGTCGGGGTCGTCGGTGATGAGGGGCGGGCCGCCCTGGGCATGCGCCGGCCGCGGCACGCCGGCGGCGAGGGCGGCCAGCGCCAGCGCGCACGGCAGCGCCGCCTTGCCGCGGCGGACCCCGCGACGTATCATCGCGTTGGACGAACAGCCGTTTGCTGGGGGAGCCCCGCGCGGGGGCTGAGAGGGCGGACGCGGCGCCGACCCCTTGAACCTGATCTGGCTAGGACCAGCGGAGGGAAGCGATAGCGCAAAGGGCGACGCCGCTCCGGTGGCTTCGCCCTTTCGTCGTTTCGGAGCCGCGATCTCGAGAGGGCTGACATGGAACGGACGAAGTACACCGGCGACACCGTGACGCAGATGCATTCCGCCCGCCGCGGCGTGGTCACGCCGGAGATGCGGCGGGTGGCGGAGAGGGAGGAGGTCGCCCCGGAGCTCATCCGGGACGAGGTCGCACGCGGACGCATGATCATCCCGGCGAACGTCAACCACACCTCGCTCGACCCCATGGCCATCGGCATCAACGCGCGGTGCAAGATCAACGCCAATATCGGCAACTCCGCCGTCACCTCCAACGTCGAGGAGGAGCTGGAGAAGCTCCACATGGCGGTCCACTTCGGGGCCGACACCGTGATGGACCTCTCCACCGGCGGCGGGATCGACGAGATCCGGGAGGCGATGATCGCGGCCTCGCCCGTGCCGATCGGCACCGTGCCGATCTACCAGGTGATCCAGCAGGTGAACCGCGTCGAGGACATGACCGCGGAGATGCTGATCGACAACATCGAGCACCAGGCGAAGCAGGGGGTCGACTACATGACCGTGCACTGCGGCGTGCTCTACGAGCACCTGCCGCTGGTGCAGCCGCGCATCACCGGCATCGTCTCGCGCGGCGGGGCCCTGCTCGCGCAGTGGATGGTGCACCACCACAAGCAGAACCCGCTGTACGTCCACTACGACAAGATCCTGGAGGTCGCTCGCAAGTACGACGTCTCGCTGTCGCTGGGCGACGGGCTCCGGCCCGGGTGCCTGGCCGACGCCTCGGACGCCGCGCAGT
This sequence comes from bacterium, assembly GCA_036004665.1. Lineage (GTDB taxonomy): Bacteria > Sysuimicrobiota > Sysuimicrobiia > Sysuimicrobiales > Humicultoraceae > JACQGZ01. The sequence goes on along the minus strand of DASYRG010000071.1, from coordinate 448 downwards.
TCGCCGAGCTGAAGACGATCGGCGAGCTGACCCGCAAGGCCTGGGAGAAGGACGTCCAGGTGATGGTGGAGGGCCCCGGCCACGTGCCCTTCGACCAGATCGCGATGAACGTGCAGAAGGAGATCGACGAGTGCGACGAGGCCCCCTTCTACGTGCTGGGGCCGCTGGTCACCGACATCGCGCCGGGCTATGACCACATCACCTCGGCCATCGGCGCCACCATGGCGGGCTACGCGGGCGCGGCCATGCTCTGCTACGTGACGCCCAAGGAGCACCTGGGCCTGCCGAACCGCGAAGACGTCAAGCAGGGGGTGATCGCGTACAAGATCGCGGCCCACGCCGCCGACGTGGCGCGCCACCGCAAGGGCGCGCGCGATCGGGACGACGCGCTGAGCCGCGCGCGGTTCGCCTTCGACTGGAACGAGCAGTTCCGCCTCTCGCTCGACCC
>DASYRG010000070.1:0-5511 GCA_036004665.1 bacterium | reverse complement strand
TGCTGGATCTCGTGGCCGAAGAGGCGCGCCGTGACGAAGACCAGCGGGATCACGGCGCCCACCAGCAGGGCCAGCCGCCACTCCAGCACGAAGAGCGCGGTGACGACCCCGACCAGCATCAGCGTCGTCGCAATGACCTCGACGGCCCCGGCGACGAGGTGGGTCTGCAACAGCTGGGTGTCCGCCAGCGTGCGGCTGATCGCATCCCCGCTCTGCCAGGTGGCGAACCGGTCGATCGACCAGCGCTGGATGCGCACGAAGAGGTCGCGGCGCAGGTCGGCCACGGTGCGGTGGCTGAGGAAGAAGGTCAGGTAGACCTGCAGGTAGACGAAGATGCTGCGCGCCCCGAAGAGGGCCAGCACGACCAGAGCGGTGCGGTTGAGCACGCCGAAGCTGCGCGTGCGGATGATCTCGTTGACGGAGATCCCGATGTACCCCGGGACCAGCAGCTGCGCCGCCGTCACCAGAATGAGGGAGGCCAGCGCGCCCAGCAGGTGTAGCCGGTAGGGGCGCAGGTAGTGGAGGATCAGCCGCAGATCCATCTCACCGCACCTGCCGGCGCCCCGCACTCACTGTACGGTCACGGGACTGCGCTCCACCCCAACGGCGGCCAGCATCTGGTCGGCGATCCGCGCGGCCGCTCCACGGGGCCCGGCGGCCTCAGCCAGGGCGACCTCCATGCGGCGCCGTGCGGCCGGATCCTCCAGCAGCGCGGCCGCCGTCTGGGCGAGCGCGGCCGGCTCGATGCGCCCGATCACCTCGGGGAGGATCGCCCGGCCGGTCAACCGGTTCGGAAGTGACACGAAGGCCTGCCGCCTGATGTAGCCCGGGGCGAGGGCGCGCTTGAGGGCAGGACCGAGGAGCGGGATGCTGAGCAGCCATTGCCAGAGCCCCTCTGTGGGCACCCCGCCGATCGACTGCAGCGGGACGACGACCAGCGCCGCGACCGGCGCCGCGGCGACCTGCATGGTGGTCGTCCCGGGGATGGTGATCACCAGATCAGCCTCGGCCATCACCTCGGGGGCCTCGACGAGACGGAAGTGGATGGAGGCGCGCGCGAACGGCTCGCGCCACGGCGCCAGCGCCTCCTCGACGCGCTCCACCGGCAGGTGCGGTGAGGCGGCCACCGTCAGGGAGATCTCCGGCGCGAGCGCGCGCAACGCCACCGCCGTCTCCGCCCACAGCGGAAGGAGCAGGCGGAAGAACCTCTCGCGGCTCCCCGCCAGGAGCACCGTGTGGAGGCGTCCGCGTCCCGCCGCCGAGTCGCGGCGGGGAAGGCCATCGAGGCGGGGATCGCCGGAGACGAAGAGGCGCGACGGATCCACCCCCGCGGCGGTGAGACGGGCGGCCACGGCCTCCGCGGCGACGAAGATGCGCGTGAAGGCCCGCTGGTGGCGGGCGATCAGCGTGGTCTCCGCATAGGCGAACGCGGGGATGCCCCAGCGTGCCGCGAGGCGCCGGCTTACCCATAGATCTCCACCGAGATGGAGGAGCGCGGCGGGCCGGGGCAGTGACAGCGCGCCCCACCCCAGGGCCAGCCGTACCGCATGAGCGGGCGGAACGATCTCATCGAAGAGACCGCTGGCCGCGGCGATCCGTTTCTCTCCACCGCTGCTGAACTGCGACGGCGGAAGGATCAAGACGAGCCGCAGGGCCGCCCCCGCCCGTTCGCGGAGCGCCCGGGCGATCGGCAGCACCCAGCCCGCGATCTCGCCCGGGCCGTTGCCGATCAGGATCAGCGTGGGTTGGTCGTCCGTGCGCATCTCTTCATTATACGAAGGTACACACATGACTAGGAGAAGAACGACTCCATCTGTAATATCACCCGGACAGCCGTTGCGTACTCTTCCCGTCCTCTCCTCGCTGGTAGTCCTCCTGGGTCTCCTGCCTGTCTCGGCCATCGCGCAGCCCCCGCCACCGCCGCCGGTGCAGGCCGGCACGGCCACGGTGGAGGCCGACGAGATCGCGTACGACACCGCCGCACGGGTCGTCACCGCGCGGGGCCGCGCCCGGGTCACCCATCCGCGGTTCCGTCTCTTCGCCGACCTGCTCACCTTCGATCTGGACCGGCAGGTCATCACCGCGGAGGGGCGTGTACGCGTGGTTGAGAGTGGGGGACGCGAAGTGCGCGGGAGGCGCGTCGTCTATGACGTGACCCGCCGGACCGGCGTGATCAGCGGCGCCGAGACGATCGTCGATCGGCTCTACGTGCGCGGCGAGACAATTCACGTCAGTCCGGAGCGGCTGGTGGTGGAGGAGGCGATGGCCACCCCCTGCGATCCGCTCTCTCCTCTCTACCGGGTGACGGCGCGCCGGATCGAGGTGATCCCCGGGGATGTCGCCGTCGTCCAAGACGCCACGCTTTGGCTCGGCTCCATCCGGGTACTCAGGCTGGGGCAGTACCGTATCTCCCTACGCCCCGCCGGGGGTCCCGGCGAGCGCCGAACGCCCGGGTTTGGGATTGTCCCAGGCGCGGGCTACAACCAGACCGACGGGTTCTGGGTGAATCTGCGCTACCCGTATCGTCTGGGGAGCGTCGGGGGGGAGCTGTACACCAAGTACGGCCAGTACACCGGCCTGTTCGCTCTGAACACGCTGCAGTATGAGCGGCCCGGGTGGTCGCTGACCTTCCGCGCCGGGCGCACCCAGAACGCCGAGCCGGTCACCGGGATCCTTCGGGCCTTCAGCCAGGCGGAGGTGATTGGGACGCTGACCCCCCGCTCGCTCGCAGGGACTCCGTTGCGTCTCTCCGGCGCGCTGGCCGCGGGATGGTTTCATGAGACCGATACGGCGATCAGCACCACCCGCCTCGACGGGACGATCACGCTGGCCACAGAGGCGCTGCGGCTGGGGCCGCGGCTGCTCGCCTTCGTCTCAGCCTCGACTCGGTACAGCGTCTATGGGACCGGCCACCAGCGGGCGGTTCTCACCACCGCCGCCGCCCTGAGCTACCAGCTCGATGAGTCGACCAGCCTGGCGCTGCGTTACGACCTGCTCGTCCAACGGGGCGCGACGCCGTTCCTCTTCGACGCCGTCACCCCCGCGAGTACGGCCAGCGTCACGCTGACGGGGCGAGTTGGCGACTATCGCCTCCAGGCTGGAGCGGCGCACAATTTCCTGGTCCCTGAGACGAAGCTCACTGCCGGGGTGGGCATGCGGCTCTCCCCGACGCTCTTCCTGGACATTGACGCAGTCTACAATCTTAGGGTAAAGGCCTTCGAAGACATCGATTACCTCGTGACGTTCGGCTGCGACTGCGCCACCATCTCAGTGGGCTACCGGCAGGTCCGAGGCGAGTTTTCGATCCAAATGGCGCTAACGCTCTCCGATCGAGTTACCTTCACTCAGCCGGCACCCTAGAGGAGGTGCAGGGATGAGGATGGGGCAATGGAAGTAAAGTCTCGATAGATTTCTCCCCTTCCATTACGGGTATGGCTGGCTTCGCCACCGCATCCACTGAGCCGAGGATCTGGCAGTACGTGTTGGCCGCGCTCGTCGCCCTGTACTTCCTGGCACCCGCGCAGCTTCCCTGGATACCGGTGAGCGCGCAGGGGGCCCTGGTTGCGCTCGTGTTCTTTGCTCACCTCGTCGACCGCCGGGGACGAATCGATCTGACTCTCCTCGTTCCGCTGGCGCTGTTCTTCGGTCCGCTGGTGCTGGCGATGGTCTTCGCCCCGGGCGGCTATGTGGTCGAGTACGTCCGTCCGCTCATCCTGGGAGGCATCGCCTCGTATCTGTTTGCGTTCTACTTTCGAGACCTCCGCTCCCTGCGGTCGTCTGGGATCATGCTGATCCTGCTCCTGCCTTCGGCCGTATTCAGCATCGCGTTCTTTCTTGTTCCGGAGCTGATCGACGGAGTTCCGCCTTCCCTGCGTCTGCTGGCTTGGGGGGTCCTGGGAGACGCGATCCTCTACGGCCTCTTTCTCATCGTCGGCCACCTGGCGCTTGTCCACGCGTACGTGAGGGCTCGAGGGCATCTGCTGCTTGCGCCGGTGCTCGTCACCACACTGGCCTTGATCGCCACGGGATCGCGCGGCATCTGGCTGGGAACGCTCGTCGGGACGGGGCTGTGCCTTGTCTTGTCCCGGAGGGGCCGCCGGGGGGCAGTTGTGCTGATCATGATGGCCTTGACGTTCTGGGGCTTCCGCACGCTGATGCAGGCGCGGGTCGACGGCTATGTGGAGAGCGGCGGCAACCTCGCCGCTGCGCCGCGGGCAGTCGAGTTTGCCCTCACGATCAAAGTGAAAGGCGCGCTCTCAGAGAAGAACCGCCAGGATGCGTTGTTGGATCGGTGGGTAATCGTCGTCACCGGCCTGCGCATCTGGCGGCGCTTCCCTCTGCTCGGCGCCGGGCCCGGAACGTTCGCGCAGCGCGCTGGGGAGTTCCTGCCGGCGGCAAGGGGCCCCGTTCTCCCCGCCGAGGACACGCCCGTGGACCCCCACAACATCTACATCGCGATCCTCACCGATGCCGGTGCCGTGGGCATGGCGGGGTTCCTCGGGATGCTCGGGCTGATCATGGTTCGCGCATGGCGTCGCCGGCAGCGAGGAGAGGGGGAACCTGCCCTGAATGTGCTGATGGCAAGCGTCATCGCCCTCAGTGCGGTCGGTCTCGTGCACGACGTGCACCTCGACCGGCTCTGGTGGATCATGCTTGGCCTGCTCAATGGTCAGAGTACGCCTCCACGATTCCGCCGCCACTCGATTGTCAGCCGGGATCGGGCGGACGGGCCCGGGTAGCCGCGGATGTGTGGGATCTACGGGATTCTCTCGTACGGTGGCGGCATTGGCCGGGAGCCGTGGCTGGAGTGCATGGCCAGCCGGCTGCGCCATCGTGGTCCTGACGATCATGACCTGTACGTCTCTCCCGACGGGCTGATCCTCCTCGGCCACTGCCGCCTCTCCATCATCGACCTGAGCCCGGCGGGGCGCCAACCGATGTGGAACGAGGCCGGCACCACGGCGCTCGTGTTCAATGGTGAGATCTACAATTTTCAGGCGCTGCGTCGCGATCTGGAGGCCCGCGGCCATCGCTTCCGTTCCCGGACCGATAGCGAGGTCATCCTCCACGGCTACGAAGATGAGGGGGAGCGCATCCTCGATCGTCTCGAGGGGATGTTTGCCTTTGCCCTCTGGGACGGAGGTGCGGGCAGGCTCCTCCTTGCCCGCGATCGTCTCGGCAAGAAGCCCCTCTACTACTGGCGGGGGCCGGAGGCCTTCGTGTTTGCTTCGGAGTTGAAGACCGTGCTCTGTCATCCTCGAGTCCCGAGAGCGATCAATCCACAGGCGGTCCGCGACTACCTGACTCTGGGGTATGTTCCCGCGCCATTGACCATGTTCGAGGGCATTGCCAAGCTTCGACCCGCCCAGTTCCTGCAGGTTGACCGGTGGATGGCCTTCACGGTGAAGGAGTTCTGGGACGCGCCGGTCGATGCGCCCCCCTTCCACGCCGATCTGGACACGCACGCCCGCCGGGTGCGGGAGCTGGTGACCGGTGCGGTAGAGAAGCGGC
>DASYRG010000069.1:0-7009 GCA_036004665.1 bacterium | reverse complement strand
GTCCTCCTCCTCTGGACGCAGGGAAGGCGGTGAGCCCGGCAGTGGCATTTCGGCGCCTGCGGTATCATGCGCTACAGCTCCCTATGGGTGATGACGTGGTGACGGCATGAACGTGGCATCCGAAGCGGCGAAGCTGGTCGCCAATATCGAGCGCGTCATCGTGGGCAAACGCGAACCCGTGGAGATGGTCATCACGGCGCTGCTCTCCGGGGGCCACGTGCTCCTCCAGGACGTCCCCGGCGTCGGCAAGACGATGCTGGCGCGCGCGTTGGCCCGTTCCATCGGCGGCGAGGCGTCGCGCATCCAGTGCACGCCCGACCTGCTGCCCGCCGACATCACGGGCAGTTCGATGATCGACCAGCGGGCGGTGGGGGAGGGGGGACAAGTGCTGGAGTGGCGGTTCATGCCGGGCCCGATCTTCGCCAACGTCGTCCTGGCCGACGAACTGAACCGTGCCACGCCCCGCACCCAGGCCGCCTTCCTCGAGCCGCTCGACGAAGGTCAGGTGACAGTGGATGGACGCACCCATCTGCTCCCCCAACCGTTCTTCCTGCTGGCAACGCTCAACCCCAGCGAGCACCATGGCGTCTTCCCCCTGCCCGAGGGGCAGCTCGACCGCTTCACCCTCTCTACCTCGCTCGGCTATCCCGGTTTCGAGGATGAGCTGCAGATCCTGGCGACGCACGTGACGGCGCACCCGATCGCCGACCTCGCGCCCATCCTGACGCTGGAGGCGGTCATCGAGCTGATCCGCCAGGTGCGCGCCGTCTTTGTCTCCGACGCGGTCCGTCGCTACGCCCTGGCGCTGGTGACGCGCTCACGTACCGCCCCCGGTGTCCTCCTCGGATGCAGTCCCCGCGCGGGCATCGCGCTGCTGCGGGCCGCGCAGGCGCGGGCGGCGATGGCGGGGCGGAGCTTCGTGCTGCCCGACGACGTCAAGGCGCTGGCCGCTGCGGTGATGCCTCACCGGATAATCACTCGGCCGGAGGCTCCCCCGGCGGGAGCGGTCGTGGAGAGCCTGCTCGAGACGGTGGAGGCGCCTCCGGCGCGGGACGCCCGTGCCCACGTCTGAGGGTACCGCCTCCGCCTTTCTCGCGGGGTTCTTCTTCCTGCTGGCGACCAACCTGATGGCCGGCTGGCTCTTCTTCCTCGTCGCATTTCTCGTCGCGCTGCTGGCGGTGGGGTTGGCCAGCGCGGCCGCGGGCGCGCGAGCGGTGCGCGTCACCCTCGCCGCTTCGAAGGTGCGCACCGTGGAGGGAGGCGAGGTCGCGCTTCCGGTCATCCTGGAGGGTGTCGCCGGGGCGCGGTTCCTCCGCATCGGCGCCGGAGTGGGGGAGAGGCGTGGTGAGGTCTTCGTGGGCCGCATCCGGCGGGGCCAGCGCCAGCCGCTGATGCTGCGGTTTCCCGCGCCGGCGCGCGGCGCCCACGCCCTGGAGCGGGTGGAGATTATCAGCCCGGGGCTGGTGGGGCTCTTTCGCGTCCGCCGCTCCGTGCCGGTCCGGGGGGAGGTCCTGGTGCGGCCGCGCTTTCAGCGCCTGGCGGCGCTGCCGGCCGGAAGCGGCGCCGAGGAGGAGGGCGTGCCGGCGGGAGGACGCCGCGGCGAGGAACTGGTCGGGACGCGCGAGTACCTGCCGGGGGATCCGGCGCGGCACATCCACTGGCGCAGCAGCCGCCGCCACCGCCGCCTTATCGTGAAAGAGTTCGACGACCCATCGACGCCGGTCGCCGCGATCGTCATCGACGCCGACGCCGCCCAGCACCGCGAGGCCTTCGATCGGGCGGTGCGCGGCGCGGCTTCGCTGGCGCATACCGCGATCGAAGGCGGCCTCGACGTGGCTGTCGCCGCGGTGGATGGGCGCGGTCCGATGATGACCCGCGGCAACTGGGATCAGATCTGGGACGCCCTCGCCGGCCTTCGCGCGGACGGCCCGCCGCTGCCGGAGGCGATGGCGCGGTTGGGCGCGCTCCTGCCCCCGGGGCGGATGCCGCTGATCGTGACCGCGGGGGCACGCGGGGCCGGACGGGGAGCGATCGTCATCGGCCCGGAGGGCGCGGAGACCCCCTGGGAATTCGACGCGGAAGGTGGGGTGCGGCGGCGATGGCGCGGCTGAGCCTCAGACGCCGGCTGGCCTCAGGGGGTGAAGGGTCCGCCGCATTGCGAGTGTGGACCTACCTCTGCGTGCTCACCTCGGTCTTTGCTATCACCGCCCACGAGGATTTCGGCGCCCTCCGGTACACGATGGCGGGCCTGGTCACGACGGGCTTCCTTCTCTCCTGGGTCCGGCGGCGCCGACGCAACCTCTGGATCAAGGTGGTCCTCAGCGTGGGGTGTCTCTGGGCGGCCTGGAACTTCCTGCGCGCGCTGAGCGCCGACCCCTTCCACACCAGCATCCCCCTGACCGTCTTTTTGCTGTGGCTGCAGACCCTGCACAGCTACGACCTGCCGCGCCGGCGGGACCTCCTCTTCAGCCTGCTCACCTCGGTGGTGCTGATGGCGGTCGCCGCCGCCTTCAGCGTCGATGCGACCTACGGCGCGTTCTTCGCGCCCTATGCCCTGGCGGCGTGCGTGGCCCTTCTCTACAACACGGCGGACGCCGGACGCGAGGCCGCGCAACCCGCCGCGGCCCAGCCGCTCACCACGCCGGCGTTGCGCGGGGCGGAGGCGCTGCCCACCGGCGCCGCCCTGCTGGGGATGCTGGCCCTGACCGGAGGAGTGGTCTTTCTGCTGACCCCGCGCCTGCCGGGGTTGTTCATCACCACGCTGCCCTTCACGCCGACGATCCCCTTCGGCGAGCGCTTCTCCGGGTCCATCGTCAACCCCGCCTACCCGCAGACCTCCAACGGGGAGAGCGTCTTCAACCCGAACGGCTATTTCGGATTCGGGCCCTCGGTCGACCTGCGCGTGCGCGGCCGCCTCAACGACGCCGTGGTGATGCGTGTGCGCACGACCGAGCGGCGCAACTGGCGCGGCCTCGTCTTCGATACCTACACGGGCACGGGCTGGCGGATCGACGACCACCGGGTGCGCCAGCACACCTCTGCGGTCCCGCCCATCGCGCTGGTGCACGGGCGCGACGACGTCTACGCCTACCGCGACCGGGAGCGGCGCCTGGTGCAGACCTTCTACATTCAGCGCGATCAACCCAACGTCGCCTTCGCGGTGCCGCGGGTGGAGCACATCTACCTGCCTGGCGATCACGTCTACGTAGACCGCTACTCCTCGGTGCGCCTGCCCTTCACGCTCGACCGGGGGATGATCTACACGGTGGTCAGCCGGCCGCTCGATCCGTCGCCGCTGCGGCTGCAGGCCGCGGGCGCCGCCTATCCCCGGTTCATCCTGGAGCGCTACCTGCAACTGCCCCCGAGCGTGACCCCGCGGACCTCGGCGCTGGCGCGCCGGATTACCGCCGACGCGCCTACGCCCTATACGCGGGTGCAGGCGGTCAACCGGTACCTGTGGGGGCAGTACGCCTACGATCTCTCCATCGGGCCTCAGCGCACGCGGGGCGACGCCGTCGACTACTTTCTCTTCGAGGAACGGCGCGGCTACTGTGAACAGTTCGCCAGCGCGATGATCGTGCTGCTGCGCTCCGTGGGGGTGCCGGCGCGTCTCGCCACCGGCTACACGCCGGGGACGGTGCATCCCCTGACCGGCCTGCTGGAGATCCGCAACAGCGACGCCCACGCCTGGGTGGAGGTCTTCTTCCCCGGGACCGGATGGGTGGAATTTGAGCCGACGCCCTCCTTCCCGGACCCGGCCGCCCTCGGCGGGCCGGGGGTCCCGCGCTGGGGCTGGCAGGGCGTGACGGAGTATCTCAGCGCGCGCCTGGGAACGGTGACGCCCCCCCGCTGGCTGATGGGCGCCCTCCTCCCGCTGGCCCGCGCCGTCCCCTGGATGCTGGGCGCCGGCGTCCTGACGGGGTTGCTGTTGCTCGGCCGTTTGGCACGCCGGACCGGACGTGAGGGCGCCGAGGCGCAGGTCCTGGCGGCCTATCGGGGGATGGTGCGGATGCTCGCCCGCCGGGGACTTCGCCGCCGCATCGCGGAGACGCCTCGCGAATTCGCCAGCCGCACCGCGCGAGCGTGGAACCGCCCGGAAGTCGGGGAACTCACCGAAATCGCCGAACGAGCCCTTTTCAGTGCGACCGGCGCCACCTCGGTCGACAGCTCCCTCGCGGCCGGGCTATTGCGCAAATTGCGCAAAGTGCACTAAACTGGTTCATATGCCCCAGAGGCTGAAGGAAGCTAGCTTTTCCGAAGCCCGCAGCCAGTTGAGCCGGCTCTTCGATGAGGTCATCGAAGATCTCAGGCCCGTGCTCATCCGGCGGAAAGGGCGTGAAGAAGCCCTGCTGGTGCGGCGAACCGATCTGGAGGTGCTGCTGGAGCCGTTCTCGCTGACCGCGCAGGTCATGCGCGAAAAGGACGCATCCGTCACTATCGCGGTCGATGAGCTGGAGTGGGCGGTGAACGCGCCTACGCGGGAGGCCGCGGTGGAGGAACTACTCAATGATCTCCGGCAGTACGCCGGCGACTACCTGGCGCGGGCGCCACTGTTCCTGCGTGCGCCGAACAGGCGGAGGCACTTCCCCTATGTGCTGCGGATCCTCCTGGCTTCGAGTGACGAACAGCTCCGGGGGATGCTGAACGTGTAGTGCCGCCCACGTTTCGCGACCTGAAACGGTACGTGGAACGGGACCGCTGGACGCTTGTTCGCTCGACCGATCACTGGTACTACGAGAAGGTCATGGCGGATGGGCGCGTCCTCAGGACGAAGGCGAGCAGGGCGCTGCACCGCGAGGTTCCCCGCCATCTGTGGGAACAAATCCTCAAGCATCAGCTCCAGACCACCGAGGCGGAATTCCGGAAGAGAATCCGATAGTCCGATGCGCCATATCCTCCTCATCCTCGTCGTGCTGGTCTTCGCCACAGCGGTCCGGGGCACCCGCCTCGACATCCCGTCGCGCATGATCTTCGATGAGATCTACTACGCCAAAGCCGCCAAGCAGTATCTGGCCCGGCAGGAGATCACCGAGGAGATTACCCATCCGCCGCTCTCGAAGCTGGTGATCGCGGCGGCGATCTGGGCCCTGGGCGACCGGGCGGTGGGGTGGCGCGCCGCCAGCGCGGCCGCCGGGGTGCTGCTGGTGCTGCTGGTAGCGCTGCTCGCCTGGGAGCTGACCCACAACCCCTTCGTGGCCGCGGCCAGCAGCTTCCTCGTGGCGATCGACGGACTGGCCTTCGTGGAGAGCCGCATCGCCAAGCCCGACATCTTCATCGTCCTCTTCCTGGTGACCAGCTACTGGACCTTCTGGCGCCACCTCCGGGGCGCCGGCGTCGGATGGCTGTACCTGTCCGGGCTGGCGGCGGGGGCGGCCCTTTCCACCAAATGGACAGGCGTCGCGCCGCTGGGGACGATTCCGCTGTTTCTCATCTTCCTCTTCGGGCAGGGACGCTGGCGGCCATCCCGCGGGCGGGCCTGGCTTCACCTTGCCGGAGCCTACCTCGCCGTCCCCGCGGCCGTCTACCTTCTGACGTGGATTCCCTATTTCGCGATGGGCCATTCGGTGCGGGAGTGGCTGAACTTCCACGCCTTCATGTTCCGGTTTCACGCCGGTCTCACCGCCGGGCATCCCTACCAGTCGCCGTGGTGGTCGTGGCCCCTGCTGTTGCGGCCGATCTGGTACGAGTTTGAACAGTTGCCCACCGGGTTCTACCGCGGCGTGCTGGCCATCGGCAACCCGGCGCTCTGGTGGGCCGCCATCCCGGCGATGATCTATCTGGCCCGCGCCGCGCTGCGGAGACGCGACCCCGTAGCCACGTTCATCGTCACGGGCTTTCTCGTCAGTTACCTGCCGTACATCTTCATCGGGCGGGCGCTCTTCCTCTACCACATGCTCCCGGCGATCCCGTTCATGGCCATCGCTGTCGCCGTCGCCGCGGCGCACTTGCGGGCGCGGCTGGGGCCGGCGATCCCCCTGCTCTACCTGGTGATCGGAGTGGCCTGGTTCGTCGCCTACTATCCGGTGCTGGCGGCCCTGCCGATCGCCACGGCCCGGTTCTACCGGCTGATGTGGTTCGGCACCTGGTTGTGACCGCCGCCACGGCGCCCCGGCTGCGACCCACCATCAGCGCCGTGCTGCCCGCCTACAACGAGGCGGCCAATCTCGAGCGCACCGTCACCGGGCTGGCGCCTGAGCTGGCGCGCGTCAGCGGAGGCTGGGAGATCCTCGTCGTCGACGACGGCTCGACGGACGGGACCGCCGCCGTGGCCCAGCGGCTAACCGGAGAGCAGTGGGGAGTGAGTCTGCTGCGTCATCCCCGCAACCTGGGCTACGGCGCCGCGCTGCGCACAGGGTTCGCGGCGGCGCGCCATGAATGGATCCTGCTCTTTGACGCCGACGGGCAGTTCCTCCCCACTGAGGTGGAGCGGCTGGTCGCGGCGGCCGATTCGGCTGATCTGGTGGCAGGCATCCGGGCGCAGCGCGCCGACCCCTGGCACCGCCGCAGCTACGCTAGGATCTGGCGCGCGTTGATGTGGGTGGTCCTGGGCGTCTGGATCGCCGACCTCAACTGCGGCTTCAAGCTGATGCGCACAGACCTGATCAGAAGGCTGGACCTGCGCGCCGGTGGGGCGCTGATCAGCGCCGAACTGCTGGCCAAAGCCGCCCGCGCCGGCGCCCGCCTCGTGGAGGTCCCAGTGTCGCACATCCCCCGGGCGCATGGGACGCAGACCGGCGGCAGCCTCCGCGTCCTCTTACGGGCCTATTGGGAGTTGCTTCGCCTGGGCTGGCAGATCCGCCACTTTCGGCGGTGAGCGGCGTGAGGACCGTCCGAACAAAACCGTGATCTAGTTGTAGTTCCCAGATAGGTTGTTGACACTAACCGGCCTCCGGAGAGTGATGTGGGACAGGGTGATACCACTTCCCTCTTGGAGGTCGTCGTGGCCCATCGAAACGCCAAACTCACTCCATTGGGACGCCTGTTGCTCATCCAGCGGGTACTCCACCTA
>DASYRG010000068.1:0-40319 GCA_036004665.1 bacterium | reverse complement strand
GGGGGTGGCAGGACGCAGCAGCGCCGGATTGAAGTCGCTCCCCGGGCCGAACTGTTCGAGGGCGAGCAGGCGGAAATCGGTCTCACTCAGGCGCCGGCCCTGATTGAACGGGTCCAGGAAGAACGGCTGCGGCGCGGCCCGGTAGACCACGATGAAGTGGCCCGGGAAGGAGACACCTGCCAGCGGCAAACCCAGGCGCGTCCCCAGGGCAACGTAGACGATCGAAAGGGTAATCGGGATGCCGACCCGACGGTCGAGCACCTCGTTGAGAAAACTGTTGCGCGGATCGTAGTAATCCCCCACGTTGCCGCGGAAGCCGAGCCGGCCGAAGAGATGATCGGAGAGCACGGCGGCCAGCCGCTCAGGCTCCAGTTCCCCCACCACCCGGTCGGCCAGGACGCGGCCCATCTCGTCGAGCCGCTGCTGGTAGACGCGACTCTCGAGGGACGGGTACTCCTCCGCGGCCACCAGCAACGCCGCCTCATCGAGGGCGATGGCCTGGGGATCCTGCGCCATCAGCACGGTGAAGCGCTCGCGGGAATCCATGGGGAGTCGCTCTACGCCGGGACCTGCCCCACCGGGAGAGTGATGATCTGATCCGCCGGTAGTTCGCCGTGCTGCCAGGCGGTGAAGAGAAAGACCTGCCGCATGGTCGCGGCGGTGGCGAGCAGGCGGAGGACGCCAGCCATACGGTCGGGGTCCACGTTCACGAACGGTTCGTCGAGAAAGAGCGGCGGGGTCCGCCCCTGGCAGATCACCTCGAGCAACGCAAGGCGCAGCGAGAGGTAGAGCTGGTCGACCGTCCCCTGGCTGAGGGCGGCCGGCCCTTTCCAACCCCGGGCCGCCTCGACCCAGACTCTGGGCGTCAGTGTCCGTTCATCCAGCGAGATCTTCTGATAGGCGCCGCGGGTGGCGAGGCGAAGGTACTCTCCCGCGCGGCGCTCCAGCAGTTCGCGCGCGGGGAAGACGCTCTGGCGCCGGGCCTCCTCGAGCATCCGGCGGGTGAACGTCAGGAGCTCAAGGAACTCGGCGGTGCGGGCCTGCTGACGCTGCTGGGCGGCGATCTGTTCCTCGATCACCTCCCGCTGTTCGGGCCGGTCGCGCTGTCCTTCCAGCATCGCGGCGAGGCGCCCTTTGCGATCGCGCAGCGCTTCGGCCTCCTTCTGCAGCGTAGCCACCTCGCGGGCCAGACGATCCCGCAAGGCCGTACCCGCCGGCGCCACCGCCACGACCTTTGCCGCCTCCGGCGCCTCGGCCAGCCGGCCTCGCGCCTCGGCGAGTTCGGCTTCGAGTTCGCGCACCCGCTCGGCCACCCGCTCGCGCGTCCGGCCGGCCAGCAACTGCTGCATCGCCTGCCGGGTCTCCTCCTGCTGCCGCACCACCTCCATATAAGTGGAGAAGCGGCGTTCGACTCCCTCCAGCGAATCGGCCCCCAGTGAGGAGAGCTTGCCCTGCAGTTCCCTGTCCGCCTCGCGCAGTGACGCCTGCGCGCCTTCCACCCGGCGGCGCAGCTCCAGGACGCGCTGCTCCTGGCGGCGGTACTGCAGGCCGGTTGCGCCCACCCGTCCCCGCTGGTTCACCGCGAGCATGATGAGGACGATGGCGGAGGCCACCACGCCCCAGCCCCAGACGAGGTCGCGAACCTGAACGAGGAGGATGCCGCTGATCGCCGCCGCCCCGCCGAGGGCGCCCAGGATCAACCCAACCCCGGCGCTCCGTCGCGTCCGCTGATGCCGCGTCCCGAGTGATTCGAGGGCGCTTTCCTCCCGTTCCAACTGCTGGCGGCTGGCGGTGAGGGCCTGTTGCACGCCCTGGGCGGTGCGGCGGGCCTGGATGAATGCCTCCAGGGCGGCCTGGCTCTGATCGGTGAACGTGCGCAGCCGCGCATCGAGATCGAGCAGCGTCGCCGCCAGCTTCTCGTACCGGGTGAGCAGGTCGCGGGCCTCCCGCAGCTCTCGGTCGGCCGCCTCCACCCGCCGCTGCAACAGACCGTGCGCGTCGGCGGCGGTGAGATGTTCGTTCTTGGCGGCGATCTGTCGCTCCAGGTCGTCGAGCTGCCGCCCGACGGTGCGCACCTCGTTCCAGAGTCCGTGGGTGCGGTCTTCCTTCTGATCCAGCTCGGCCAGGCGGGCAGTCAGGGCGGTGATGCCCTCACGGTCGCCGCCCCTGCTGGCCGCGGCCTCGACCGTGCGGCGGCGGTCGTCGAGCCAGCGCAGGGCGCCGTCCACGTCCTCGGCGCCGCCCCCACTCAGCACGCGGGAGAGGCGCGCGCCGATGAGGCGGCGCTCGTCGGTGACGCGGGCGAGCTCGCCCTGCCCGACGAAAGCGGTGGAGCGGAACGCCCCCTCCCCCGGGAGGCCGAGCCAGTCGAAGATCCGCTGCTGGATATCCCGCGCGCCCTCGATCGTCTCGGGACGGTCCTGCCGCTGCAACAGAGCGGTCCCCGCCTCCAGATCCTTGCGCAACAGATAGGCGCCGCCGTCGGCTTCGAACTCGAGGATCAGCTCACCCAACCGCTGCTCCCCCCAGGGCCTCGCCAGCTGGGCGAAGTCGGGGGGCGGCTGCGCGGGGTTCATCAGCAACCCGGCGAAGAGCGCTTCCATCATCGTCGTCTTCCCGGACTCGTTCGGCCCACGGATGACGTTCAGTCCCGGCACAAAGGTGAAGGTCTGATTGGCGACGCCTTTGAAGTGCCGGACGCGCAGCTGGCGCAGGATCACGGACGTCCACTCGGTCGCGCCAGCAGCCAGAGGCCCAGGCGCTGCGCCGACCCGATGCGGCGCCGTTCCGTCTCCGAGCCGGCCTGTTGCAGCTGGGCGGCCATCAACTCGGCAAATTTCCCTGCCACCGTGGTCGTCCCCACCGGCCCCGCCGGAGCGGCGGCGGGATCGGGCATTGCTTCATCGCTGATCTCCAGCGCAAAGAAACGCGGGGCCAGCGCCTGCTCCAGGGCCAGCACATCGATGAACTGGGCGGCGTGCGCCCGCCCACCCAGCCGTACCTCCAGCATCAACTCGGGGTCGGCGAGGGCCTGGATCTCGGCGGTGAGGGCTTCCGGGGTCGCATAGGTGGCCGGCTCGAGGCTCAGCCGATGGATCCGGCCGCGCGCCACGGGCAAGGGAGTCACCCGTGTGCCCTCGCGGTCAAGATCAACCAGCAAGGCCACTCCCGGCGGCTCGGTGCGGGCGAGGAGATCCAGGGACCCCGGATACCAGGCCGTGACTCTCTCCGACCCGAGGTCGAGTGTCCGGTGGCTGCCCCCGAGGGCGAGGTAGGCAAAACCGGTCGCCGCGGCCGCACGGGCCAGCGCCTCGGCACCTCCGCCGCGTCGGAGGTCGGCGGCCACGAGCCCCACGGTCCGGACTTTGGATGCCGTCAACCCCTTCAAGGGATCGGAGATTTCCTTGCCCTTGGTGGCGGAACGCCCGCTCACCGCCAGGTCCAGACCCGGAAACTCCAGGACCTTCGGCGCCGCAGGTAGGATCGTCACCCCCGCCAGGCCGTCGAGCGCGCCGCCGGCGTAGCCGCCCTGAGCGTCCAGCCCGTCGGCCGCCCCGGCGGCGATTACCGTTTCGATCCCGCCTCCGGCGAGGCGGGAGAGCTGGGCGCGCACGAACTCGACCAGTTCTGGGTGGGGGCGGCTGCTTCCGAAGAGGCACCCGGCGATGAGCACCAGGTCCACCCTCTCAGCGACGCCCTTGCTCAGCGCGTCGGCGAAGGTCTGGCGCAGCCGCCGTCGGTGCGCGGAGCCGCGCTCGCCCAGCCAGGGGAATCCCGCCCCCAGGTAGACGTCGGCCAGATGGAGCAGCCGCGGCGCGTCTCGCGCCGTCATGGTCATCCCGCGTCCCTCTTCAGCGTTGGGGCTTCCGGTTCCCTTCAACGGAAAATGGTCACCGGTCCCCTTCGACGGTGAAAGGTCATCGGTTCCCTTCGACGATGAAAGGTCATCGGTTCCCTTCGACGGAGAGACGGCCCGGGCCTAGCAGCGTGATGGCAAGGCAGGCCAGCATGATCACCATTTCGTACTCAGTCGCGCCCACGAATCCCTGCGGCAGCCGCACGGTGATAATGGCGACCGCCATCTCAACAGCCAGCAGGGCCGCGGCGGGGCGGGACAACAGGCCGACCAGCATGGCCGCGCCGCCGGCCAGCTCCAGGGCGCCGACGAACCACGCCGCGTGCTCCGCCAGAGGGATGTTGACGGTGAGGAAGAGGGCGACCGTACGGTCGTGGTGGCCGCCCAGCACTTTCAAGTACCCGTGGACGAGAAACACGATCGCCGGCCCCAACCGCAGCAGCAGGAGCCCGAGGGCTTCTGCCGGCCGTGGACCGGCGGCTATCCGACCGGTTGCAAGGAGAGGATGAACGCGCCGCCCCACGGCATGTCGTGATAGTCGGGATCATTGCGCTGGATAGCGGCGGAGAGACAGGCGGCCAGTTTGGCGTCCAGGCGCCGCACGATCTCGTATTCGCGCAGCGCGCGCGAGCGGTCCCCCATGGCCAGATAGGCGCGGGCCAGGTAGTCATGGGCCTGGGGGAAGGTCGGTCGCAGCGCGATGGCCACCTTGTAGAGTTCGATGGATCGCTCGATCATGCCGGTCTTTCGGTAGCAGTAGGCCAGGTTGTTGAAGGCCTCGGGGAAGCGCCCTCCCAGGGCGATCGCCCGCTCGTACTCGGGGATGGCCGACGCCCACTTCTTGGCCTTGTGGAGTTCGAGGCCACGCTTGAACGCCTTGACCGCTTCGGTGCTGACGCCCTTCGGCACGTCGGTGACGTCGGCGGCGCGCAGCGGCGCCGCGGCCGCGAGCAGCGCCATGGCCACCAGCAGCGCCAGGAACGTCCTCAGGATGAGGGCCTCTCGCAAAGGCAGATCTGACCTCCCGCCTCTAAGAGCGCCGGCGGGCCGCGCAGGTTTACTGGTTGCCTGCGGTGCCTCCGGACGCCCCTCCTGATGCTTGCCCCACATCCAACCGGTATACTCGCGCGGCGTTGCCGCCCAGGATTGCCGCCCGATCGTCCGCGGACAGTTCCAGCCGGTCGAGGACCTCGCGCTGCTCCTTCAGGATGTGGTGGCGGTAGCCGTCCATAAAAGTGGAGTCGGTGCCGAAGAGGATGCGCCGCGGACCGAAGGTACGCAGGGCGTCGCGGAAGACCGCCTCCAGCGAGGGCTCGCCGGGATGGTAGAGGCGCCAGTTGTTCGTCCCGGAGGTATCCACGCAGACGTTCTCGGTGTGGTAGGCGAGAAAGAGCGTCTCCCGCAGGAAGCCCGCGCCGAAGTGGGCGATGATGAAGGTGACCTCCGGAAACTCCTTCACCACCGCCGTCAGCGGCAGCGGACTGGCGTAGGACAGGTCATAGATGGGCGCGACGGTGATGCCGAAGTGAAAGAGGATGGGGATCCCCTCTTCCGCGCAGGCCTCGTAGATCGGGTAGAACGCGCGGTCGTTGGGAAGGAAGCGCTGCGTCGGCGGATAGAGTTTCAGCCCCGAGAGCCCCAGGCCCCGAAACCGGCGGATCGTCCCTGCCGCGCCGGGATCGCGGGGGTCGGCGAGGGACCCAATCCCCCACAGCCGCGCTGGATTGAGAGACACGAACGAGCTGAGCTCCTCGTTCGCTCCCCTCATGGCAATGAAGAGGCCTCCGTCGACGCCGGCCTGATCGAAGGATGCCAGCCACGTGGCGGCGTGCTGCTCGAGCGTAATCCCTTCCAGCGCGGCCCGCCGCTCCTCGAAGCTCTTGCCGCGCACGCGCGACCGCGCCACCGCTGCGGGGCGCAGCTGGCCCGGCGACTCCACGATCCGGCGGAACATCTCGGCCGTGAACAGATGCAGGTGCGCGTCGATCAGGAGGGCAACGCCCTCGCCGGCGGTGGTCATCTACTGATGCAGGATCTTCGAAAGAAAGAGTTTGGTCCGTTCGTGCTGCGGGTTGGTGAAGAAGTGCTGGGGGGTGCCCTCCTCCACCACCAAGCCCTCGTCCATGAAGACGATCCGCTGGGCGACCTCGCGGGCGAAGCCCATCTCGTGGGTCACCACCAGCATCGTCATTCCCTGGTCGTGGGCCAGCGCGCGCATGACGTCGAGGACCTCGTTGATCATCTCCGGGTCGAGGGCTGATGTGGGTTCGTCGAAGAGCATGATGCGCGGCTGCATCGCCAGCGCCCGGGCGATGGCCACCCGCTGCTGCTGCCCCCCGGAGAGCTGCCCCGGATAGGCGTGCGCCTTCTCTGGGATGCCCACCCGCTCGAGCAGCTCCATGCTGACGCGCTCCGCCCGCGGACGCCCCCACTTGCGCACGCGGATGGGCGCCAGGCTGACGTTCTGGATGGCGGTGAGGTGCGGGAAGAGGTTGAAGGACTGGAAGACCATCCCCACCTCGCTCCGCACCGCATCGACATTGCGCAGGTCATCGGTCAGCTCGATGCCGTCGACGACGATCCGACCGCTGTTGTGCGCCTCCAGGCGATTGATGCAGCGGATCATCGTGGACTTGCCCGAGCCCGACGGGCCGGCGATCACCACCACCTCGCCCGGCTGGACCGACAGGTTGATCCCCCGCAGCACGTGCAGGCGGCCGAACCACTTGTTCACGTCCTCGAGGACAATGATGGGCTGTCCGTCGCGCCCGGCAGCTGGGGAGAGCGACTGAGGCTTAGGTGTCTGCTGGACCTGTTCCATCACACACCTCGAGCCTCATTCTAATGCTGACGGCTCAGCTCGTCCAAAACGCTCAGGCGTTTCCTTCCACTATGGCGAGAAGCCGGGGGTCGAACGTCACGAGTGGTAGCCCGAGTGTCCTGGCGATGTACAGGTAGGATGAATCATACGTTGTGTACAACCGTCCTATTTACCGCTCCCCGAGGCCTAGCCGCCGCTCCAGGGCGCGGCTGGCTGATGACATCGCGAAGGAGAAGACAAAGTAGGCGACGAGCAAGAAGACGTAGACCTCCCGTTCGTCGTGCAGGTACTGAGTGATGGCCAAGAGTGACCGTCCCGTTCCGACCAGCTCTGAAAGACCGATGATCACGGTGAGTGACGTGTCCTTAAACAGGCTGATGAACTGCCCTACCAGTGCGGGGATCATGTTCTTCACCGCCTGCGGCAGCACAACATAACCCATCGTCTGCATCGCGGAGAGGCCCACCGCCCTCGCCGCCTCCGTCTGGCCGCGGGGGACCGACTGGATGCCCGCGCGCACGATCTCGCCCACATAGGCGGAGGTGAAGATGGTCAACGCGATCATCGCCCGCGCCACCCGCGTCACCGCATCCCCGGAGAGCAGCGTGACGAAAACAAAGAACCATAGCAGCAGGGCGATCAGCGGGATGCCGCGGATCAACTCAATGTAGAGGGTGGCGAACCCCCGAATCGCCGGCAGGCGGCTGACCCGCCCAATCCCCACCAGGACGCCGACGGGAAAGGACAGCGAGATCGCCACGACCGCCAGCAGCAAGGTGAGGTAGAGCCCACCAATCTGGTCCAGGCGGACAGGCGACATGACCCAGATCACCGCGAGCACGATGCCGCCCCAGAGCCCGACGAGCGTGGGCGGGCGGACGCGGACCCGGATTCCGAGCACCGTCAGAGCCGCAGCGACCGCCACCAGCCCGCCGGCCCAGAAGGCGCGGGGCACCAACTCCACCGGCATCAGACCGATCAGCCAGAAACGGGGGTTGTTCGTGACCACGGCCCAGTGGGCCCGGGCTGTCCAGCGCAGGATGCCCATCCCGATGGATAGGAGCGCCCCGCCCGTCACGATCGTGAGCGCCGCATTCCACCAGCCGTCGAAGAGGTTGCGGCGCGCCCACGTCCAGGCCGTCAGCCGTTCGTCGGGGGGAAGCAGAACGTCCGCGCGCGTCGCCACGGGATCCTTAGGTCGCCGGCACGCCTATCCGGGACCGGATCAGGTTAAGGATGGCCGAGATGACCAGCGAGATGATCAAATACCCGAGGGTGACGATGGTGAACGTCTCCAGCGACCGGAAGGACTGGCTGGAGACCGTGTTCGCCGCGGTGAGGAATTCAGCGTACCCGATGCCCAGAGCGAGGCTGCTGTTCTTCGTCAGGTTGAGGAACTGGCTGCCCAGCGGCGGGATGATGATCCGCAGGGCCTGGGGGAGCACGATCAGCCGCAGCGCCAGCCCGTAGGTCAGCCCCAGGCTGCGCGCCGCCTCCATCTGTCCGCGGGAGACGGCGAGGATGCCGCCGCGGATGATCTCGGCAATGAAGGAGGAGGTATACGCCGCCAGCCCCACCACCACCGCCGCGAACTCCGTCGTCAACTGCAGGCCGCCGTCGACGATAAGGCGGTTGAACCGTTCGACCACCGTCCCGCCAAAGACGAGGCCGGAGTTGGTGAGCAGGATGAAATCGTTGAAGAACCGCAACGGCGGATGCTGCGCCGATCCATCCGGCAGTTGCAAGAAGACGGCGAAATACCAGAAGAAGAGCTGCACCAGGAGCGGCGTATTGCGGAGGAATTCAACATAGGCTAACGCCAGGCGATTGACCAGCCAGTTCCGCGAGAGTCGGAGGACGCCTATGAGCACGCCCACGACCGTGGCCAGCGTGATCCCGAGCGCGGCCACTTTCAGGGTGTTGACCACCCCGGCGATCATCGCTTCGCCGTAGGAATCGGTGGGCTCGTACTTCTTGAACCGCCAAGTCTCCAGGTCGATCGTCCAGGTCAGGGCGGAAATTTGGAAGCCGGCCGGCTGCCGGAAGAAACCCCAGTTGAGGCGGATGTTCTGCCGGATGAAACTGCGCTCCAGCGTGACGGCGCTGCCCCAGACGGCGAGCGCCAGGAGCAGGACAAAGAACGCCTGCGCGATGATCTCGAGCCTCCGCGCATCGCGCCAGATGGGAGGCCGGGCCTGCGGCCGGGAGGTCATGGAGTCTGGCGGAGATAGAGCGAGCGGCGGGCGGGGGTTCGCACCCTCGCTCCACCGCTCGCCCGCGGGCTAGTAGCGCTCAACGCGCGCCGGCATGGCCTAAGGCCGGAAGGGCCGGCTGGTGATCGCTCCTCCGGTCTTGGCCAGTTCGTTTCTCGATCCGTTGCGGGTGATGGCGGTGCGCTGACGCGCGCCGAAGTAGCGATCGTAGACTTCCCCGTAGCTTCCGACCAGCTGAAGCACGCGGGTCATCGCGCCGCCCTTGACCTCCATCAGGTTCTTACTCACCGGGTCGCGCCCCGTGATCTCGTTGAGGCGGGCAGGGGTCCGGGCGATCGCCTGCGTAATCCCAAGCTCTTCCGCCAGAATCATACCGTAGACAGTGTAGTCGACCGCGTCCGCCCACTTCGAGTCGTTTTCCTGGTAGATCGGCGCCAGCGGTTCGTCGCTGAACTCCCTCCCTACCAGCTTGAAGTCCCCGGGGTTGGACGCCGTCGCCCGGAACGCGGTCAGCTGGCTGGCGTCGGTGGTCATGACGTCGCACCGGCCGGAGGCCAGTCCGCCGAATGCCTGCGCGGCCTCGGCGAAGGTGACGAGCGTGAAGCGGAAGTTTCTCTGGCGCAACTGGTCGGTGATATTGCGCTCGCTGGTCGTGCCCGCGTGCACACAGATACGCGCTCCGCTCAGATCGTCGAGGCCCCCGATGCGCGAATCGGCTTTCACCAAGAGCCGCTGACCATCGAAGAAGGTGACCGGCCCGAAGTCGACCTGTTCGTCACGCGCGCTGGTCACTGTGGTCGTGCGGAAGACGACGTCCACTGACCCGGCAAGGACCGCGGGGATGCGGTTGGCTGAGGTCAGGTTCACGAACTCAACCTCCGGCACGTCGATGAAGGCCGCGACCGCCCGGCAGAAATCCGCGTCAAAGCCCACCATTCTTCCCGAAGCCGGGTCGGGGAAGCTGAACCCCGGGGTTGCCCCGGATACCCCACAGATCAGACGGCCGCGCGCCTTCACGACGTCCAGACGCGACCGCGGCTGCTGAGCCTGAGTGACGTAGGTGGCCACGCCGACCGCCAGGATCACGGCCAGCGCCAACCCAACGAACTTTCGCATCATACAACCCCCCTCGACTAAAAATCTTGGGGCCCCAGGAATGGACCCCCACTTCCACCGCCAGGGCCAGGAACGACGCGGCCCTATCTAAATTGGCCGCGGCGAAGGCGCCTCCTTCAGAAGGCTCCTCGGAGGGCTCCGGCACGGCCGCGGAAGAACAGCCCGATGAGGAACCCCGCGGCGAAACCGCCGATGTGCGCCCACCAGGCCACGCCTCCGCCCGCGCCGCCCATCTCGAGGGAGGCCTGAACGAACTGGATGAGGATCCAGAAGCCCAGCACGTAGAGGGCCGGCAGCGCGACAACCCGGATGAAGATGAAGTAGATCACGAGCGTGTCCACCCGCGCCCGGGGGAAGAACGCCAGGTAGGCACCCATGACCCCGGCGATGGCGCCGCTGGCGCCGATCAAGGGCACCTGGGACGCGGGGGCGATGAAGATCTGCCCCAGGTGCCCGGCTAGCCCCATCAGCAGGTAAAAGATGAGAAAGCCGATCTTCCCGAAGACGTCCTCCACGTTGTTGCCGAAGATCCAGAGGTAGAGCATGTTCCCGCCCAAATGCAGCCAGGAGCCGTGCATGAACATCGACGAGAACAGCGTCGCGTAGATGGGCTCGGGGCCTGCCGGTGGGATGTCCTCGCCCCGCGTGATCTCGAATGGGATCATCCCGTAGGACTCGACGAAGGACTCCAGCCGGCCTTGCTGGTTGAGGTTGCTCTCGTAGACGAAGACCAGTACGTTGATCAGGATCAGCAGGAAGACCACAACGGGCGTACTGCGGCCGGGCAGGTGGTCGCGGAGGGGAATCACAGGCGAAGGATTCGGGCGGCGGGAGGCGGCCTCCTCCGGATTTCGCGCGGCGCCCGTTCGGGGCACGGGCGCCACGCCGTCTATCGCGGGAGGTAGGCTCCCATCGAGGGTGCCGTCCGCACCCTACCACGAAAGAACCACGCGATGATGAATCCAGCAGCAAAGCCGCCGATGTGCGCCCACCAGGCCACCCCGACGGCCTCGCGCGCTTCGGGGCTGAGCGTGGCGACCCCCTGGACAAACTGCAGCAGGATCCAAAAGCCCAGCACCATCAGTGCCGGCAGGGGAACGACGCGCCGGCCGACCAGCGTGTCGATGCGTGCACGCGGGAAGAACACCAGGTAAGCACCGAGCACCCCGGCGATGGCCCCGCTGGCGCCGATCGCGGGGATGCGCGACCCAGGCCCGGCAAGGATCTGCCCTAGGTGGCCAGCGCCCCCCACCACCAGGTAGAAGATGAGAAAACCGATGCGGCCGAAAACATCTTCGATGTTGTTCCCGAAGATCCACAGGTAGAGCATGTTGCCGATGAGATGCAGCCACCCCCCATGCATGAACATCGAGGTGATCAGCGTCGCCTGCACCGGCTGCGGGCTGGGCGGCGGGACATCTCGGCCGGTGGTGATCTCGTACGGTACCATCCCGTATCCACCGATAAATGCTTCCAGGCGGTTTTCGGGCAGACTGATCTCATAGAGAAAGACCAGGCCGCAGAGAAGGATGATCAGTATCGTGACAATGGGAAAGGTCTGTCCCGGCTGATGATCTCGCAGGGGCAACACTAGGCAGACCCTCTCCGACTAAAGGGCCCTTCGGCGGGACAGGGCCTTCCAGAGAAACAGGAACAGCACGGCGCCGAGCGTGGCGATGAGGATGGAGTACAGGTTGATACCGGTCGCGCCGGCATAGCCCAGTGCGTTGGCGATGACCCCTCCCACAATCGCCCCAACGACGCCGATAACCAGCGTCATCAACAGGCCGCCCGGCTCAGGGCCGGAAGAGATCGTCTTGGCCAACCACCCCGCGATCAACCCCACGATGATCCAGGACAAAATGCCCACAGTTCACCCCCCCTCGAGCGTTTGCGACGGTGCCTAGACTGCCCGGGCCCCACTGATCGGACCTGAATGGGACGACGCCGGGGCCAGCCATCGGCCCCGGCGCTCACAACGAGTCCTTTAGTCCTTGATTACGGTGCGCTGCTTTTCCCCACCGCGCGAGACCGCGACGATCGCCAGGATGACGATCAGCAGCAACACGGCTCCGATCACGAGCGCCGTCGTCTGATCCATGCCGAAGATCATTGGCCCTGGCGGCCCGGGGGGACCCGCAGGTCCGGGCGGACCGGGAGCACCTGGCGGCGCACCGGGAGGGCCGGGCGGACCCGGAGGGCCCGGAGGACCGGGCGGGCCGGGCGGCGGCGGTTCCTGCGCCCAGGCCGCCCCGCTGGCAGCGAGCAGCAGCGTGAGAAGGACCAGCATCACTTTGGCTGTTTGCCTTCGCATGAGACGGCCTCCTCTCCCTAAGGTTAGAATCGTTATCCCCTCTGTGGCTGCGGTCTAAACGACCCCCCACTGGCCGGGAGATAATGGAAGAAGAGTCCCGGCCACAGGCCTTGAAGGAGGTCAGAATGCCTCAGTATCGTTACTTAATCGTCGGCGGAGGAATGACCGCCGACGCCGCTGTGCGCGGCATCCGGGAGGTTGACCCCAGCGGGTCGATCGGTCTCATCGGCACTGACCCTCATCCTCCATACGATCGTCCGCCGCTGACCAAAGGGCTCTGGAAGGGCAAGGCGTTCGAGACAATCTGGCGGCACACGGAAGAGACCGACGCCGAACTGCACCTGGGGCGCAGCGTCGTGGCCCTAGATCCCGCGGAGCGACGCGTACGCGACGACCGGGGGGAGGAGCACACCTTCGAGCGGCTGCTGCTGGCGACCGGAGGAACGCCGCGCCGTCTCCCCTTCGGCGACGAGCACATCATCTATTACCGCACGGCGGACGACTATCAGAGGCTGCGCGCTCTGAGCGAGCGGGGGGAGCGCTTCGCCGTCATCGGCGGAGGGTTCATCGGCTCCGAGATCACCGCCGCCCTGGCGATGAATGGCAGGCGGGTCACCATCCTTCTGCGCGCCCCGGGGATCGGCGCGGAGATCTTCCCTGAGGGTCTCTCCAGGTACCTCAACGGGTACTACGCGGAGCGGGGGGTGGAGGTGCTCGAGAGTGATGCCGCCGCGGGGGTTGAGGCGGATGGGGACGCTCTGATCCTCACCACCGAAGCCGGGAGGCGGCTGCGCGTGGATGGGATCGTGGCAGGCATCGGCATCGAGCCCAACACCGCCCTCGCCCGGGGGGCAGGACTGACGGTTGAGGACGGGGTCGTCGTCGACGAATTCCTGCGCACCACCCATTCGGATATCTTCGCCGCGGGAGACGTGGCCAGCTTTTCCAATCCCGCCCTCGGCGAGGTCCTGCGGGTCGAGCACGAAGACAACGCCAATACCATGGGCAAGACGGCCGGGCGCAACATGGCCGGAGCGACCGACCTCTACCACCATCTGCCGTTCTTCTATTCAGACCTCTTCGATTTGGGCTACGAAGCCGTGGGCGATCTCGACCCTCGGCTCGATGTGGTGGAAGACTGGCAGGAACCCTACCACAAAGGGGTCGTCTATTACCTGCGGGAGCATCGGGTCAAGGGCGTGCTCCTCTGGAACGTCTGGGAGCAGGTGGACCAGGCCCGCCAGTTGATCGCCGAGTTCGGGCCCTTCCGGCCCGGCGACTTGGCTGGGCGGCTACCGGCCTGAATCCTATCCTTTATAAGTGAGGACGCGGCCCCAGAGACTCTTCGTCCCCCAAATGCCCGAGCGCAGGCATTCCAGCTGCACGATCTGGCTGTGGTCGACGAAGAGGTTGACGTCGACGCCGTAGTTCTTGATGTACCAGCTGAAGACGTCGGGGTCGGCGGCCTCGAACATGACCCGCTCCAACCCCAGCCCGTCCACGAACTTCGTGACGATGTCGGTCCGCCAGGTCTGGACGTTCTCCGTGATCCCCTCCGACTCGACCATGATCATGTAGGCCCCCGCGTCCAGCAGCCGCCGCGCCTGCGCGATCGCATAGTCGGGGTCGCGCACGCCCTCCGCCGCCAGTTCCGCAGCTGCGCTGGCTCCGCCGGCCCCGTACTGAATCCCCACCTCCGGCTTCGGTTTCATCCCGGCCTTCTGCACCTGCTCCACCAGGCGCAGCCAGTCGTCGGTGGGGATGGTGATGAACCCGGTGGAGAGCTCGATGATGTCGAAGCCCAGCCCTTTGCACTCCTCGATGTACCGGCGCACTGCCTCGCTGCCCTGGGTGAGCACGTACTCGATGAACCCTCCGGTGGAGACGAGGACATCGTACGCATGGGCGAGGTCGATTAGCTCGCGCACCGCCCTGCGGGGCATCAGAGAGAAGGAGCCGCCGGCGAACTTGAGCGCGTCGACGTAGGCGCCCATCGTCTCGAGGACGTCCTGCAGGTACCGCGTGCCCATCGGCGTGTAGTATGGGCCGCGGATCTCGGTGATGCCGCGACTGCGCGGCTTCCCACCGCGGTCGTTCATACGGATGAAGGGGAGCGACCGCTCAACCTCCGCCGTCGGCGGGAGCGGCACCCGCCCGTCGCCACGGCCGTCCCCACCAGAACGCGCCGGAGCGCGCACGCGCCGCGTTCGACTCTTCGCTGCCTGTTTCGCCATAACCGATCCTCCTTTTGTGTTCAGCCTGTCTTTCCGACCTGCGCCAGGAGAGCGGTGAGTTCTCGGGCCGTGATTCCCTCCAGCCCCGCCACCGCATCGACGATCTGCCGCCGCAGCGGAGCGCCGGTGTGGGGCGCGCTGAGGCGCTCGAACTTCCCCACGACAGTGTCCCAGCCCATCGGCCGGGTGGGAGATCCCTCGTAATCCTCCTGCTCCCGCACCAGCACCCGGGCGTCTCGCGTCTCGACGCTGATGCGGCAGGACATGTGCTGGGGGAACTGTTTCGTGAATTCCTCGGCCGGCCGGACCGTCACCTGCCGGAGCAGCCGCTGGACGTCCTCGCGCAGGATCCGCTCGGGCAGATACTGCTCCGGCATCACCTCGCCGTCCAGCAGGGCTACCGCCGTCATGTAGTGCAGGCTGTGGTCCGCCTCTTCCTTGGTGCGGACGATCGTCTTGTCCCCCTCCTCCCCTCCGCCGATGATGTGGAAGGCGACGTCGAAGGTGTCGATCTCGATACCCTCCACCTCCTCCGCCTCCAGCGCGTAGTCGCGACGCAGCGCCAGGATTCCTTCCAGCGTCGGCTGAGAGTGGTACTCGGCGTTGTACTTCTTCACGCCCGTGAGCGTGACACGCTCCAGGTCTTCTGCCACCCAGTCGATCTCGAACCGGCCGGCGATCGTATCCATGAAGCCCTTGTTGCCTTCGAAGACCAGCGGGGGCCCGGTGACGCCCCGCGCAGCGATATAGGCGGCGTGCGTGCCTCCGAAGGCGGTGTGCGGGTAGGCGAGCCCCTTCCAATGCGACAACGGCCCCGTGCGCGTCACCCGCAGCGCGTTCAGCGCGGTGCCGCTGATGGCGAGGGCGTTCGCGGTCCGCGCCGTGTCAAGACCGAGCGCTCTGGACACTCCCGCGGCGACGGCATACGAGCCCTGGGTCGTGTGATCGAACCCCTTGGCCCGCACCGGGGCCACGTCGCTGAGGCGGCACTGCACCTGATAGGCGACGGCCAGGGCGGCCATGAGGTCGCGTCCGCCGGCGCCGGCATCCTCGGCCGCCGCCAGCACGGGCCCCAGGTTGTCGCTGGGGTGGCAGCTCTCCCCCGGAGCGATGTAGGAGTCGTTGAAATCCAGGTACCGCACCAGCGCGGCGTTGTAGAGCGCCGCGCGGTCAGGAGGCGCCGCCCCGCCCCCGATCAGCGTGCAGCGCGGCGCGCCGCCAAACTCTTCCGTATGTGCGCGCAGGAGCCGCACGGGCTCGCCCTCCAGCGCGCCGATGGCGCAGCCCAGCGCGTCCAGGATGCGGATCTTCAGCTGGATGCGCCCATGCTCGGACAGGTCGTCGTAGGAAGCCCGCACTGCGAATGTCGCCAGCTGCTCCGCGACTGTCATCGGAGCGTCGTCACATCTATCTCCTCGCCGCCCTCCAATGCGTTTTGGCCTCCTGCTCCATCCGGCTCAGCCGGTCGTAATAGTCGGGAAACTCCCGCAAATGCGCCAACGCTATCTTCCCGGTGAGGAGTTCGTCGTCGTCCGTCACGTTCGTCTCGGGATCGGCAAGGCCATGCTCCAGTTCCACGTCCATGCCCATCCGGAGTTGCTCCACGTCGAAATCTTGCCAGTCCACACCGAGGGTCGCTCCCACGCGCCTGGCCTCTTCTACAGTGAACGACTTGCGCATCATGACCACCACCCCATTTCGTCTCTGATACGTCAGGTCCCGATCGCCCGCAGGCGCGGTTCCGCCCGTTTGAGCAGGACGGCATTCGTGGCCACTATCACCGAAGAGGCCGACATTAGCAGCGCCGACCACTCGGGCCGCAGGATGATCCCAAGGCTGGGGAAGAGCACACCGGCGGCGATGGGAATCGCCAGGACGTTGTAGATGGAGGCCCAGAAGAGGTTCTGCCGCATCTTGCCCACCGTAGCACGCGAGAGAAAGATCGCGCGGAGCACGTCGGCGGGGTCCGAGCGCATCAGCACGACGTCCGCGGTCTCGACGGCCACGTCGGTGCCGGCGCCGATGGCGATGCCGATGTCCGCCTGCGCCAGGGCAGGCGCGTCGTTCACCCCGTCCCCCACCATGGCCACGAACTTCCCCTCCTGCTGTAGCCGCTTCACGTAATCCGCCTTCTGCTCGGGGAGCACCTCGGCGAAGACCCGTTCGATGGCCAACTGCCGTCCCACCGCCTCCGCCGTCTGCCGGTTGTCCCCGGTGATGATGGCCACCTCGATGCCAAGACGGCGCAGCCCCTCCACCGCCCGGACGGAACTCTCCCGCACCGGATCGGCTGCCGCCGCCACGCCCGCAGCGCGTCCGTCGGCGGCCACTATCATCAGGGTCTTACCTTCGCCGAGAAGCCGCTCGACCGTCCCCTGCACCGGCGTGAGATCGATCTGTCGGTCGCGCATCAGTTTCGCCGTACCGACCAGGACGCGCCGCCCACTGACTGTCGCCTGGACCCCGTGACCCGCCAGGTTCTCAAACCCGCCGACGGCAGCCTCCACCGGGACCCTTCGGCGCTCGGCTTCCTCCAGCACCGCTCTGCTGAGCGGATGGCCCGAGTGGGCCTCCGCCGCGGCGGCCAGAGCGAGCACCTCATCGGGTCCGGTGCCGTCCGCGCCGACCACGTCCGTGATCCGCGGCCTCCCCTCCGTCAGCGTGCCGGTCTTGTCCAGCACGACCGCGCTGATGCGCGACACGCCCTCCAGGGTGGCCGCGTTCTTGATCAGGATGTTATGGCGGGCACCGATCCCGGTCCCCACGGCGACGGCCGTGGGGGTGGCCAGCCCGAGGGCATCGGGACAGGCGATGACGATTGCGGAGATGGCGAACGTGAGGGCGACGATCACCGACTCCCGCATGACACCGTACCAGACGCCGAAGGTGATGATTCCCGCGCCCACGGCCAGGATCACCAGGTATTGCGCCCACCGGTCGGCCAGCCGCTGCCCCGGCGCCTTTGAGGACTGCGCCTCTTCGACGAGCTTGACGATCTGGGCCAGCGCCGTTTCCTCCCCCACTTTCGTTGCCTCGAAGCGGATCGACCCCGACTGATTGATCGTTCCGCCGATCACCTGCGCGCCCGGGCCCTTTGCCACGGGGATCGACTCACCCGTAACCAGGGACTCGTCGATCGCGGTCTCACCCTCGGTGACGGTTCCGTCGGTGGGGACGCGATCTCCCGGGCGCAGTTCGACGACGTCGCCGCGGCGGATCTCGGCTGTGGGAACCTCGACCACTCGCCCATCGCGTACCACCCGCGCTTTCGGGGGGACCAGATTGAAGAGTGCCTGCAGTGCGTCGGAGGTCCCGCGGCGGGAGCGCATCTCCATCCAGTGGCCGAAGAGCACGAAGGTGACCAGCATCGCCGCGGCCTCGTAGAACGTCTCGCCGGCGTTGAGCACCGTGATCGCGACGCTGAAGAGGTAGGCGGCCAGCACACCCACGCTGATGAGCACGGACATGTTCAGGACGCGTCGGCGCAGCGAGCGGTACGCACCGGTGATAAAGATGGAGCCGGTCGAGAAGACGACCGGCGTCGTGAGTAGAAAGAGGATCCAGTTTGCCGGGATCGGTTCCGGTAGGCGCAGCCCCAGCAGGTTCGCCCCCAAGGGCGAGTAGAGCACCGCCGGAACCGTCACCAGCAGCGACAGCAGGAACCGCCGCCGCATGTCCGCCTCCATGAAGCGGGCCATCCGCGGGTCGGCCATCTGGGCGTCGTGGTCATGGGCCTCGGCGACGCCGTGCTGCGTCTCATGGTGGGCGTGGGCATGCACGTGCTCGTCGACCTTGTACTCGTACTGCTTGGCTTCAAACTCGCAGCCGCACGTCGTTCCCAGCGCCGCCGCCTGGCAGGAGAGGCATTCCTTGCCGCAGCGGCAGACGGGGCGTTCTCGGGCCATCCCATGCTGGGGAGAGGACGTGGGCTCCGTTAGGGGGGCAGGACGTTCTGCTGCATTGGGAGCATGTCCGCGCTCATGCAACGGCACTGCCTCCTGCCTACTGGATTGGGTGCCTGCCTTCTGATTTTACGCGCATCACGCGGTCAGAGGCGACGCGCCAACGGCCACATGGAAGCCGGATCGAAGCCGAGGCTTGTCGAGGAGCCGCAGCGTGTGAAGTGCGGGATCCTGAACCGCACCCCGCGAAGGATGTCCCGATTCTCTTGGAACCTGCGCACCGCTAACTAGATGACGTGCGTGAGGCTCAGTGTCAAGGTCCCGGGCGGCAGCGGCCCAGGCGCGAACCGACGGCCTGCCCCCGTCGGCGCCTATCTGAACGTCCATACGCCCCCGCCCATCATCCAAGAGGACTGGCTCATGTGAGACGAGAAGCGAGAATGGTCGTCCACAAAATCAAACACTTGCTGCGCGGAAGCGGGAATCGCCGTACTCTCCTCGTAATGCCTCGTAGTCGAAGAGAGAGGGTCAGCCCGCTTCGTATCGCCAATTCCCTTGGGCTCTGTCATCACGTCCAGTCGTGATTCCCCCCTCTCAAGCATCGCCAGGGTTTATCCTCACCGACCCATCATCCCAGGCACTTGCATCATCATCCCCTGCATCGCTCCCATCATCCCCTGCATGGTCTCGAGATGGGCCTGCAGGAGCTTGAGGTACTCGTACATCGGGCGCTCTTGACCGGTCAGCAGGTCGGGGTTGATCTTGTTGAGTTGCGCGCGCAGGGCCTTGACTGTGGGGTTCATCTGGGCCATTTGCGCCTGCATCTGCGCCGGGTTCATCGGCATTTGGTTCTGGCTCATCATTCCCGGGCCCGGCATGGCCGGGCGGGCCTGGGCGCTGGCCAGCCCCAACAAGATGCTTAGGACCACAATGAGAGCCACCCCAAGCACTACGAATATCCTATTCTCCTTCACGTCACGACACCTCCATGCGAGCATTCTGGCAACCTCAGCGTATCTCCGGAGGTCGAAGGGACAGTATCGGGCGGACACCCGATTCTCCTAGAAGGGTGCCGTGAACCCAGCCGCCCTCTGAGGATCAGCGGAAAAACCTCCGCCGCACCGCATACAGAGCTGTGGCCGCCAGGAAGGCCACTCCCCCTACGAGATAGACGACGGGATCGAACTGCAGCACAAGGAAGAGCGTGGAAAGAGCACCCAGCACCGGCAGGATCGGTATGGATCCGAGCGCGAGCGGCACGCGGAAGGGTCTGGGATGGTCGCCTGCTCGGTGACGCAGCACGACCAGCGAAATGTGCACCGTCGTGAACGCGATCAAAGCGCCGAACGACGACAGGCTGGCCACGATCGCCACGTTTCTGAAGGGCAGAAGCAGGGTGGCACCGGCCAGCATGGCGATCGCCGCGATCCAGGGCGTCTGTCTTCGTGGCAGAAGATGGGCGAGGGAGCCGGGGAGGGAGCCGTCGCGGGCCATGGCAAAGAGCATGCGACTGCCCACGATGAGGGTGATCAGCGCCGTGTTCGCGGTCGCGAAGAGGGGGACTGCGCCAACGACACCGGCGAGGACCGGCGCGGACTCCGCAAGCGCGGCAGCGAGGGGGGCCTCGCTCGCGGCGAGACGCTGGGGCGGAACCAGCGCAATGCTGGCGAGGCTGACAAGAATGTAGAGGACCGTGGTGATGCCCAGACTAAGGAAAATAGCTCGAGGCAGATCTCGGGCAGGATCGCGCGCCTCTTCCGACAGGTTCGCGATGTCCTCGAATCCCAAGTAGGCAAAGAAGACTAGCGCCGCACCGGCGAAGACCCCTGGCTGGGGCCGAGCGAGGATCGCCGCCCCGAACTGGGGTCGCATTACTCCAATGACGATGACGAGGACCAGACCCCCAGCCTCAACGAGCGTGAAGACGACGTTCGTCCAGCTGGACTGACGGATCCCCAGGATGTTCAGCAGGGTGAACAGCGCGAGCAGCGCGCCGGCAGCGAGGACCGGCGGCAGCGGAACGAACCCCTGGAGGTAGCCGCCGAACGCTAGTGCCACGGTGGCCGCGGTGGCCGCGCCTGACGCGATGATCACTATGCCTGTGGCAAACGGCGCCTACGACCACTGGGGGAACGCGTGGCGCATGTACACGTACTCGGCCCCGGCTGCTGGGAAGGAGGAAGCCAGTTCTGCGTAGGAGAGGCCGGTCAGCAGGGCCACCGCTGTTGCCAGGAGGAAGCTGAGCCACATCGCCTCCCCCGCCAGGCCGGCGGCCGCGCCGATCACGGAATAGATCCCAGCCCCCAGAATCTGGCCGATGCCGTAGAAAGCGAGTGAAGGGAGACCGAGAGCACGGGCGAGCCGAACGTCATGGTTCAAGGTGACATGGTCTCCCGTCAACCGACGGACCGTAGCAAGTAGCCCACTAGATAGGCGACGGCGGCGGCGCCTGAGCCAATGGCCAGCATCTCCAGCCCGCTGCGCAGCCAGTTCCGGCCGGTGACGGCGGTGCGCGCGCGCCGACGGCAAAGATCGTCGCCAGAGTCAACAGTACAGTGAGCCCAAAGGCGCGCGGACCCGAACCGCCCAAAATGTAAGGGAAGAGCGGCACCGCACCTAGCGCCACAAAGGCGGCAAAGATGTAGAGGGCACCGGCGCGCGGGGTCCTCGATCCCCTCACACCGAGCGCCTGCTCGCTTGATTCCAGACTGAGGAAGTTCCCGGCGGCCATTGCGACCCCGTCGGCGAAGAGGTTGGCCAGTCCAAGAATGATGACGATCCGGGAGGAGAGTTCGGCTCCCGCGACGCCCGCGACGACGGCAAACGTCGTCACAATGCCATCGGCGGCGCCAAAGACCACATCGCCAATGGACGCCTTCCACCATGGCCTCACCTGTCTCTTAGGCTGTGGGTCGCCGAAGGCGAGCCGGTTTCTCACCACTTCACCTCCTCCACCCCGCCCTTCGCGGCAGGGAAACCTCCGTTTACCTTAAGATGAGGGACGCGGGCGGGATATGGGGTGCGGAACGTGATTCGGGCATCAAACCCCCACCTATGCGGAAGAGACCCCGCCACTCTATCCTAAGGTGAGAACCCTCAAGGAGGTGCCTTCATGGCCGCGCAGCGCCCGAAACGCACGGCGGCGCCATCGCCGAAACGGATCCTCCTGGCCACCGACTTCTCGCCATACGCGGACACTGCCCTCCGCTGGGCCGATGCCGTGAGCAAAGCCTTCGGGGCCAAACTGATCATTGTTCATGCCCTCGACCTGACGCTCGGGGGGCTGGCCGGGCTGGCCCCCGAGGTTGCCGCCTTCCCCGTGGCCGACCAGCTCGTGGACCGGCTCCGTGAGGAGGCAAAAAAAGAGATGGCGCACCTCGCTAAGCGCCTTCCACGGGCGCAGACCGTCATCCGGGAGGGGCCGCCCCGCTCCACCCTCCCGCAGGTCGCTTCCGAGGTCCGCGCCGACCTGATCGTCGTGGGGACGCAGGGCCGCACAGGCCTCGCCCACATGCTGATCGGCAGCGTCGCCGAGCACCTGGTCCGGCACAGCCGCATCCCCGTCCTGACGGTCCGTCTGGCCGAACCGGCCTAGGACCCCTCCAAGAAATCAGGTTCCCGCCCGATGGTGGAAAGGGCGGTCTCCTCCCTACGCTGGGGCTAGGAGCTGAGGGCTGGTCATCAGCCGGAAGGGAGGACGGAGATGAACATCAGGCGCTGGGAACCGCTGGACGAACTACTGTGCCTCCGGGAATCGATGGAGCATCCCTTCACCGGCTACCTGCCGCACACAACCGGACGGGTCCTGAGGCCGGCGCCATGGCGACCGGCGGTCGAGGTCCACGAGGAGAACGGCCGCGTGGTCCTCTTCGCCGCGCTGCCAGGGGTCAACCCCAAGAGCCTGGAGGTGACCGTCTCGGGCGAC
This sequence comes from bacterium, assembly GCA_036004665.1. Lineage (GTDB taxonomy): Bacteria > Sysuimicrobiota > Sysuimicrobiia > Sysuimicrobiales > Humicultoraceae > JACQGZ01. The sequence goes on along the minus strand of DASYRG010000068.1, from coordinate 17,938 downwards.
ATTGTCACCCTGAAGGCCGTTAAGGGGACGTCAGGGAGCGCCGGGACCGGTTTCTACGACAGTCGCGTGATCTACGGGTCCTACCCGCTGCCGAGCCCAGTCCAGGCTGGGCTGGCCACCGCGACCTTCAGGAATGGCATCCTTGAGGTCCGCATCCCCAGGGCCGGAGAGCCCGAGGCCCGGACCGTCAAGGTGGAAGTGGCGGCCTGAGATGCGACAGATCCTGGTCGCCGTTGACGTCTCGCCGCTCGGCCAGTCGCTTCTTGAGGAAGTACTACCGCTGATCCGTCGCCTCGGAGGAGAGGTGGACATCTTGCACGTCTCCAGCATCGAGGGGTACGCCGACCGGCGGGAGGCCGTCCACATCGGCTTCGACGAGCACGTAGATCACCTGCGCACACAGATCCGCCGCTGGGCCAACACGGCGGGGTTTGCTGGCATGCGGCATCGCGTCGAGGTCATCCCGGGCGACTCTCCAGCGGAAGCCATCCTGGCGATGGCCGATCACATCGACACCGACCTAATCGTTATGGGATCCCACAGCCGGAGCGGCCTCGCCCGGGTCGTACTGGGGAGTGTCGCCGAATCGGTGCTGAGGCGCGCGCATGTCCCCGTGCTCATCCTTCCCCTAGCGACCCTCCACCCCGCGGGAAAGGTCGTCGAAACGACCGTACTGGTGGCGGCGGCCTCGTGATGCTCGCCGCGAAGGATCGGGTGAATGCCCGATTGTGAAACGTCGAGCGTGCTAAGCATTTGAGATAGAGGGGGGGGCAGGTCCGACGGGATAGTCGCCGGGCCAAAAGAACGTGACAAGCGCCCCCTCCCGACGTTCGGTCGTAAGCTTTCCCGCTCCGGTCCGCCTGATCCCGAAATCCGGCGTGCATCCGATAGGACCCAACCCAGAGGTTTCCTATGCTCCAAGTGAGAGCAACAGAGGGAGGGTTCCCCAATGCTGGTCCGAGACCGGATGACCGCTCCAGTGATCACGGTACAGCCGAAGACTCCCATCTTTGAGGCGCTAGCCATGATGAAGGAGAAGCGGATCCGCCGCCTGCCGGTGATCAAGGGGAAGCGGTTGGCCGGCATCGTCACGTGGACCGATCTGATGCGGGCCTCTCCTTCTTCCGCTACCAGCCTGAGCGCCTGGGAGATTCCTTATCTGCTCATGAAGGCGGCCGTCGGAGAAGTGATGACGCGGGAGCCCATTACGGTCTCACCGACCTCCACGCTCGAAGAGGCAGCCCTGCTCATGCGACAGTTCAAGATCGGCGGACTGCCCGTGCTGGAAGGGCAGACGCTCGTCGGCATCATCACCGAGAGCGACCTCTTCGACGCGTTCATCGCCCTGATGGGTGTCCATCGGGGCGGGGCGCGGGTCACGATTCAGCCCGCAGACGGGCCAGAGAGCCTCGAGGAGATCGTGAGAACGATCCACGGATGCGAGGTTCAGATCCATAGCCTCGCCGCCTACGCGGAGCACGGCGTCGACCGTGTGGTAGTTCGCCTGGACAGCCCCTACCCGCTGCACGTGATCCAGGCACTGGAAGAGAGCGGAAACAAGATCATCCACTTTGCTCCACTTCGGGGCACCGAGCCGGTGCTGAAAGGAGCTTGAACATGGGACCCCACGCGACGCCAAAGATCGTTGTGCTCGGAGGAGGCTTCGGTGGCCTGGAAGCAGCCTTCTACCTGCGCATGCGACTCGGGGACCGCACCGCCATTACGCTGGTATCGGACCGCGAAAAATTTCTCTTCAAACCCAATACCATTTACATCCCGTTTGGACTCGATCCAGAGAGGCTGAAGATCGGGTTGACCGAGCCGACGCGGCGCACAGGGATCACCTTCGTCCACGACACGGCTCGGGCCATCGACCCGGTCGAGAAGACCGTCACGCTCGATGACGCGCGGCTTCCCTACGACTTCCTGATCGTGGCCACCGGAGCGGGTATGCGGGCTACGGAAATCCCTGGTCTCTCAGAGTACGCACTGACCATCTGGACGGTGGAGGACATGCTGCGGTTGCGGGCCGCCTTCAAGAGATTGCGGGATGTGGCGCCGCCGAATGGGTATGGACGGAAGGAGGTCCTCTTTCTCGTCCCGCGCAACAACAAGTGCTCCGGCCCGCTCTACGAAATGGTCTTCATGCTCGACACCTGGCTCCGCCGCCATGGGGCCCGCGGAGGCGTTGACATCTCCTGGTCAACCTATGAGACGAGCTACATCCAGGCCTTTGGCCCGCGCCTCCATGAAGTCGTGGAAAGCGAATTCGAGCGCCGGGATATCGCGGGATTCAGGGAGTACGCAGTCGGGCGAGTCGAGGAAGACGCGGTCGTGTATCAGAATGGGCAGCGACTCCCTTACGACCTCCTGATCTCCTTCCCCCCTTACATCGCGGCGTCGGCTTTTGCCGGCCTGCCCGCGGATGGTCGCGGTTTCCTGACGACCAACCTCCAGTCTCGGCAGGTGATCGGCTACCCGGAAATCTACGCGGTCGGTGACGCCGGGGACTTTCCGGTGAAGCAGGCCTTTCTGGCCTTCCTCCAGGCGGATGCGGCCGCCGAGCACCTGGCTGCCCAGATCCTCGGGACGGTGCCGGCCTTCACTTTCGAGCCGACCAGCATGTGCGTAATGGAGCAATTTGACAAAGCGACCTTCGCGCAGGTCCCCCTGCGGCTGACCGGCCGGCCGGAGAAGCCGGTCGAGGTTCGCCCTGACGCCCTGGACCTCTACAGGGTCGGATCGTCCCAGGCCTGGCGGCTAGACAAGAAGCTGCTCGGCGTCTATTTGCCCTGGCGCTTTGGAGCCGGAGAGCCGTTCCACGCCGGGATGCCCTGGAAAGGCATGGAGGCGGGAATGAAGGTAATGTCGCGGCTGCTAGCGGCCTGAGGGCATACGGCCCATGAAGTCGGCGCGCGGTTCGAGGGTCGGCTCAGGCTCCCAGGGAAGGATGAAATCCTCTCTCCACCTGATCGCGGATAGGGTCACCTACCGATTCGCCCGTGGCACCAGCCTGCGATCATGTGAGCAATACCCGGACGGATCGGGATGATAGCTCTTTGAAGGAGGGTTTAGAGATGCGTCGTGTGTCTTCTGTGCTGCCGGTGGCGATCGCGTTCTCCCTGGCCATCGGGTTCGCCGGGGGTCGGTTTCTGCCACAGTCTCGGCCACCCGCATCCGCCCCGGTCGTTCAGGCCGCGCCCGCCGGGCACGAGGCAATGGACCGGGCGCATGAAGCTCGCGTGAAGGCATTCCCTGCCAAGACCGCAGGCCTGGGAGCTCAGCCGATCGCGCCCAAAATCGTCGGCGGCGTCAAAGTCTTCGAGCTCACCGCCCGCCAGATCCAGTGGGAGGTCGAGCCCGGGGTGATGCGGCCTGCCCTGGCCTACAACGGCCAGGTTCCCGGTCCAACGATCCGGGTGACCGAGGGAGATCGTGTGCGGGTGGTTATCAGGAACGAGATGTCGGAAAGCACGGCCATTCACTTCCACGGTCTGATCACGCCTAACAACATGGACGGCGTGCCCTATATCACCCAGCCGCCGGTGAAGCCCGGGCAGACATTCACCTACGAGTTCGTGGCGCGCCCCGCCGGGACGCACATGTACCACTCCCATCACGGCGACGATCAGATCACCAGGGGTCTTCTGGGAGCCTTCGTCGTCCAACCGCGGACTCGCGACCCGGAGCCTGCCGTGAGCCAGGACGTGATCCTCGTGGTCAACGACGGTCCGCTCGGCTACACGATCAACGGGAAGTCCTTTCCGGCCACCCAGCCCATCGTCTTGAAACTGGGGCAGCGTCTGCGCATCCGCTACATGAACGAGGGGCAGATCATCCACCCCATGCACCTCCACGGGCTCCCGGGGCAGGTCATCGCGAAAGACGGACGCCGGCTGTCTCAGCCCTACATGGCCGACACGGTCAACGTGGCACCCGGAGAGCGCTACGACGTGCTGGTCACCGCCACTGAGCCCGGCGTGTGGGCCCTGCACTGCCACATCCTCTCCCACGCCGAGTCTAGGGAGGGCATGCAAGGGATGGTAACGGCCGTCATCGTCCAGAAGTAGGGTTTGTTCGTCCCCGCCCGGACGGTAGTCCAGCGCCCGGGCGGGGCGAATGAACCAGTTAGGGACCCAATCTTCCAGCTGAGCCATCTCCGCCAAAAACCGCCGAAAATACTGTGCCCGCCCGATAGCACCCCGGCCGTCCCGCGTGCCATAAGTGGGATTAGAACAGCCGAAACCGCCGAAAGTGACGAGGAGCCACAGGGGGAAGGCCCGATCATGGAAGAGCAGCAATCGACTCGCGAGCAACTGATCCGCCTAGTTCAGGAAACGGGCGGAGCCACGCTTCATGAGCTGGGCGGCCGCACCGGACTCTCCCGCTCGACGATCCGGGACCACCTCGCCAGGCTGGCCCAGCACGGAATCGTCGCGCGTAGCGAGCGCAGGAGCGCCTCCGGCCGGCCCCCGGTCGTCTATCGCCTCAGCGAGCCGAGAGCCCTGGAGCCTTCCTCAATCACCTTCTCCTTCGTCGGCATTCCGCGGGATCCCGCACTCCTGAAGATGGCCGTGGGGCTGCGGCGGGTCTTCGAGTCGCATGGACACCGCATCCAGTTCATCCCTGAGGGAGACGTTCGGCTGGTCTTTAACTTCATCGACCCCAGGCGGCCCCGACCGTTCCGGCGGCGCGGTCAGGGGACCTTTGTCATTTCCATCACTGTGACCGATGAGCCGGCGGAGGATGTGCTGAAGCAGGCCTACCCCCTACTGATCCGCTCGCTGGCGAACCTGTGCATCTACCTGGTGCGCACCGGCGAAGACCTAGAGACGTACTTCGTCACGCTCGAGCAGGGGCACTACCGCGTCCCCGACCTCAGCGAAGAGGGTTACTATGACTACCTCTACCAGCGGCTCCTCCCGCTGGCGTCCTCCGAGCTGGTGATCAACAACCAGTTCGATCGCGATCTCCCCTCAGAACTGTGGGAGGGCGACGAGCTGACGCGCCAGCTGGCGGAGGCCGGCCGGCGTCTCGAGGCGCTGGATCTCCTCCCAACACCCTTCCCGATCCAGGAGTTGCTGCCGCCGCGGGACTGGCGCCACGTCAAGCGCCTCTTCGGCCTGGGCGGGCTCAGCTACGGGAACCTGTCCGTGCGGAGAGACGCGACGACCTTCTGGATGTCGGCGAGTGGTGTGGACAAGGGGAAGATGACCCTGATCGGCCGTGACATGCTGCTGGTCAAAGGGTTCGACCCGGTCAGGCGGCTCATGCTGTTGAGCGTCCCGCCGCACGTGGAGCCGCGCCGGGTCTCCGTCGACGCCATCGAGCACTGGATGATCTACACCGAGCATCCCTCCGTGGGCGCGATCGTGCACGTGCACGCGTGGATGGAAGGCGTGGCCTCGACGACCATGAACTACCCCTGCGGCACCCGCCAGCTCGCGCAGGCGGTCGCGGATCTGGTCCGCCAGGCCCCCGATCCCGGCCGTGCGGTGGTCGGTCTGCGGAACCATGGGCTGACCATCACCGGGCCAACGCTCGACGACATCTTCAACCGCTTGGAGCAAGGGTTCATCCGGCAGGTCCCCATGTCCTGAGGGCGCTGTGCGGGCCGTCCAGTTCGATCCCACCGTCCCTCGCTTCCTGGCCACCCGCCTCTTCGGCGCCATCACGCCCGCGGCGTATCTGGGTCCGGCGTCACCTCTGCGGTACGGCAACGTTACCGAACCGCGGCTCCCGGGGGATGAATGGGTACGCGTCCAGGTCAGCCTCGGCGGGATATGCGGGAGCGACCTCCACCTGGCGCGCCTCGAAACCAGCCCTCTCACTTCGGCTTACGCCTCCTTTCCGTTTGTCCCGGGCCATGAGAACGTCGGCACCGTCGTTGAGACCGGACGAGCGGCCGGCGGAGTCTCGGTGGGCCAGCGCGTCACCGTTGAGCCGGTGCTGCCGTGCCGCGCGCGGGGCATCGATCCTCCCTGCGCGAACTGCGCCGCCGGAGACTACAACCTGTGTCTCCGCACGACTGACGGCCACCTCAGTCCCGGCCTGATGATCGGCGCCTGCCGAGACACCGGAGGCAGCTGGGGGGAGCGCTTTGTCGCGCATCGCTCGCAGGTGCTCCCTGTCCCCGACGGCGTGACCGACGACGAGGCGCTCCTGGCCGAACCCATGGCCTGCGCCGCACACGCTCTCCTCCGGCATCCACCGGCGGACGGAGCGACCGTCCTGGTCATCGGGGGCGGAGTGATCGGCCAGTGCGTGGTAGCCGCTCTGCGGGCGATCGGCACCCGCGCCCGAATCATCGTCCTGGCGAAGCATGATTTTCAGTGCGCGATGGCGGGACAGATGGGCGCCGACGAGGTTGTCGCTCTCGGCCCAGACGAGGCGCACGTCGAGGCGGTTGCTGCGCTCACTGGAGGGACGGTACGGCGGACGCTCTTCGGCCGGCGCGTCCTCATCGGCGGAGCCGACCTCACTCTTGAATGTGTGGGATCGTCGCCCAGTCTCAACGACGCGCTGGGTTTGACACGCCCCGGTGGACGGGTGGTCCTGCTGGGTCTGGCTGCCACTCCGCGCAGTGTGGACTGGACCCCGATCTGGCTGAAGGAACTGCAGATCTCAGGCAGCTATGTTTACGCCTGGGAGGGCACCGCCACCGCACGCGCCGGGCGGACGATGGAGATAATCCTGGGCTGGATGTCGGCGGGGAAAATTCGTCTCTCCGGGCTCGTCACTCATCGTTTCCCCCTCCACTCTTACCGGAAGGCGCTCGCTGCTGCCATCGGAAAAGCCCGCTCAGGGGCGTTCAAGGTAGCACTGCAACCCTAATCGCCTGTCAGGGTTGTTCTGAAACACCGCACAAAACCTGAAGAAATCGTGTCCGCCACCGGGACAACTGACACTCTCCCTATTGCGTTAGCTGTCCACGAAGTCGAGAACCCTGGAAACGGGAACACCTGTGGGTTTTGGCGGCATCGGCGGGCTCTACGTGAGGGGCGCAATTTCGTTGAATATAGGTAACAAGTCACGGCGCCAGCTGCAGGTGTTTGTTAGGCGGCGGCGGCGCTAGATGACCGGGCCGCGCGAAACATCCGGGCTGTGAGTGCGGCGGCGATGGGAAATACAACGGCGTAGCCCAACACAGCAACGTTCTGCAGGGACATCCGTCCGGAAAGGGGGCCGGTCACACCGGCAAGGCACAGCACTCCACCGATCAGCAAGGCCCCCCGTGCGGGCTTTGCAGCAGGACCTCCAGCAATTGCGAAGCCCGCAGCCAGCAGGGTGAAGCCAACAAGAATGTCCCAGACGAAGTACTCTACCGCAAACAGCGCAGACGGCCAGACCAATCTGTAGTCGACGAGACGCCCAGCGCGCCACAATTGCCGTATAGCCGTAAGCTGAACAAAGTGAACAGCCATAGTGAGGCCCATCGCAAGGCTCCCGATCGCAAGTGCAGTGAGCGCAGGCAGGCGGCGCGCAGTATCAGCAAAACACCAGATGGCGATGACTAGACCTAGAAGCGCAAGGGCGGACACCATCGTGAGGACTTCCATCACGGCGAGATATGGGTCACCAATTGGCTCGCGCGGCGTGGCCTCGATGATCAGCCACAGCGTGATGACAGCAACGTAGAGAATCCCAACAACGAGTATCCCAATAGAACTGACTATCCCTAGGCGCCGAGCACTCCATGACCAGCGCTCAGAGACAGTCGCAGCGAGAGGAGCTACCATAAACACCGCCGCCTAACTCCTGATCCGACTGACCACCCTAACACTTTGCGTCTTCTGGTCACGATTAAGCGAGACAGAAACTCACTGCCTGAGGAAGGCCGCCACAGTAGGCCAGACCTCACTTCCTCGACCAAGAAGAAGGTGACCGCCGGTCTGAAATTCGACCAGTTTGGCGTTGGGGATGATCCCAGCAGCGTGCCGGGCGACGGGAAGGGTCTTGTACAGGTCATCCTCCGCGCTGATCAGTAGGGTGGGAACGGTAATCTGCTCTAGACGGTACTGGACTCCCGAGCTCTGCGTCTTGCCTTCGTTCAGGACCCCCAGCCGCCGCTGGCTGACAGGGAGGATGATCCTGATGGCTTCGTCCAGTTTCGCCCTCTCTTCAGGCGGCAACGTCGGGACCAGTGATGCGGGCACAGCGACAAGATAGTACATCACTCGGGGGGCCACCCGCATGACTGCCCACATCGGGAAGTCGAACCTGTACAGGATATCCAACAGAAGGCGAGGCGGAGCAGCCGCCCGCTCTGCCGTCAGACCCCCAGCACCTGGGACGATCAGAACGATCGCTGAGACACGGTCCGGATGGCGCAAAGCCAGTTGGACAGTTGGCGCGGCCCCTGCAGAGAATGTGATGACGGGCAACCGCTGGATCTTCAGCGCATCAAGAAAGCACGCCCAGGTGTCTCCTTCCGCGCTAGGAGAGGGGTCCGCGGGGAAAGGCGTTCGGAGATAACCAAAGCGTGAGGGCGCGATGATACGGAATCCATGCTCCACCAACCCCCGAGCAGAAAAAATGCCTTGGTCCCATCCACCACTCGTTCCATGCAAGACAAGAACCGGAGATCCGTCTCCAAGCGCGGCGTATTCGACGCAGCCGCACGGTGTCTGCAGAATGCTGCTCCCTGAAATCACTCTCTCACGCGCCGCCCGGATATCTCTCCGATATGCCACGTACATGACGACGGCGAGGGCCGCGACCAGCAACAGCAACACGCGCAGAATCCGCCGGATCATCCTCGGCCGCTCCTCCCGCTCGTCTTACCGCACCGCATGCCCATCTCAGAGGCGCCCAAAGATCTGGGGTGGCCAATGCAGCCACAAGACAGTGACGAAGACGGCGATATCGAGTGCTGCGCCGATAAACGGGATATTCCTCCAGAAGATCAAGAGCAGCCCCCTTTCAAGCTACCCGCATCCGGAGCGGTTGTCGCGAAAGCAGCCCGCCCTTGGCCACGGCGACCGCTGCTACGACGACCCACAGCGCGGCACCCCATCCCAGTATCCAGACCAAGGTGGTCGCCTCCCCTGTGACCGCGGGACTCGCGATCAGTTGGTTTGCTATGAGACTAGCGTGCATGAGCACCGCGACGAGCAGGCTCCCGGTCCGGTCGTAGACCCACACCATCAGCACCCGGTAGGCGGGCAGCCAGGCGAAGAGCTGCACGAGTAGGAGGGCCAGTGGAAGCGCCCCTGAGAAGCTGGCGCCTTCCCGGAACAGCGGGAAGTGCCACGCGCCCCAAACGACGCCCACGAGGAGGCCGGTGGCGAACACCCCGTACCGCAACCGCAGCCGAGGGATGGCGAACCCCGTCCAGCCCAGCTCTTCGCAGAAACCTGCCACGAGTCCCCCCACCAGGCCGGGCAGCAGCAGCCCGAGCGGGTCCGGCGCCGTGAGGATGGCGGGGCGGAAGTCGGTGGAGCGCAGCGCCAGGGCAAACAGTACCGCAACCGTCACCGTCAGCAGCGGGGCGGTCAGGAGCGCCACCGCGTACCAGCGCACGCCCACCCGCCAGCGCAGCAGCCGTACGAGCACGTCGCGGTAGCCGGCTCGCCCAGCATCGAGGCCGGTCAGCAGGAGGCCGACAATGGCCGGGGCAACGGGCGCCGTCAGGGCCACGAACAGGAACCGCGGATCGGTGGTCCCAATGGGGCCAAGTCCGCCGGTGAGCAGGAGTATGGCACCCCACGAGATGGCGAATGCCAGGGCGAAGTAGATCAGCAGTGGGTGGCTTTTGATGAAAGCCCTAACGGTCGTCATGATGTCCTCTTTTCAGGCTAGGGATCCCCTGAATACCCTACTTCCGGCCGTAGGGATGCCACATCGGGCGCAGACCCGATTTTGCCTCACTTATGCTGTAGCCGTAACGTAAGAACGATCGTCAGAAGGCCAAGCCCCAGCGTGAGGGCTTGGAGGGCATAGAACCCAAGCAGGAGGTACTGCACAAGCAGCCAGATGAGCAGGACTCCTCCCGCCAGGAGGGAAGCAGCCACGCCCCAGCTGCGGCTGCGGATCACCCCCAAGGCGGCGACGAGCATCGTTCCCCCAACTACGACGAAGAGGAGAAGCCCCGGCACAAAGTAGGTCTCGAAGGGCGTGCCTTCCAACATGCCGGCAAGGAACCCGAGCCCGCGTCCGCTCGGATCGGCCATCATGCTGCCGGCAGCGGCAAACGTCATTGAGAGCCAGGATGAGTTCATCAACGATCAGAATCCAACGGATGCCCTTCATTTACCTCACGACTTCTAAGACTCTCATCGAAGTGAATACAGAATCGCCGCATTGATCAACAGGACGAAGGACAGCCAGAGATTGAAATAGAGGAGTGTCAATAGAAGCGAAGCGATCGCGGACAAGAAAGCAAGGGACCGGCCCCACCCCTGCCCCCCTATCCATCCCAGCCCACCGAGGAGGAATCCAATGCCTGCAACTAGAGCAAGGACTATCGCGACCGATCGCATCGCACCCGCGTTGACGCCCAGGGCACCGAGAAGCCACGAGCGGCTGGGGTTGAAAGGCGCCTCTCCCCTATAGGGGGGCAGCCAGACGGCGACATGTATGAAACCATGCGCCACCAAAAACAAACCAACGAGCCATCTGATCATGGCCTCTGCACCTATCCTCTTGGGCTTTGCTCCGCCGACATAATACTCTTCCATGGAGCCCACGCTCTGGCATAGGGAGAGAAGGCCTTCGCGAGAAATCGGGCGACCGCCCGATTCCCGTCCATCAGCTCGCTTGCTAGGGTTCAGGGCGTGGAAGATCTCATGCCTGAAGGAGGCAGCAGGATGAACGCCAGGGAGATCATGACCACGCCGGTCATCACTGTGACGCCGGGAACTCCCGTGAAGGACGCGGTGGGTATCCTGCTCTCCCACCGGGTGAGCGGGCTGCCGGTCATCGACGATGCCGGGCGGTTGCTGGGCATCGTCACGGAGGCGGACCTGCTCCTCAAGGAAGCGGAGGAGGTCACCCCAGAGGAGTCCGACGCGAAGTGGCTGGGAGGGTCGCTCTGGTTGGAGCGCCTGGTTAGCGGCCACAGCAAGCTCGTCGAGAGGACCGTGGGCGAAGTGATGACCCACAATGTGATCACCGCCCTGGAAGAAACGCCGGTGCACGTGCTGGCCTCCCGGATGGTGCGCTTCAAGGTAAACCGGCTTCCCATCACGCGCGGGAGACGCGTCGTCGGTATCGTCACCCGCGCAGACGTGCTCAAGGTGTTTCTCCGATCCGATGAGGACCTGACCGCGGAAGCGCGTCGCCTGCTCGGCGACTTCCCGCTGGGGGACGAGTCCGTGGAGATCGCCGTGGAGCGCGGCGTACTGACGCTGAAGGGCCGCGTCCGTTCGAGAGAGCGTCGGGTTACGCTGCTGCAAGGCCTGGACGCGGTTGACGGCCTCGTCGCGATCGATGACCACGCCCTCGAGGACTCCGAAGCAGCGCCCATCCACGTAATCAAGTAGACGCCCCGACCTCTGGTGCGAGCCGTCCATCCCGCTGTGCACTCGCCCATGTAAGGGCGATCCCCAGACATCCCTCGCGGGAGCTGAGGACCGCCTGGTGCTATGCGTCGTTCCGTGCGCGGTCGCTGGCGGCTAGTTCACCGGATCGTGCCGGCCAGGACCTTCTCGCCCGGAGCCACGACTTCCACTGCCACCTTCTTGGGCAGCACGCCCTCGAGGAAGGGGATCGTGATGTCCAGGACGCCGTTGAAGTACTTCGCGTGCACCTTCTCGTACTTCAACCCTTCGGGCAGGGTCAGCGTCCGCTCGAACATCCCGTGGACGATCTCCGAGAACAGGTAGTCGTCCCGAGGGATCTCCGGCTCCAGTTTCCGCTCCCCCTTGATAGTCAGCAGGTTTCCCGTGACCGAGATGTCCACGCGCTTGGGGTCGACCCCGGGAAGGAAGGCGCGCAACACGAGGGCGTTCCTGTAGTAGAACGCCTCCACAGGCGGATACCAGGTGTTCATCTTCGCGGTGGGCACGGGTTCGAACATCCCGAAGGTGCGGGGAAAGAACGTACCGATCTCTCGCTGGATCTTGTTGAACTCCTCAATGGGGTCCCAGCGGTTCCAGCGGACCAGCATAACAATTCACCTCCTCAAACTCGGCCGAAAGCGCCTGCCGGAGGCATGCCCCGGGACCTGCCGGACAACAAACCCTGGGGTCCCTCCCGCAGACCCTCCAGCCTCTCTGGCTCGGCCCAAGAGTTTCTTGGATCCGAGCACTTTCATGCTAGATTGCCGGGCAGTATGAGGACATCGGGTACAGACTTGATTTTCTATGAGGGCCGGACTCGGGACTTCGCCAGACGCGCTGAAAGATCGGGTAAAGGCCCGATTACTGTTGGGTCCACGCCCAGCTACGCTCTTGATTAAGGAAACCTGAGGTGCCTGAGGGAGGCGAGGAGAGTGGAGCGCTTTGAGAGGGATCAAAGGTCCAAAATCACCTGCTCTCGCTGCGGCCTGCGGCGCTGGACCCAGGAGCTCCAGGCAAAGGGGGTCACCATCCCCATCCGCTTCTGCGGCGAGTGCTACTGGCAAGGGGAATTCACCCAGCTCCTGAACGACGACCCTTTCGCCGTAATCCCCGCAGTGCGTCGCTGATCCGGATCGAGTCTAGGAGCGAATGAGCGCACGGCGAGCGGCGAGCCGAGAGAAGGCGAGGAGGCAGGAAGCGGACGCGGCGCCCTGGTCCAGCCAGGCAGCCCTGGCCGCTTGGACTGATGGTCGCCGTCGCTACCCTCGGTGCTGTTGTCTTCTGGCCACGCGGCTCCGCGTATGCAGGCTACGTCGACGGGAGGCGGCCGTCCGTGGTCTTCGTCTGGTCGGACCCCACGCCACACCATCCCGACGGCTGAGCGGCCTGCGAAATGATGAGCCCGTGATGGCTTCACTGAGAACCAGGTTCGGGGACCGGCTAACATACCACTATCCCGAGTTCAACCAGCCTGACGCCCGCCAAGGTTAACCGCGACTTCGCCATCCAGTCCCACCCGGTGGTCGTGCTCCTAGACAGGAAGGGCCGGCCGTTCGGCACCTCCGGGGAGTGGCGCGGCTGGAAGAATTGGAGTTGGCACTGAACCGCCTAGTCACGCCCGAGTATGTTGAGATGACGAAAGACAACCAGAGAATGAAGGGCTACCGGCCGGACCGCTACGCGCTCTTCTTGGTGCAATTGGACTCGCATAGCGTCGACGTCTCGGGTACGGCCTGGTGCAGCTCAGCCGGCTGGCCGGCGGCCGGCGAAAACTTTCGCCGCTGCGCTGGGAGGAGACCGCCGCCGGCACGCACCACCGCGCAGGAGTCCTGGTCTTTCCAAAAGTCAATTCCGGCTCTGCCGGCCGAGCTCGTTGTCAAGTGGATCGCGGGAATCCCGGCTCGAACGTTTCGCTGGCAGCCGTAGTCCTTAGTCTCCTTCGCGATCTCGGCCTCTTTGGCGGGACCCCACCCGAAGATATGGGCGAACCCTATCCCAGGATGGCCTGAGCATGCCGGCTGCGGATCAGCTCTCCTTGGGCGAAGCGGGAGAGGCGGAAGGCGTTCAGATCAATGGTAGAAGGCTCCCCGATGAGCATGGCGGCAAGGACTTCCCCCAGCGCTGGACTCAGTTTGAACCCGTGCCCGCTGAACCCCGCAGCGAGGAAGAGTCCCTCGATGCCCTCCACTGAGCCCAGGATGGGCTGCCAGTCTGGCGTAACGTCATAGAGGCTGGCAAAACCTCCGTGGACGGTGGCCTCGGCGGCGCCTGGGAAACGCCGGGTCCACATCCGCCCAAGGGATTCCAGGAAATCGAGATCCACCCCATGGTTGAACTCGTCGGGAGGCACCTTCTCCTCTCGCTCATGAGCCAGCACGCCGGCGAGAACGGTTCCCCCGGTGTCCGGGCGGACGTAGAACCCCTGGATCAGATCGCCGCGTACATCTCCAAACCACCAAATCCGCGCGGGAGGCCGAACTGCACGACCTGCTGCCAGCTGCTTGTGATGGGGACCCGGACGCCGAGGGGCTCGAGCAGAGAGGGTCGCCATGGCCCCGCGGCCACGAGGATGGTGGTGCTTTCAATCAGGCCGATATCCGCGGTGGTCATCTCTTCTCCCCTCCATATGCGACGGCGGCGCCGGTTTCCCGACGCCGCCGTGCGACCAAGCTTCGATGGATCAGGTCAGCGCCGGTGCAGCCCGGCCCCAGGCTCGTCAACGATGCGGACCCTTCTCCACGAGCTGCTCTTACGGCTGGGACACCGTCTCCCCGCTCCACCCGAGGAATCTCGCCATCCGCGGCCAGAGGTCGTCATCGTGACCGAGCAGGAAGTGGCCTCCGGTCGGATACTCGATTAATTGCGCTCCAGGAATGCGCTGTGCGGTGTACCTCGCGTTCCGCAAGGTCTTGAAGAGGTCGTCGGCGGCGCTGACCAGCAACGTCCGCACCTTGACCTTGTCGAGCGGGTACGGCCTAAGGGTACTCTGCGTTCGGGCATCGTTCATCAAGCCGGCGCGGCGAAGGGTGATTGGCAATAACATCCGCATCCCTTCGTCCATCTTTGCTTTCTCTCGGGCGGACAGTGACCGTACCAGCTCCCGCGGCGTTGCAAAGAGGATCGTCTGCAGTCGTTCCGGCACCACTTTCGTCGCAGCCCACATTGGAAAATCGAAACGGAGCACGAGGTTCATGATTACCGCAGGAACGGGGGCCGCAGCGGGCTCCTCGGTCTTTGGCGAGTACAGGCCGGGCACGAGCAGGACCACCGCGGACACCCGGTCCGGATGCCGTAGGCCGAGGTTCAGCGCGGGCGGGGCTCCCGCGGACCCGCCCATCACGGGGAGCCGCTTGATTCCCAGGGCGTCCAGGAAGCAGGCCCAGGCGTCCGCTTCGGCCTCCGGAGAAGCGTCGGCTGGGAAGGGTGTCCGTAGGTAGCCGAAGCGCGAAGGAGCGATCACCTTGAAACCGTAGCTGGTCAGGGGCCGGCCCCAAAAGAGCCCTTGATCCCACCCTCCCCCCGTGCCATGGAGTATCAGAACCGGTGGGCCCTCGCCGGCGGTCGCGTACTCGATCTGACCGCACGGGGTCTCCACGATCTTGCTGGCGGACCGGGCTTGTCGAAACGCGGCCGCGAGCTCGATTCGGTACCAGACATAGGTAGCACCGCCGAGGACGAAGACGAGCGCCAAGAGTCCGAAGAGGATACGACGAACCATTAGCACACCTCCATCAAGGCGAACTTATCCTTAACTGGCATCCGCTCAGGCGATGCAGGGTCTCTGCCGAACCCGAGCACCTCTATGGTGGGCGGACCGCAATCTAGGGTATATCGGGCGCAGACCTGATTTGATTGCACGTGCTATCCACGCACGGCCTGGCGGCAGTGGCCTCCGAATGAGATACGTGTTCGCCAAATGGAAGAGACGGAGGTGCGGAGCGAGCGGCCATACTACGGCGGCGCCGGTTTCCCGACGCCGCCGTACGATCAGGTTTCTGATCGATCAGGTCAATGCAGGTGCAGGTCGCGCCTTGAAAATCCGCCCCCGTTTCCAGGGCGTCCCGACCAAGGGCAGCAGGTAGTAGTCCAGCCCGATGTACCCGGCCGTCTTCCACGCCAGGATCAGGAAGATGGCGATCAGGAACAGAACCGGGTTCGTGCTGGCGGTGCCGGCCAGTAGGAAGTTGAAGTTCATGAAGGCGCCGAAAAGTGCCGCCACGCCGACGAACGCGCCCAGAACCAGCGCGATGCCCACCACCAGCTCGCCGTAAGCGATCAGCTTGCCGAACCAGGTGTAGGCCTCGGTGCTCAGCAGGTAGTTGAGGAAGTCGCGGTACCAGTCAAACGATATCGCCGGCCGGCCCTGCGCGGGGATGGCGACCGCCCTCTCCCAGAATCCCTTCAAGGCGACCCCGGTCTGGACCCAGTCGGGATTGCTGACCTTGTGCGCGGCGGCATCGATCCACTTGTAACCGAGCCAGAGCCGCGCCACGAACCAGACCCAGGCCATCGCCGTGCTGTTGAACAGGAACCTAGCGAGGCGGGGGTCCTCAAACTCCGTGTACCTTGCCCTCTCCTGTGCCATGTGGCTCACCTCCCGGGTTCACGATAGTAAGCAGGCGCGCGCGAAGGTATCGGGTGATGGCCTGATTTGGGAGTCAGATCTGCCTCGGCAGACGCCTTTATGCCTCATCGGGTCTTTGCCCGATGGTCGAAGAGGCTTCATCGGGGAATGCCGCGCGGATGGCTGGCAAGAGGTCTTGAAACAAGCGCACCTTCAACACGAACCGGTCCGCCCCCGAGGCCGTTGCGGCTTCCTGGTAGACATCGTCTGCGTGATCGCCAAGGACGATGACTTTGGGCGGACTCCGCAGCCCCTTGAGCCTCGAAATCAGCCCATTCTTGTATCCAAGCGCACCGTCCAGGACAACGAGGTCGGGACGCAGCCTGCCAACCTCGGATAACACACTCGCGGATTGAGTGGCCCGGCCCACCACGGAAATGTCCGGTACCCCGATGGCCCGGCAGATGACGTCCGACGTCAGAGGGAAGGGCTCGGCGACAAGCACCCGGATGGATTGCTGGCCATTCCTGCGCATCTTGCGCTTCAGGGTAGCGGCCGGAGGGCGCCGCCGGAATCGGGCGAAGACCCGATTTGAAATGCAGCAGCGACCGGATGGTGGCTCCTATCCGGGGCTTCTACGCTCGAGCCGATTCGAGCCAAAGGAGGTGAAGTGATGTCGATCAGCTACCGTGAGCTGTGGACAGTACTGCATGGCCTGATCTTCGGTTCCCTCTTCCTCCTGGCGTTCGCGGGAGGCCTGGCCGGGCTCTACAGCCTGCGCCCGGAGCTCGTTACCGTGGGGGGAATCCGCGAGCGTTCGCGTCGCCTGCTGGGAGGCACCTGGCTGATGGCCGTGGTCGCCTGGATCACCGTCATCAGTGGGACCTACATCGTCTACCCATGGTATCGGGCACGGACGCCGGACAGCCCCAGGTCGCTCCTTCTCGCCAACGACGCCACGAAACTCTGGCATACCTTCGGCATGGAGTGGAAGGAACACATCGGATGGTTCGCGCCCATCCTGGCCACTGCCGTCGCCGCTGTGGTCGCGTACTACGGCACCCAGCTGGCGGGGGAGTCGAAGATCCGCCGCACCCTGATCTGGCTCTTCATCGCAGCCTTCACCGCCGCGGGCATCGCCGGACTCTTCGGCGCGTTTCTCAACAAGATCGCGCCGGTTCGTTAGAAGGTGTCACGGGAGGGACTATGATGGCGATGACAACCACAAGGAGCGAAACCAAAATGGAAGAGGAGAGAACCCGGACGCGAAAATCGAACGGTCCGGCCGCCGCGGCCATTCTGGCGGCTGGGGCCGGGACGTTCACGATCGGCCTGATGACGACTCTCGCCGAAGCCTTTGCGGGCCTCAGAAACGCCTTGATGTGGTACGCTCCGTCCGGGCCGCTCTCGGGCAAGACGGGCGTGGGAATAATCGTCTGGCTGATCGCGTGGGTAGCACTGGCGACGGCCTGGAAGGGGCGCGACGTCAACATCGGCCGGGTGGTGACCTGGACGTTCGTGCTCCTGCTCCTGGGGTTCGTGGGCACGTTCCCACCCGTCTTCGAAGCGTTTGCACCCTAGCCGGGGCCAGGGAGAGGCCCCGAGCGGAAACGAAGGAGGAAGGATCATGGGACAGGCAGTGCGTGAGCGCATTCAAGTCACGGGAGATCGCCTCATCGAGACGATCAAGAAGGTGATTCACGCAGGTAACGTGCGCCGGCTGATCATCCGCGACGGGGAGCGGACCGTGCTGGAGGTTCCCCTTACGGTCGCCGCGGTCGGCGTCCTGGCGGCGCCCGTGGTGGCCGCCATCGGGGCGTTCGCCGCCCTCGCCAGCGACTACACGCTGGAGGTCGAGCGGGAGAAGGAGGAG
>DASYRG010000067.1:0-10473 GCA_036004665.1 bacterium | reverse complement strand
ATCCGGGCATGTGGCCACGCTTGATCGCGACCGGCTGACGCTCTTTCAGACGGTGCGCGACTTTCTCCGTCCCGCCCTCGAGACGACCGGCGTCCGGCGGGAGGATTGACGGGCTCGATCACCTTGTCCTGACGGAGCGCGACCTCGAGGCGACCTGTGCATTCTACGCGCGGGCTCTGGGGATGCAGGTGGTCACGTTCGGTGAGGGACGGCGCGCCCTGGCCGCCGGGGGTCAGAAGATCAACCTGCATATGTCATTGCTGAACGCGAGAGAGTGGGATGCTGCTATCGGTTCCAGGCTAAGCTCCGGGATGGCAGAGAGATTGAAGCGTGGGGCATCACGATTCTGCACTTCGCCAACGGCCAATGCGTCGAGAGATGGGATCTTGAAGCCGGGGACTAATCGTCCGACTCCGCAGGGTCGTGACAAGAGCGCCTAGAGCAATGGAATGCCTTCCCCGAGCCGAGGATAGGCCAGCATGGGCAGGAGCTCCTGTTTCATCCGCGTCGTGTCCATGACGTAGGACGTCATGCCGATCCTGATGAAGTCGCGCGTCAGCGGCGAGGGAGTGCGCAGCACGGTGGCGACGGCCTCGCTGATGGCGCCCGCCGCGTAGAACGTCCACGCCGGGGCGTGCCACGGCCGCGGGTACCCCCAGTGGGCGGCAAGGGTGTCCAGAAACTCTTGAAGGGTGAGCGGGAGGTCGTCCCCCAGGTTGAAGATGCCGGTGATTGCCCCACCCTCGATGGCCGCGGCGGTCGCCGTGAGGAAATCCGGCAGGGCGAGCAGATGGATCCAGGTCGGCCTCCGCCACACGCCGAGAAGCCGGCGGCGCATCAGCCAGCGCGCGGCATCGATCATCAACACGCCCCGCGCGTAGATCATCCCGGCGCGCAGCGCGACCGGCGCCATCGGCGTTCCGGCCGATGCTGAGAAGAGATGGCGCTCGGCGGCCAGCCGCGTGCGGGCGTGCACCGACGTGGGCGGCCGGCTTTTCGGCAGGCCGCGGGCCGGCGCCTCCGGGGTGGACTCCCCTTCCACGTGCGGGAAGCTGACCAGGATGAACTTGCCGACGCCGGCCTCCAAAGCCGCGGCGGTGAGGTTGCGGACGTAGCCGAAGTTCGTCCGCGGCAAGAATCGCTCCGGCGTGGGGGCGAAGAGCACCCCCGCAAAGTGCACGATGCAGTCCACGCCGCGGCAGGGCGCGGTCAAAGAGGACGGGTCGTCGAGATCGGCGCGCACGACCGAGACGTTGGGCCCCCGCGCAATGTCGGCGGCGACGGGGCGGAGATGTTCGAGCAGGGTGAGCCGGTGGGGACTGGCCAGCAGGTGACGGGTCAGGTGGGATCCCAGGTTCCCTGCCGCTCCCGTGATGAGGATGTTCACCGATGTGATCCTGAGCTATGTGGTCAGGTCTA
Source organism: bacterium (assembly GCA_036004665.1). Classification (GTDB taxonomy): domain Bacteria; phylum Sysuimicrobiota; class Sysuimicrobiia; order Sysuimicrobiales; family Humicultoraceae; genus JACQGZ01. Next base: position 9,054 of record DASYRG010000067.1, on the reverse strand, counting down.
CCAGCCTCGATCTGCCGGGACCGGCGCAGGCGACGCGACTCGGTCCGGACCGAGTCGCCGTTACAATTCCCACGCCTGGCTGCCGCCGCAGATGCCTCCTCACGAGGTAGAGGGGTCCCTCCTCCCTGACGTACTCTGGATGGCGCACGCCAAAGGGGAGTTCCGCCTCGTAGCCATTGTGCGTGCGACAGCGCAGCTGGATGTTGTCGGCCGAGGCTTTGCCACCCGCGGCGTACGGTACGACGTGATGGAACTCGAGGAAGCCATTTTCGGCGCAGCGGCGGCCTGTGGCGCTCACAAACGCGCAGCGCCCGCAGTCGCGCAGCCAGACCGCGCGCTTGACTGCGGCGGGAATGTGACGCGACCCGGGTGCGGTGCTGTGGCTCCCCCGCGGGCGGTCTGTGGCGGCGAACTTCTGCTTTGCCAGGCTGTCCAACAGCGCCGTCAGCGCCCGATCGAAGATCGCCGCCGGATCTCCGTCCGGGATCTGATGGCGTAAGAGGTCTTGGGCCAGCCGGAGCTTCTCGACTATCTTGGGGCTCGCCGTGAATTGCACCTTGTAGTGCTGGGGCGCCAGCGGGCTGACGACGGCCGGAGCGGTTCGTGGTGGCGCGGCTGGAGATGGCGGGTTGGGAGTGAGCGTCGGCGAACTCGGTCCGGACCGAGTTCGCGTCGCAAGTTCCAGAGGTGCCGCGGCCGGGCGCGCGGTTGGCAGCCGGCGAATAGAGGTCGGAACCGGCGGCTGGGGGCGCAGCCTCGCAACCAGCTCCTCCACTTGGCGCTTGCTCTTGTGCCAGGCCATGTCCAGCAGTTCCTGATGATTCTCGGGCGTGAGATGAGCGGCGAGCAGGCTCACGGTCGTGAGGTTCACCGAGCCATCCTCAAATCTCTCCCGAACCGTCGGGAACCGCCGGACCACGCGGGCAGCCTCGATGCGTCGGTAGGCCGCATGCTCTGAGAGATGCAGGATCTGGGTGCAGTAGGTGAACATCGAGGAGCAGCCTTCGGCGAGATAGAGCCGCCGCTCGTCCAGCTCCTCGAGGTGGGCAATGAGGGCTGCCGTCGCCGCGCGCTCCCCTTCGGCCAACTGCTTCACGCGCGCCAGCAGCTCATGATTGGAGAGCCTCTTCGGATCCATGCCTTATCTATAGCACGGCCATTCTCGTGCCCCGCAGGCAGCCCGCCATGGGACGCCAGGCGCCCAATCCTTCGGCGCGGACTGCCTTTGGTGCCAGTTCTGCGCTCGGCAATCCTAGCGCGCGGAGATCGCATTCTGGGGCGACGCGTTTCGGACTTCGCGATGTCCTGAGAAAAACTCGTCAAGTCGCTACATCGTGGGACTGTAAAACTCCCACTACGTCAATCCATGCAACTCGGTCCGGACCGAGTTGCAACTCAGGGGTCACGCAGTCAGGCGAAGATTGGGGGAGGAGGAGAATCTTCTAATGGGCGTAAGTGTTCTCGCACGCCGAGGCCGGCGGGGAAACCGGATGGAACAGCAGATCGAGCGCAGTAAGGTCCTCGTCCGCTGGATCGTGGCGGTCTCCCTCTTCGCCGCGGTCGCCTACCTGAAGCGCCAGGGACAGATCGGCATTCCCTGGAGCACGATCCTCGCCCTCACCGTCGTCGTGGCAGGGATGAACGTGCTCTATGGGCGCATCCTACGCACGGGGGCGCCGCCCTGGCTGAAGTTCATCACGACCGCCACCGACCTCGTCCTGATCTCCACCCTGGTCGGCTTCACGGGCGGAGGCGGCAGCGTCTTCTACTTCGCCTATTTCATCGTACTGGTGAGCAACAGTATCCGCTACGGCATGGCGATGGCGCTGTACGTGGCCACGATCTACAACCTCACATACGTCGTGGTGCTGCTGGTGACCCCCCCAGGGGGCGACCTGACCGTCGAAGCCGTCAAGATCCTGACATTTTGGGGGGTGGCGCTCTACGCCGGCTACTTGGCGATGCGGTTTCAGCGCCAGACCCGCATTCTCGAGTCCTACGAGGAGACGATCGCGCGGCTGCGGGCCGAGATGGCGGAAGCGCGCGCGGCCAAGTGAGCGTTCCCGACCCGCGCCGCACGCCGACCCTTACGGCCCGCGGTGTGTCCTGGGGGCTGGCCCTGGGTTTTGTCCTGCTCGCTCTTCTCGTAGGCATCGCCTGGCGGACGACCAGCGCGGCCTGGTTCCTGCTCTTCCCGCTCCTCCTGGTGGGCGCGCTGCTGGCGCTAGCGGTGGGCGTGCTCTGGGGGTTGCGCCATTTCTAGGGGCCGAACCGGCGGTTGCGACCGTCGAGCAGGATCGTCCAGCGCTCGACGGCCACAGTCGAAAGCATTCCGTTCGCAGTCCAGTTGTCCGCAGCGAGCCGCTCGCGGACCGCCTCCTTCGATGGCGCGTTCACGATCAGCAGCACCTCGCGGTCGCCTTCGAGCGGGCCGCCGAGGATGATGAAGCCGTCGTCCACGAGCGCATCCATGAACCTCGCATGCTCATCCCATCCATCCTGCTCGCGCATGTCACGCGACCAGTCCCACGGTCCGCCCCGCGCGCGCCGGACGGCGTAGAGCATCAGGCCGTCCTGGCCTCAGCGCCTGCAGCACGCGCGGTGAGGGCGTTCATCACCCGCTCAAGTGCCACCGAGAGGCGCTCCATCTCCTCGTCGCCGACGTCCGGCGGCACTTCCAGCGGCTCGCCGATGACCAGTGCCGCCCTGGTGAAGGGGCGGGGAATCTCAAAGCGGTCCCAGGAGTCCAAAGCGATCTTGTCGGCCATGGCGGCGCCGACGGGGAGGAGGATCACCCCCGTCTTCTTCGCCATGAAGACCGCGCCGGGTTTGGCCCGGAACATCGGCCCGCCCGGTCCGTCCGCGGCGATCACCCCGCCGCGGCCAGCCTCCAGCAGGTGCAGGAACCGGACCACGCCCCGCGACTCTGAAGAGAAGTGGGAGGCGTCGAAGACGCGGTAGCCGAGGTGCTGGAGCGCCGCCAGCGTCAGCGCGCGGGCAGGGCGGGAGAGACCACGGAAGGAGCCGTCCCGTGGATGACTGGAGTAGACGAGCAGCGGCAGTCCCTGGAAGAAAAAGACCGGCAGCAGCCCTCTCCCGTGCCAGACCACGACGAGGACCTGCCGGTTCGTGCGCAGGATTCTCGCAACGTGCTCGTACCCGCTGATGGACAGGTTGATGGTGCTGTCGATGATGCGAAAGAGGCCGACGACAAAGAGCGCGAAGGTCCAGATAACCGCGTCCGCCAGGCGCTCGGTCAGTCCGACCAGCCGCCCGGCGCGGTCCTGATCCCTAGACGCCGGCGGCACCCTGGGGCGCGGCTTCGATCCGCACGGACTCCTGACCCCCCAGCGCGGCCATCGCTCTTAGCCCTTCGCTCCTCCGCGGTCGCCGCCGAAGGCCTGGCCGGCCATATCGCCCAGCGGCCCCAGCAGCCGTGAGAACTCCAACGGGAAGATGAACTTCGTGGCCGGGCTCGCCCCGAGGGCCTTCAGTGCCTCGAGGTATTGGAGGGCCATCGTCTTGCTGTCCACGTTCTGGGCCACGGCGAAGATCGTGTTCAGCGCGAGGGAGAACCCCTCGGCCCGAAGGATGGCCGCCTGCCGGTCGCCCTCGGCGCGCAGGATCGCCGACTGCTTGTCGCCCTCAGCAACCGTGATGGTGGCCTCGCGCTTGCCGTCTGCCTCCGTGACCACGGCGCGACGGGTGCGCTCCGCGGACATCTGCCGGGTCATCGCCTCCTGCACCTCGCGCGGAGGCAGGATCTCGCGGATCTCGACGGTGGTGACCTTCACCCCCCACCGCTCCGTCACCTCGTCCAACTTCGCCCGCAGCACATTGTTGATCTGCTCGCGGCGGGCCAGCACGTCGTCGAGGGAGATGTCGCCGATGACGGCGCGCAGGGTCGTGGTGGCGATGCCGCGCGCGGCGCCGGCGAAATCCTGGACCTGGATCACCGACATCTCCGGGTCGAAGACTTTCCAGTAGATCAGGAAGTCGATGTTGATCGGGGCGTTGTCTTTGGTGATGCACGTTTGACTCGGGATTTCAAGAAAGGCCTCCCGCAGATCCACCCAAACCGGCCGATCGATCATGGGGATCAGCCAGACCAACCCCGGGCCCTTGCGCCCGATGGACCGCCCGAAGCGAAAGACCACAAGCCGCTGGTACTCGCGGACGACCCGGACCACCAGTGGGATGAGGATCAGCGCGGCAATGACGATGGCAATCGGGACGAGAAAATTGGCTATCAGCGACACAGGGCACCTCCCGGGGATGCTGGGCCTATTCTTCGAATACTGTTGAGTGGTTCCTCTTCCCAGACTCGCGCCGGCCGGAACTTGGTCCTCCGGGGCGCAGCCACTGGGGGAGCGCAGGAGGCTGAAGGATGGCGGGATCGGTCGTCAGCATCGATATCGGTGGGACGAAGACGCTTGCGGCGGTGGTGAACGCTCAAGGACGGGTGTTGGCCCGCCGCCGGATGGAGACGCCGCAGGAGGGCCCCGAACGGTTCGTGGAGACGGTCGGGCGAGAGGTGGCGGCGCTGCTGGACGAGGCCGGGCTCGGGCGAGAGGACCTGCTCGGCCTGGGCGCGGGGGCGCCGGGACCACTCGACCCGGACACCGGCGTGGTCTTCGAGCCGCCCAACCTCGAAGGTTGGCGCGACGTGCCCCTGGCGGAGATGCTCCAAGAAGCCACGCACATCCGGACCTTCATCGAGAACGATGCCAACGCCGCGGCGGTGGGTGAGGCCTGGGTGGGTGCCGGGGTGGGCGTGTCTGACCTCATCTACATCACCGTCAGCACGGGCATCGGCGGGGGTCTGATCTTCCGCGGGAACCTCTACAAGGGTGTCTCAGGAACGGCGGGGGAGATCGGACACATGACGATCGAGCCTGACGGTCCCACCTGCACCTGCGGGCGGCGGGGGCACCTGGAGATCCTGGCGTCGGGGAGGGCGATCGGCCGCATGGCCAGGGAAGCGGTGGCGGCCGGCCGTCCCTCCTCGCTGAGCACTCTCCCCGAAGAAGAGATCACCGCGGGGGCGGTGGCGGAGGCGGCCGCGGCGGGAGACGTGCTGGCGATCGAAGTCTACGCGCGCGCCGGAGGGTACATCGGCGTGGCCGCGGCGTCGCTGGTGAACGTGTTGAATCCCGAGATGATCGTCTTCGGCGGCGGGGTCAGCAAGGCCGGGGAATTACTGCTGGCGCCGGTGCGCCAGGCCGTGCGCGAACGCGCCTTCGAGCGTCCGGCCGAGGCGGTGCGCATCGTCCCATCGGCCCTCGGCGACGACGTCGGGGTCGTGGGCGCCGCGGCGGTGGTCTTCCAGCGGGTGGCCGGCTAGAGGTCGGAGAGGTCGATGCGCCGCTGCACGAAGTTGGTGTAGACTTCGCCCCGGCGGAAGAAGCCGTTGTCCAGCACGCGCAGGTGAAACGGAATCGTCGTGGCGATCCCGGTGATCTCGAACTCCGTCAGCGCGCGGCGCATCCTGAGGATTGCTTCCTCTCGGTGCTGCCCCCAGGCGATGACCTTGGCGATCAGCGAGTCATAGTGCGAGGGGATGGCGTAGCCCGCGTAGGCGTGCGTGTCGACGCGAATGCCCGGGCCGCCCGGCGGGAAGAAGGTGGCGATCGTCCCCGCGGAGGGGCGAAAGTCCGCCCGCGGATCCTCGGCGTTGATCCGGCACTCCAGGGCGTGGCCGTGGAAGGCCACGTCACGCTGGGAGAGGCTGAGGCGCTCGCCCGCGGCGATGCGGATCTGCTCCTTCACCAGGTCCAGGCCGGTGACCATCTCCGTCACCGGGTGCTCCACCTGGATGCGCGTGTTCATCTCCATGAAGTAGACGTTCTCGCCTTTGTCCACCAGAAACTCGACGGTGCCGGCGCTGGTGTAGTGGATCGACTGCACCGCCCGCACCGCCGCGCGGGTGAGGGCGGCCAGCGTCCGCTCCCGTAGGAGCGGCGGGGGCGATTCCTCGATCAGCTTCTGGTGGCGCCGCTGCACCGAGCAATCCCGCGCGCCCAGGTGGACGATGCCACCCTGTCCGTCCGCCAGCACCTGCACCTCGACGTGCCGCGGCTCCTGCACGTACTTTTCAATGTAGAGCCGTCCGTCGCCGAAGGCGGCCTCCGCCTCCCGTTGGGCCACCTGGAGGCCGGCGCGCAGATCGTCGCGGGTGTGCACGACGCGCATGCCGCGGCCCCCTCCGCCGGCGGACGCCTTCAGCATCAGCGGAAACCCCACCGCCTGGGCGACTTGGAGGATCTCCCGCTCGCCGTCGACCGGCCCCGCGCTGCCGGGGATGACCGGCACGCCCGCCTTGGCCATCAGCGCCCGCGCCGCCGCCTTGTCGCCCATCTTGCGGATCGCGTCCGGGCCGGGGCCGATGAAGGCGATCTTCACGTCCGCGCAGATCTCCGCGAAGTGCGGGTTCTCCGCCAAGAAACCGTAGCCGGGGTGGATGGCGTCGACTCCCAGCAGTTCCGCCGTGGCCATGATGTTGGGGATGTTCAGGTAGGAGTCGGCGGCGGGGGCAGGGCCGATGCAAAAAGCTTCGTCGGCCAGCTTCACGTGCAGCGAGTTGCGATCGACGTCGGAGTAGACGGCGACGGTGCGGATGCCCAGTTCATGGCACGCGCGGATGACGCGGATGGCGATCTCGCCGCGATTGGCGATCAGGACCTTCCTGAACATCAGATCCGGGGGAGTGAAGCGGGTGGGATGCGGTGGCCCATGGCGTGGTCAGGCCAGCGGGTCGATCAGCAGCAGCGGCTGGCCGTACTCCACGGGCGTGCCGTTCTCGACCAGCACCCGCGCCACGCGCCCGCGCACCTCGCTCTGGATCTCGTTGAAGAGTTTCATCGCTTCGATGATGCAGACGGTCTGCCCGGCGTCGACCTGGTCCCCCTCGGCGACGAACGGAGGGGCCTCGGGGGAGGGGGCGCGGTAAAAGGTGCCGACCATCGGCGCGGTCACCGCCTTCATGTGATCGAGGAGCGGCGCCTCCCCCGCTGCCGTCCCGCCGGAGGGCTGGCCGATTCCGCCCGCGGTCGCCGCGGCGGGGGCTCCCCCCGACCCGGCGGGTGCCAGGCCCGCGCCGACCCGGTCGCCGCGCGGGTTCGCGGTGGTGCGTACTTCGATGCCCGCCGCGGTCTTCTTCACCGAGACCTTCAGCGTGGGGGTCTCCACGGTGAGCTCGGCGACGTCGGCCGCCTCGCTGGCGATCCGCAGGACAGCCCGTACCTGCTCCAGATCGATTTTGTCCGTGTCCATCGCGTCCTAACGGGTGCGGCTGAGCCGCTCGACCTGCCGACCCATCCGACGGTATTTCTCGTACCGTCGCTGCAGCAGCGCCTCCACCGGGAAGGCCTCGAGCGCCTCGAGGTGGCGGCCGACCGCCTCGCGGACCGACCGCATCGCGGCGTCGGGATCGGCCTGTGCGCCCTCGTCCGGTTCGGCCACGATCTCGTCGATGATCCCCAGGCCGAGCAGGTCGGCGGCGGTGAGGCGGAGCGCGTCCGCGGCCTCCTGGGCCCGCCCGGCGTCCCGCCAGAGGATCGCCGCGCAGCCCTCCGGGGGGATGACCGTGTAGATGGCGTTCTGCAACATCAGCACGACGTCGCCCACACCCATCGCCAGGGCGCCGCCGCTGCCGCCTTCCCCCGTGATAACGACGACGATGGGGACAGCTAGGGCCGACATCTCCGCGATGTTCTGCGCGATGGCCTGCGCCTGCCCCCGCTCTTCCGCGTCGTCTCCTGGGAAGGCCGCCGGCGTGTCGATGACGGAGAGGACGGGGCGGGCGAATTTCTCTGCGAGCTTCATCACGCGCAGGGCCTTGCGATAGCCCTCCGGGTTGGGCATCCCGAAGTTGTGGGCCAGGTTCTCTTTGGTGTCGCGTCCTTTGTAGGGGCCGATCACGGCGACCGGCCGGCCCTCGAACCAGCCGAACCCCGCCAGCATCGCGGGGTCGTCGCGGAAGAGCCGGTCCCCATGCAGCTCGGTGAAGTCGACGATCAGGTGCTCGATGAACTCGGGCGCTTTCGGCCGCTGCGGGTGGCGGGCCAGCTGCACGATCTCCCAGGCCGAGCGGCGCACCGCCGGCGGGGACGCCGCACCCTCGGTTGCATTGCCCGGAGCGGTGGGTCGCGGTTCGGCCGCCATGGCTACGCCGTCGCCTCCAACGGTGCGACCGGTTGGCGTGAGGCGCCGAAGAAGCGCAGCAACCGGCTCAACTGGGACCGCAGCTGGTCGCGCGGGACGATCATGTCGATCAGCCCATGCTCCAGGCAGAACTCCGCGGTCTGGAAGGCCTCCGGCAGGCGGCGCCCGATGGTCTGTTCGATGACCCGGCGGCCCGCGAACCCGATCAGCGCGCCGGGCTCGGCCAGGATGACGTCCCCGAGAAAGGCGAACGACGCCGTCACCCCGCCGGTGGTGGGATCCGACATCACCGAGATGAAGGGCAGCCCATCGCCGTGGAGGCGCGTCACGGCGGCGCTGGTCTTGGCCAGCTGCATCAGCGAGAGCGCCCCTTCCTGCATGCGTGCGCCGCCGGACGCGGAGAAGGTGATCAACGGCAGCCGCCCCTCGCGCGCCCGCTCGGCCGCGCGGGCGACCTTCTCCCCGACGACCGACCCCATCGACCCGCCCATGAAGAAGAAATCCAGGACGGCCACGACCACGCGAAAGCCGTCGATCGTGCCGCTGCCGGTGATGGCGGCGTCGGCACGGCCGGTCCGCCGCCGCGCCTCCTCGAGCTTCTCGGGATAGCCGGAGAATCCCAACGGATCGACCGAGGTCAGCCCGGAATCGAACTCGCTGAAACTGCCCTCATCGACCGTGATGGCAATGCGCTCCTCGGCCGGCAGACGGTGATGGTACCCGCACTTGGGGCAGACCTGGAGGTTGCGTTCCAGTTCCTTCTGGTAGATCAGGTTCTTGCAGCGAGGGCACTTCGCCCACAGGCCCGCGGGCATTTCCCGCCGTTGCGACGCAGAAACGTTCGGCTTTCGCAGCCAGGGCGCCATGATGCCGTGTGATTATAGCATCACG
>DASYRG010000066.1:0-6922 GCA_036004665.1 bacterium | reverse complement strand
GTCCAGCGTCTTGTCTTCTCCTCCCTCTGTGGTGCGGACTAGGACGTCGAAGTCGAAACGTCGCCCGATCACGGCCGCCAGCGTGAGTGTCTGCCTGCAGGGATCGGAGACTTGCTCCAGCCGCCGGCCGATCACCTCTTTGACGCTCTGAGGGACATCGATCTCGGCGATGCCCTTACGCTCCCACCGTCCGCCCTCACGGTACATCGCGCCCGTCTCGACCAGATGCTTGAGCATCTCTTCGAGGAAGAACGGGTTGCCTTCGGTCTCACGGTAGATGAGGTCGGTAAACTCGTCGGAGACGTTTTCGACGCTGAACATCGCCCCGATCAACGCGCGTACGCCTTCCCGGTCGAGCCGGCGCAGGAGCATCCGCTGGTACAGGCGCTCCCGGTTCATCTCCCGCAGTATGTCCGCCAGTGGGTGCTCGCGGTCCAGCTCGACGTCTCGATAGGTCCCCAGCACGAAGATCCGCTCGCTGCGCAGTCGGCGCGCCAAGTGGGTGAGGAGATGGAGGCTCGTCCCGTCCGCCCAGTGGATATCGTCGAGGAAGAGGAGGAGCGGTGCGGCTCGCGAGATGCGGACGAGGAAATCGGTGATCCCATCGAAGAGGCGGAGGCGCTCGTGTGCGGGTTCCAGCGGCGGGCTGGGCCGCAGGCCGGGGATCATCTCGCCCAACTCGGGGAGGATCTTGATCAACTCGGGTCCGGCCTCTCCGACTTCGTCCCGGATCTCTGCCGGCGGTCGCGACCGGATGTAATTGCGCAGCGCCTCCATGAAGGGCAGGTAGGGAACGGTCGCCTCCTGCTCGTAGCAGGCGCCCGTGAGAACGCGGGCCCCGCGCAGGCGCGCATAGACCATCGACTCTCGCGAGAGACGGGTCTTGCCGATGCCGGGTTCGCCTGCCACCAGCACCATCTGCCCCTGACCGGAGATCGCCAGGTCAATGTATCCCTTCAATTCACGCAGCTCCGTGTCGCGGGCGATCAGCCGGCCGCGTCGGACGGTCCCCAGCAGGGCGGCCACCGCAGGCGCCTCACCCGCAGGCTCCTCGGTCTCGTCCAGGGTGGAGGGCCTGAGCGCCTGGAGGGCGCGGCGAGCCTCATCCGCGGACCCGTACCGCTCCGCCGGATCCTTCGCCATCATCTTGAGAATGAACCCCTCCCAGTCCGCGGGGAGCTCGGGGTTGTGCCACCGCGGCGCCACTGGCGGCACATTGAGGTGCTGAGAGATCACCGAGATCGGATCTTCACTGTCGAAGGGGCGGTGACCGGTGACGACCTCGTAGAGCACGCACCCCAAGGCGTAGAGGTCGGTGCGGCCGTCGATGACCCCGCCCAGGGCCTGCTCGGGGGCCATGTAGGCCACGGTCCCGACGACCATACCCGCCTGGGTGAGCCGGCTGCGCCCTTCGGACCGGGCCAGCCCGAAATCGGTGACCTTGGCCCTGCCCTCCCCGGTGACGAGTACGTTCTCCGGCTTGACGTCTCGGTGGATGATACCGCGGCCGTGCGCATAGCCCAGCGCATCGAGGAGGTGATCGGTGATTGCCGTCAATTGCTCGAGCGGGACGGGCGCCAGCTCCCGCAGCGTGCTGCCCTCGACGTACTCCATGACGATGGCCGGAGCCCCGGCGTCTTCGAGCACGTCATAGACCGCGACGATGTGTGGATGGGTCAGCTTGGCGGCGGCCTGGGCCTCACGGAGCAGACGGCGCAGCCCCTCATCGCCAAGAAGATATGGAGAGAGCATCTTGATGGCTACGGGACGGTCCAACACCGTGTCATGCGCCTTATGGACAACACCCATCCCGCCCTCCCCTAGGACGGCGTCGATGCGGTATCGCTGAGCGAGGAGAGTGCCGATCATCAACCGCCTAGGAGTGCACGTGTACGCTTAACGTCTAGCACGGCGCGGAGGGCTTCGAAGTGGGTCAGCGCTTCCTGAAGGAGTGAGGCGGCCTCCTCGCCCCGGCCTTGCGCGCGCCGCAGGAGGGCGAGCTCGCGCAACGTCTTCCCCAGTTCCCAACGGGACTCCAAGTCGCGCAAGTGCCGCTCGGCCTCCCCGAAGAGGGCCTCGGCTTCATCCAAACGGCCGTGTTCCCTTCGGTGCACGCCGAGCGACCTGGCGTTCAGCCCGATCTCGTGTCTCATGCCGCTCTGTCCTGATTGCGCGAGAGTCTCATCCCCGAATTCGTCAACGAACCGCCAGTCGCGCACCTGAGCCGCATATTCCAGGGCCAACGCTCGGACGTACGCGCGAGCGAAAGGTGCGCTGGAGAGCCGTAGCGCCTCTTCGACGAGCGACCTGGAGCGCTCATGGTCGTGCACGGCCAGGGAGGCACCAAGCCGGAGATAAGGAGTGAGCCAGGCCAGGGTGGGGTGGCCGCCGGGGATCTGGGCTGCTTCGTTATCCTCTCGCTGAGCGCTTTCGTGATCGCCGCCCACCGCGGCCAGAAATGCCCGGAAGCAGAAGACCGTGCGCCTGCGCGGATGCCGTACACCGGTTTTTTCCTCTAGCTCGAGATAGGACCGGCACCATCGTTCGGCTTCGTCCCACCGGGACCAGCGAATCAGCATCCAGCACATGTCTGAGATGGCATGAAAGAGGCTGCTCACTCTCCCGAAGCGGACGGCGAGGTCGTTCGCCCTGGAGAGGTGCTGATACGCGGTTGGGTAGTCGCCGAGCATCTCGGAGAAAACGTAGAGCATACGATGCATGTCCACGCGCTCGTCCGGCGCGTCCAGCCGCTCGACCAGAGGAACTCGCTGTAGTTCAATTTCCAACCCCCGTGCCGGTTCGGCCGTCTGGTTGTAGATCCCGCCAAGCGCATCGAGAGCCGCGGACATGTCCTCCACAGAGCCGATCGCCTCAGCCAGCCGGTAGCCTTCTCGCGCGCTCGCCTCGGCGGCAGGATAGTCAGACTCGGCCTCCGGCCGCAGCCAATAGTAATCGAAGGCCTGCGCGATGATCAGTTTGATGCGTTCCGGATGAGTCGGGCTCGACTCCAGCAGACGCAGTCCCTCGGTGATGTGCTCACGGGTCCTCGGATTGTAGACTGCCCATCTGGTCCCAGCCTCCCCCAGTTTGCGGCAGAGGCGAGCCCCATCGAGAGGAGACCCTGAGGGAAGACTCTTCCAGTACTGCAGCGCCTCCTCGTACGCTGGGATGATTTCCTCTTTTCGTCCGGTCACAAACACCAGGTCTGCCAGCTCTTCCATCAGTGCGAGACGTTCGGCGGGTCTGTCCAGATCCTCCGCCGCGGAAATGGCCTGCCGCATGTACCCGGTCGCTTCCCCATAGGCAAAGATGGCGGCAGCCTTCTTAGCGGCGAGGTGCGCGTACTTGAGGACTTTCTCCGGTTCCTCCGCTTCAACGAAATGGAGCGACAGTGCCTCCAGGTGCGGCGTAGGATCTCGACGGTAGAGCTGCTCGAGTGCTTCGCCGACCTGACGGTGCAGCATCCGCCGCCGCCGCCGGGGAATGGCATCATAGAGCACCCGCCGCAGCATAGGCTGAGAGAACTCGTAGACGTCCTTGACCGGCCCCCTGACTTCGCGGATGAGCTGCGCCCGGATCGCGCGTTCCACCTGATCAAGCAAGGCGGACTCGTCGGCGCCCGTGACGGCAAGGAGCGCGTCGAAACTCCACTGCCGGCCGATCACTGCGGCATGGGTGAGCGCTTGGCGGGTCTCTTCGTCCAGGCTGCGCAGGCGCGTCTCCACGGCGCCCTGGACCGAACCCGGAACTTCGAGGAACGAGTAATCCCGCACGTCGTCGAAGTCTGTGGTCCACGAGCCGTCTTTTATGTAGAGCGTGCCCCGCTCGAAGAGGCCCTTAATGACCTCCTCGATGAAATAGGGGTTGCCTTCGGTGATCTCGTGGATGCGGCGTCCGAACATGACCGGACGTTGGGGGTGTTTCGCCAGTTGCTCGATGAGATCGGTGACTTGATCGGAGGTGAGGGGACGCAGGGCGACCGCGCTGCTGAAGGCCTCCCGGCCGAGGGCGTGGACGATCTGGGTGAAAGCCTTGCCGGAGGCCGAGGCGGGAACCTCGTCGGGACGGTACGCGACGATGAGCAGGAGGCGGTAGGAGGGACTCCGCCTGGCCACGTGCTGCAACAGTTCTACGGTGGCGGCGTCGGCGAAGTGCATGTCGTCGAGGGCCAGGAGGATTGGGTTGGCGGCCGCGGACGCGCCCAGAAAGTGTGCCACGCCGGCGAAGAGCCGACTCTTACGATCCTCGGGCGCGCCTATGGCGCGCGCAGCCTGTTTGGGTAGTTGCCGCTCGAGTTCGGGCATCAACCCGACCAGTTCGGGAGCAAACTCGCCCAACCGTGCGGAGAGCGTCTCGGAGTCCACTCCTCGGGCCAGGTCATGGAGGGCCCGCGCAAAGGGCTCATAGGGAGGCGCGCTCTCATACGCGCTTCCCGAGACGACCGTGACACCGCGCAGCCGGGCGTAGGTCGACGCTTCCTCGATCAGCCGTGTCTTGCCGACGCCTAAGGGTCCGGCGAGTAAGACGACGCCGCCCTGCCCCGTGATCGTCCGATCGATCAACCCCTTGAGCAGCGTTAGTTCGGCGTCGCGGCCCACGAGAGGGCTGCGCCCGAGCGTTTGCACAAGCTCGGGGCCGGCGAGTTTCTCCTGCGCCGCCGGCACCTCGGTCGCTGCTCCACCGACGCTTATGACCGAGGACGTCCCGGCGGTACGGGCCATCGATGCCCGCGCCGCGGTTACGGCATCCAGGGCCTCTCGCGCGCTCTGATAGCGGCGCACCGGATCTTTGGCCAACAGCTTAAGGATGATCCGCTCGAGCGCCTCGGGCACCGCCGGGTTGTGCCAGTGCGGGGCTACCGGCGGCACGTTGATATGCTGGGTGATCACCGAGATCGGGTCCTCCGACTCGAACGGCGGCCGCCCCGCCACTGCCTCGTACAGCACCGCCCCCAGCGCGTAGAGGTCGCTCCGCCCGTCGACCATACCCCCTAACGCCTGCTCCGGCGCCAAGTAGGCCACCGTCCCCACGACCATCCCCGTCTGCGTCAGCCGGCTGCGCCCTTCGGAGCGCGCCAGCCCGAAATCCATCAGCTTGGCGCTCCCGTCGGCCGTGACCACGATGTTCTCCGGCTTGATGTCCCGGTGCACGATGCCCTGGGCATGCGCATACTCCAGCCCCTGAAGAATATGGACCGCGATCTCCACGAGGCGGCCGACGGGAACGGGCAGCAGTTCTCGCAGCGTCTTTCCCTCGACGAGCTCCATGACGATGGCAAACTGGCCGCCCTCTTCCACGGCATCGTAGATGGCGACGACGTTGGGATGGTTCAGGCGTGCGGCGGACTGCGCTTCCCGCACCAACCGCCGAGCTCCCTCTTCTCCAAAGAGCGCCGGCGTGAGGGTCTTGATGGCGACGGGGCGGTCCAGCAGGTCGTCGTGCGCGCGGTAGACGACGCCCATCCCGCCTTCGCCGAGTTTGGAGTCGACGCGGTAGCGCTCACGCAGGAGAGTGCCGATCATCAGCCCAACGCCTCGAGCTCAGTCCGTACCAGGCCCGCCATGCGCCGGTCGCCCATTCGCTCCAAGAGCTGCAAGCAGTCTTCGAGCACGGTGCGCGCCCGGTCGCGATCCCCTTCGGCGCCCCGGGCCTTCAAGGCCCATCCGAGGCGGCGGAGGAAGCGGGCCTTCGCCATCGGGCCGGCTCGCTCGGCGTACGGGAGAGCGTCGTGCAGCAGCTGAACTGCGCGGCCGGCCTCCCCATCATACAGAGCCAAGGCGGCCCGGCCGAGAGCGCTGCCCATCCGCGCAAGAGGAGCGTCGGTCCGTTCGCCTTGATTGTCTGCCCAGGCGCACAGCTGCTCGCAGCGCTCTCGCTTCCCCGAGCGGCCTAGCGCTTCGGCCACCGCCAGGAAGGGAGGCCACGCGGTATATTCGGGGTCCGTCTCGATGGCGCTCGCCGCGCGCTCCGCGGCTGCCGCAGCCTCCTCGACGCGCTCCAGGTCCAGAGCCTGCCAGACTACTTGGCCTCTCCAGATCACCGTCCACTGCGGGAACGGGTCGCGTTCTTCTGCCAATTCCCGGCTGAGGTCCAGGGCGCTTTCCCACTCTCCCTCGATCCACTTCACCCGCGCCTCACAGATGCGCCGATTCGTGGGTGACAACGGCCGCTGAAGGCTGTCCAGCAGGTACTCGCGCGCCCGCTCCCACTCCCCGAGCATGAAGTAGGTGAAGCTGATCTGCCCGTTGTGGAAGACGATCCCCTCGATGTCCCGTGCGCGCTTCTGCGCTTCCAGCGCCTCATGGTAGAGGCGCAGCGCCTCCCCGAAGTTGCCCTCCACCCATGGAAGGAGCGCCAGATTGTTGAGGGCCCGGCCGAGGGCGTAGTGACCCTCAGCGTCGTGGGTCGTGCGGCCGAGGGCGATGGCCTGCAGGTAGAGGTCCCTCGCCTCCTCCCTCCGGCCGGCGCGATAGGCGACGAGTCCGAGCGTCGTCAGAGCGTTGGCCTCTCCCGAGCGGTTGCCCACGTCCCTCGCTATGCGGACGCCCTCTCCGGCGTGGCGTCCAGAGGCCTCGAGGTCCTTGAGAAAGCTATGAGCCCGTGCCAGATCGATATGCGCGAGCAGGAGGTCCTCTCGCTGCGCGACGGGATCCAGACCGGCCAGAGCCTGCTCCAGGTGCGGGAGGGCGTCCGAGAAGTCCCAATGGTACTGCAACGCATGGCCGATGCGGAGGTGGAGCCGGGCCGCGCCGCGACGATCTCCCGTCTGTTCGTAGAAAGCAAGGCTCCGCTGGTAGGCCACGACCGCTTCATCTGTTCTGTCCAGATATGTGAAGGGCTGGCCCAGGGCCGCATAGACATCCGCCGCCCGGGCCTCGTCGCCCCCCTCCTCAAGGAGGTCGAGGGCGTTCCGGTAGAAGCG
>DASYRG010000065.1:0-16137 GCA_036004665.1 bacterium | reverse complement strand
GCTGGCTAAGGGAGAAAGCGATCAGCGGGGGACCGAGTCGTCTCGGCCCCCCGCCAGCATGCTGACGTTTCCTGACAGGCCGCCTGCTACTACTTGCTCTTCGGAGTGAAGATATTGCTCAGCAGCGAGTAGAGGCTCGTGCCGCTGCCCAGGGCGTCAACCGGTGACGACAAGGTCTGGTACGGGCTCGCCGTCTTGGTGACGCGCTCGTCCACGCCCAGGTCCTCCAGCTTGGCCGGGTCGGCGCTCTTGATTGCGGCGATCTCCTCAGCCGTAAGGTCAAACTGGGCCAGGGTGGCGTCGGGGTTCGCCTTCAACTGCGCACGAAAGGCCTCGTCCTCCATCGCACGGGTAACGAAGCTCACCACACCCTCACGCGACATAGTGGTTTACCTCCTTTCCCGAGAGATGATGACCTAAAACCATTGCATCAGCTTGCTGATTCGCTCGTCGAGCTCTTTGCCGTACGCCTCGATCGGTCCTTCCAAACTCTTTAGGGCGGCCACCAGCTCCGGCGTGGGCGGAATCCGGAAGCGCTCCAGAGCGGCCTGAGGGTTGCGCACCACCTCGCCGTGCCAGGCTGGATCGGAGATGAGCCTGTCGACGAACTGCCGCAGGCGGACGCGCTGCGTGAGTCGGTCGCGGGCAACCTCGAGCACCGTCGCCGGCGCCGCGGACTCAGCAAGCGCGTCCACAATCCCCTTGTACGCCGCCGCAATCGGACGGCAGAGATCGCAGCCTCGGAGGTGCTCCTCGATGGCTGTGCTTTCCTGTCGGGGAGACAGTCCCCCGGCGTAGGCTGCGATTTCTTCCTCAAGGGGATGGGGTGCAGTCATGGCCTCTCATCCACCTAGATGCGCCGGGCGGGGGGTTTCTTCCCTCTCGCGTCCTGAAAAACGATCGGCGGGGGACCGTTCATCGGCCCCCCGCCCTGGGTCATTCTCCGGGACAGCCTTCTACTTAGACTTTGGGAGGAAAATCCCGCGCAGCATCTGATAGAGCGTCGTGCTACTCGCCAGCGCGTCGATCCCGGTCGAGGTCGACATTTCCACCGGCATGTAGCTCATCTTGGTCACGCGCTCGTCCACCCCGGCGTGCTCCAGCTTGGCGGGGTCGGCGCTCTTGATCGCGGCGATCTCCTCGGCCGTCAGGTCGAACTGCGCCAGCGTTGCGTCGGGATTCGCCTTCAGCTCCGTGCGGAAACCCTCGTCTGCCATTACCTGGGAGACAAATTTCACCAAACCCTCACGCGACATTCTCGGTTACCTCCTTTCCCTAGAGGTAACAGCCTGCATGTCTCTCATGTCCTTAGATGCAGCGGGAGGATGTTTCCTTCCCGAAGGGGTCAGGATTCCTTTGCGATGGCCGCGCGCAGCCGGACGAGGCAGCGGGCGATCCGGCTGGCCACGGTGCCCTCGGCGATGCGGAGGGTGGCCGCGATATCGGCATACTTGCGCTGCTCGTAGAAGAACAAGGTGAGGACCTGCCGGCACTCCTGCGGGAGGCCGGCCATGGCCTCCCGGACCATGAAGGCCTCCTCCACCCGCGCGAGAGCGGCCGCCTGGGCCGCGTCGGGGACGTTCTCGTCCAGTGGCGTCTCGGCCCGTCCGCCGTGCCGGCGGAGGTGCTGGCGGGCGGCGTTGGCTGTGATCCGGCCGATCCAGGCCTTGAGCGAGCGGGGATCCTCGAGCGTGCCCAGGTTCTTGAAGAGGCTGAGGACCGTTTCCTGGAAGACCTCCTCGGCCTCCGTTTGAGACAAGCCGAAACCGCGCAGGGCGGTAGCGTAGATGTACGATCCGTAGCGCCTGATGAGGAGATCCCAGGCCTCCTCGTCGTGCGCCCGGCAGCGCTCGACCAGCTCGGAATCGGTCGGGACGGCGTCGGCCTTCGCTTTCATCCCCCCGCGGCTCCGGCAGCCGTCACCGCACGCCCCACCCGAGCGAGAACGAGCCGGTCCAACGCAAAGACCTCCTCGGCGACGGCCTGGAGGTTCTCGGGCGTAACGTGACGGACCGCCGCAATGCTCTCCTCAAAGGGCTCGAACCGGTCGATCAGCTCTTCGATAGCCACGAGGCTCGCCACGGAGAGGGCGGTCTCGAAGTGGCGGGCCAGGCTTCCTTCGTACCGCAGTTTGGCGTCCGCCAATTCCTCATGGGCAACGGGCTCGCGGCGGAGCCGGTCGAACTCCTCGATCACCGCTTCTATGACCTCTCGGACCCGGTGAGGAGAGCAGGTGGTATAGGCGCAGAGGTAGCCTCGATCTTCATAGGCCATGGCCAGCGTGGAGGCGTGATAGACGAGGGAGCGCGACACGCGCAGCCGCCGGTGCAACCGGGAGGTGGCCCCGCTTCCGAGGAGGATGTGCAGCAACTTCACGGACGGGCGCCGGCGGTCGCGCATCCCCGCCGCTTCGACCCCCAAGGCGAGATGTGTGGCCTGCAGCTGCTTCTCCAGCGCCGCCTGCCCGGATCCTCGGCCCGGCGGGGGAAAGGTATCCTGCCACACGTCGGCGCGCGCCCAGCCGAGGTGCCGTTCCGCCAACCGGACGATCTCATCGTGATCGAGCGATCCCGCGGCGGCGAGAACCATTCGGGACGGCACGAGGTACCGGGCGAAGTGCGCCTCGAGGTCCGCCACAGACAGGGCGCGCACCGTTTCGGGGTAGCCGTAGATCGGTCGGGCCAGGGGATCGCCGTTCCACATCCCCTGGAGGAAGAGGTCCCAGAGAACGGTCTGGCTGTCGGCTGCCGCCTCGATCTCGTGGAGAATGACGTCCCGCTCCCCGGAGAGCTGCTCCTCCGAGACCTCCAGCGGCGCCAGCACCGCGCCGAAGGCGCGCAGCACATCGGGGACGTACTCTCCCAGGACCACCGCCTGCAGCGCCGTATACTCCCGGTGGGTGACGGCGTTGAGGTCGCCGCCCGTCCCTTCGATGCGGTCAAAAGGGGATTCGCCGGAATCCCATTCGCGGTTGAACAACACGTGTTCCACGACGTGGCTGATCCCCGGTCTGTCCCCATCGTGGCGGCTGCCCACCTTGATGAGCAGCTTGAGGGCGACGAGGGGACTCTGCCCGCGGTGGACTGTGACGACGCGCAGGCCGTTGGCGAGGGTGGCGCGTCTCAATCCAGCTCCTCGAGAGAGATGGGTTCGGGCCGTGGACGGCAGACGCCGCAATAGAGGGCGTCCTCGACGACAAGCGCCTGGACGTGCTCCTTGCTCTTGGGATTGTACACTTCGAGGATGAAGGGCAGAAACTTGCTGTGGTCCCCGCAGATACCCCGCCCGCAGAAGCGGCACGTCCCCAGCGCAGTCGTCTTGCAGATCCAGCAGTCCACCGTGGAGTCCCTTCCTTTCCTCCCCTACGCCTGCCCGACCACCTCTCGCCGCGCGGTGGCTTCCCTCGAGATCTGAGGGATGACGCTCTGCAACAGGACCTCGAAGTCGGCGCGTCCCAGCGAGAAGACCTCCAGCGGCGTCAACGCCCGCACGGTCGCGGTGCGGGGCACATCCAGCAGCAATGCGATCTCCCCGAAGTAGTCTCCCGGGCCGAGTACGCGCAGCCGCTGCCGTTTCCCGTCGGTGCTCACGATGACCTCGGCCTGCCCCTCGTGGACGACGTAAAAGCGATCGCCGACCTCGCCCTGCCGCACGATCTCGGCGCCCGTGGGGTGGCGTTCGCGGCGAAGGCTCGCCGACAGCGCGGCCACCTCGTCCGCTGAGAGCCCGCTGAAGAGCGGGAGGTGGCGCAGGTCTTCGCTTTCCGCGATCGCCCGCTCGACCGCCTCTGAGACGGAGAGGTGGCCGGCGAAGAGACGCTCGAAATCGCCCTTGCGCAAGGCCAGGAGGTCGAGGTCCGTCAGACCCCGCACCGTGGCCGTCCGCGACGTCTGCCCCAGGAGGGCGATCTCGCCGAAGTGCTCCCCTGAGCCAAGCAGCGCGAGCCTTTTCTCTGTTTCGTCCCGGGCCTGCGCCACTTCCGCCTGACCCCGCCGGATGATGTAGAAGGCGTCGCCGGTCTGGCCCTGGCGGAACACGGTCTCTCCGGCGCGTACCCGTACCGGCTGCAGCCGCTGGGCCACCTGAGCCCGCACCTCGTCGGGTACGGATGCCAGGAAGGCGACGTTGTTCAGCAGGGCGATGCGGTCGCGCAGGGTGGCGGGCCGCGGGCGCGCCCACCACCGCCGGACAAGGAACGCCCCGGCGCGCGCGCTGCGGGCCAGGCTGGTGATCAGCATGACGAGCAGGGGAACGAAGACGACGAACGCCACGGGGATGATCAGCAGGCGGCCGACAATCCCCCCCTCCCAGAGTTCGGTGAGGATCACGCCGAGCCATGACTGCCAGAAGGCGATTCCCAGGAGGATCAGCACCACCGTCAGCATCAGGGAGAGGATCCCGAAGCCGGTGAACAGACGCTCGAGGCGGGTAAACGGCTCGCGATGCCGCAGTTTGCGCCAGAGATCGCGGCGCACAAATGCCTGGGCGCGCGTGCGCAGTTTCGGGATGTCGAGCCAGTCCACCAGCATGTAGTAGCCGTCCAACTCGACGAACGGGATCAGGTTGAAGACGAGGATCAGGACCCAGGCCATGGCCAGACGGTGCAGCCCGGCGGCGACGGGCAGGCCGGGGAGGACGGCGATGAGCACTGAAATCAGACCGGCCAGGATGAGCCCGCTGTAGGGACCCGCCCAGGTGGTCGCGAGCCTCGCCCGCAGCGATTTGGTCCAGATGTCGGTGGTGTCGACGAAGAACGCGGGGATGCCCAGGTAGAGCAAGAAGCCGGCGCCGTTGACCTTCGCGCCGTAGTGGCGGCAGGTCAGGGCGTGCGCCAGTTCGTGGATGAAGATCGCGACGTAGTTCAGCCCAAACATGAGGGCGATGCCTTTCGCCGACGTCGGACCCGCCTGAAGCGCGCTGAACTGTCCCGACCGCACCTGCTGGACAAACAGGACTCCCCCGACCACGACGAGCAGCAGGGAGAGCGCCTGCGCGGGACGCGTGTAGAGGAGGAAGCCGCCGTACCGGTGGATCCGGTCGACCCACCGATCGACGCCCCTGACCTGGAACAGTTTTCCCGTGAGCGTCGCGACAAAGGCGCGCATGAACCGTGTCAGCCGCGGCCGGGGGAGGCGGCTCCCGATGAGCACAAACAGGTTTCTCGGTTTCTCTTCAAGGAAGAAGGTATTGCGCAGGTGAGTGACGAGCCCCGCCACGCGCCCGATGGCGAGGCTCCCGAACTCGGTGAAGTAGGCCAGGATGAGATCCTTGACGGTGCGCGCGCCTTCCATCTGCCGCCAGAGGAACTCCTCGTCGGCGCTCAGCCGGGCGTAGGAGTCGTAATGGGGGTGCTTGAGCACGAAATAGGGGGGGCGACGCCGATCGTCGACGGCGTGGACCTCAACTTCGGGATCCCTCTTGGGGCGGTAGTGGGACGGATTGAGGCGATCGCGGAGAGCACCCCAGACCCCGGGGGAGTCAGAGCCGGGCACAAGTTTGCGTTCCAGGATCGCGAAGAGAGATTCCACCGGCGACGCCCCAGGGGAAGTGGAATACCCTTGTCGGTTCGCCTTTTCGAGGGGATACGCCTGCTCCGGGCGGGTTAACACGGGGCGTGGAAGAGGGGCTGGAAGCGCGTAGCGCTACCCGAAGAGGCCGGCAAACGCAGGCTTCTGACTGGTTTCTTGGATCGCCTCGTTGACGATGTCGTTGAGGGCCCCTCCAGCCACCTCCGCCGTCGGCAGGGAGTCGATTTCTCCAGACAGGTAGGTGGAAATCGCCTCCGTCGCCTCCTGCACGTCCAACCCAGGCCCTCCTCTGGTTTCGAGCGCCTGCCGCACCGCCATGGCGATGTCCAGGATGGCGATGTGGGCCAGCTGACGGCGGCGTGGATCGGCCAGCGCCTCGCCGAGTTTGAGCCGTGCTTCTTCGAGCGTCACACTCTTACCGCGGTGTCCTGCGTGCACCGTGGGGGCAGGGCATGTGGGGCCGGGGTGCGAATTGAGGAGGGAGAATCTCGCCGGAGGACCTGTTCATGCGATCGAGCGTCAAAGCCTTTCTGTACTTTTCCGTGCTGTTGCTTGGCATCCCTGGTCCCATCCCTGCGGTTCATGCCGCGTCCGGCCCGTCCATCCAGGGCGATAGTCAGACGGTGGCCGAGCTCAACGCGGCCTACAAGAAGTTCGCGGACGCAAACTCCTGGCGCTCCCGAATGACCCTCCCCGGGTCACCGCCGATCATTAATACGGTGTCTTACGTTGCCCCTGATCGGTTCCACATGGTGATGAGCAGGGGGACTGACCAGCCTCTTGAGTACTATCTGGTCGGAAACGGAATCTGGCTCAAGAACGCCGCGGGGTGCACCAGGCTGCCCGGTTCGGTCAACATCCCGAATCCTCGTGAGATGTTGAAGCAAAGCGATGACGCCGTCATCCAAGTGACCCGCGGCGGCACAGAGGTGGTTGAGGGGACGCCGACTCAGATCTACAATCTCGTCATTACGAGCAAGGGTATCACCGTCCGGCAGAAACTCTACGTGGCGACCGCCACAGGGCTCCCGCGGCGCAACGAGGTCACGTCGCAGCAGGGGACGACGGTCGTCGATTACTCTGACTACGGCGCGCCGATCACCATCAACAATCCGCCTTGCTAGCCCTGCGCAATAGGATGGCCTGAGCTTTTACTGCGGCCACCGCGCTGCAGAGGGCGGGTAGGGCCACATGGTTCCGCGTCGGTCCCCGTTCTTTCCAGCGGCGGATTGACCCCCCGTCCTCCCCAACGCAGATCAGGCCGTCCGTTACGCGTTTGTTAAGCAACACGGTTCTGATAGTTATGGCCAACGAGAATTGGGTGTCGAGGAGGGCCGTAGGGGGGTGAGGGAATGAAGAACCTATGGGTGGGAGGACTTGCCACGATAGTGGCCCTGGTTACGCTGTTGATTGCAGCGCCCCCGGGACCTGCAGCGCCGACAGCACCTGCAGCGCCCGCAGACGGGACGTTCCAGGTTGTGGCCAGGCCGTTAATCGGGTTCGATGAAGTGCCACCCGTCTCCACGGTTGGAAGAGGCACATTCAGGGCGACCGTCACCGCGACCTCGATCGAATACGAACTTACCTATAACAACCTCGAGGGGACAGCCTCAGCAGCGCACATTCACTTTGGGCAGCGATGGGTTAGCGGCGGAGTCGCGGCGTTCCTCTGTGGCGGAGGCGACAAGCCCCCCTGTCCCCCCTCGGGCACAGTAACAGGGACAATCGATGCTGCCGATGTGATTGGCCCGGCGACCCAGGGCATCGCGGCGGGGGAATTCGTCGAGCTAAGGCGAGCCATCCGCGCCGGCGTCACGTACGTTAATGTCCACAGCGATCTCTTCCCGGGCGGAGAGATCCGTTGGCAGATCGAACGCTATTAACAGGACACTCACGCTGGGTGAACGGTGGGGCTGGGGTATGTAACCTCAGCCCCGCTCTGTGATGACTGGGCGAGGGAGTCGAACCCCCGACCTGAGGCTCCAGCAGTAGGAGGCAGCTCTTAGGGTTGTGGCTGGCGGCTGAGTGCCTCCCACATTTCGGTGATGGCGCGGTGCTCCGTAACATTCTCCAGGAAGGACTGGCGCCAGTCCGGGTCGCTGATCTTCTCGGCCCGGTCGATCATTTCGCGATAGCCCGCCTCTACCGCCGCGCGGGCCTGCTCGGGTTCTCCCAGGGCATCGAAGATGTCCGCGCAGGTCTGATAGCCCCAGACAGGCGCTTCCATCCCTCCGCCTCCATGCTCGGTGAGGAACTTCCAGATGTCCGTGGCATGCTGGCGGGCGTCGTCCAGATGGGCCTGGGCCAGGGCGCACCGCGCTAGCCCCGACCATGTGTCGACCACTGGGCCACGTGCACCAAGGTCGGCAAAGATCCCCTTCGCTTCCTGGAACCGCCGGGCCGCGCCGGCCATGTCTCCTGACAGCTCCATGACGAGACCGAGATAGTAGAGCGTCGCCGCACGCCCCCACGCGTCGTCCACGGCCACCATGTCGATGAGCGACTGGTCCAGGATCCGGCGGGCCGTCCGCCCGTCGCCGCTGCGAAAGTGCGCAAGCCCGAGGTTCTGCAGGATGTAGGCGCGGTTCCGGCGAGCCCCAATGGCTTCCGCCAGCTCGAGGGACTGCTCCAGCGCGGAGCGACCCAGCTTGTAGAGTCCCAATAACACGTAGCCATAGCCCAAGTTGGCCAGGGCACTGGCCTCCTGGGCGCGGTTGCCCAGACGACGGAAAATCTCGACCTCTCGTTGGTGAAAGTGCTGTCCCCGTGCCAGGTCCCCGGCTTCGGTGACGACGCCGGCCACGCGCGACAGAGTCAGGGCAAGCGTCGCGTCATCACCCAGGTCATGCGCACGGGCAAGCGCCTCCTCTGCCGTCCGACTCGCTGCGTCCAGTTCGCCGAGTCGCCCCTGCGCCAGGGCACTCAAGGATAACGCCTGCGCCTCAATCAGCGGATTGTGCGCCCGGCGCGCCACGGCCACGGCTTCAGCAGCCGCCCGCAGACCGGCTCGATAATCAGCCGTCTTGCGCGCATAGTCCGCCTGGCGATGGTAGACTTCCGCCAGCCGGTTGTCGTCGTCCAGCTCTTTCGCTAGCTCCAGCAGCCCCGTCACGTCGGCGCGCCAGGCGTCCGGCTCGCCGAGGATGCCGAGAACCTCCTCCCGACCCACGAGCACTCGCCAGCGCCGCTCCCGATCGATCGGCGGCAAGAGCTCCAGAGCCCGATCGAGGAACTTTCGCGCTTCAGCGGTGGCGCCTCGCGCCTTCGCCCGTTCGCCCGCCTGCAGGTACCAGTCAGCCGCCGCGGTCATCTCCCCGGCGCGTTCGGCATGCTCGCCCAGGAGCCCGGCAAACTCGTCGAGCCGGCCCGCCCGTCGAGCCTGTTCTTCCAGCCAGTCCGCGGCGGCTTTGTGCAGGGCGGCCCGCTGGCGCTTGAGGACGCTCTCGTAGGTCACATCGCGAAGCAGGGTGTGGTGAAAACTCCATTCGGTCTCGCCTTCGAATGATGACTCCGGCTGGGCCTCGACGAATCCGCGTGGCTGCAGTGGCCCCAGCAAGGTATCGGGGTGTCGCATGCCGAGGGCTTCCAATCCTCCCCCCCAGAAGTTCCGCCCGAAGATGGCGCCGCGTTGGAGCACCGCCCGCTCCGCGTCATTCAGCGCGCTCAGGCGCGTCAGCAGCAGGTGCTGCAGCGTCGCGGGGAGCGGGGTCTCTTTGAGGCGGGCCGAGACAAAGCGCCAGGGTTCGCGGCTCCGGTCAATGATGCCGCGGTCCAGGAACCAGTTCACCATCTCCTCAGCGAAGTACGGCACTCCTTCGGATCGCTCAACGATCAACCGCACGACGTCCTCCGGCACGCCCTCCACCGGTTGGAGCATCTCGGAGACAAGTTCTCGGGTTGCCTCATCCGACAGCGGCTGAAGGTCGATGGGGAGATAGCGCGCATCTTGAGACAATTCGTCGGGGGGACTCCATTCCGGCCGCGCCGCCGCGAGCACAAATGTGCCCTGATACCCATCATCGGGCTGCGTTTCCTCCAGAACGACCTGAAGCAGATACTCCCATGAGGACGCGTCCGCCCACTGCAGGTCTTCCAGCAGCACCTCAATCGGCTGCTCCTGTCGGATTCTCCTCAGGAATTCCCGGCTCGCCACGAAGGCTCGCCCCTTGACCTGCGCCGGGTCTCCCCGCATCGCCCCGATGTGCGGGCTATCCGTGAAGGGCAGCCCCACCAGGAGGCCGAGCGCGTGCGCCGGTTCGACCTCGTCCGTCTTTCCTAACTCTTGAAATCGCTGGACCCACTTGGCCTCGGCTTGGGCGAGCGGTGCGTCTTCGGCAATCTGAAAACGGTCGAACCACATGCGTCGGATCAACGAAAATGGTTGGCGCCCATCCCCGGCGTACGCCCGGGCTCTGAAGACGCGCACCACCTCCGGCCGGAGGTCTATCCAGTCGCGCACGTCGTCCATCAGGCGGCTCTTGCCGATGCCGGCTTCGCCGACCAACTGCGCCCAGACGACCCGTCTGTGTTCAAACGCATCGAGATAGGCGGCCTGCAGGCGGTGGAATTCCGCTGTTCGCCCAACGGTTCGTGTCTGGATACCGGCCACCCCGCGCGTGACCGCGCGAAACGGCCGCGGCTTCACGCGGCGGACCAGGTAGGTCTGGACTGGATCTGACTTGCCTTTGATCATCAGGGGCGGCTGTGGCGTCAAGGTGAACACACCACGCACATATTGGTAAGTGTCGTGCGTGATGACGATTCCCCCCGGAGGCGCGGCGGACTGGAGGCGCGCCGCGACATTCATGGCGTCGCCCGTCGCCGTGAACTCCCTTTTCGCCTCTGAGCCCAGTTCCCCGACGACGACGAGGCCGGTGTGAATGCCGGCGCGAATCTGGATGGGACGCGTCCCATTCAATCCCGCCACGGCACTTTGCGCCTCCAGCGCCGCACGGATCGCGTTTTCCGGGTCGTGCTCGCTGGAGCTCTCGGCGCCGAAGAAGGCCAGCAGGCCGTCACCCAGGTACTGGGCCACCGTGCCGTGGTGAGCCTGCACGATCATCCCGACAGTGGCGTGAAGGCTGGCGACGATGTGCCGCCATTCTTCGGGGTCCTGGCCCTGGGCGTGTGCGGTTGAACCGACGATGTCTGTGAAGAGGATCGTGATGAGGCGCCGCTCCTCTACTGGTGCCGGTGCGGCGAATTCTTCAGCCTCGAGGGCGGCCAGCTGCTGGCGGAGGGCGGCGAGCGCGGCTTCGACGACAGCATCGCCGAGAGTGTCGCGCTGCGCTTCCATGACCGCTATGGCGTGGCGAACTTGTTCGAGCTGTGGCTGCTGAAGATCACCCATGCTTGGTCCTGATTCCACCATTTTCGGCATTCGAGTAAGGGGGCCTCCAGAGGTGATAGGGGGAAGGGGAGGTCAGTCCCTTGAGGAACCCCACTCGAAGTCTATCATCTGGAATTCGCTGTTTCTTCTCTGGCGCAGCAGTAAATGAAGATACCGACTCTGGAAGCCCAGCACGTCCCCCCTCTGCTGGAGCTATGGTCCCGGCGTTGGGGTGACCAGTTCCCACTGGACCTAGCGCTGTGGCGGCAGAACACCGAGGGAGATCCGAGGCACTTTCGCCCCGAGCGGTGCTGGGTCATCGAGGAGGGCAAAGCCCTCACAGGTTGCCTCGTTCTTAAGACTCCTGACACCCCGCCGGCCTGGCCGGGGCAGGACCCGCGGCAGGCCTGGATCAGCTTCCTCGCCCTCGAGCCGGAGCGCGAGCCGGAGCTGGCCGCACCGCTTCTCGATCGGGCGCTGGGATGGCTGCGGGGGGCGGGGTTCGAACGCGTCGTCTACGGCGGCGATCCATGTCACTTCTTCCCAGGGGCGCCGGAGGACGATAGTGTACTGTGCCGGACGCTGGAGACGGGAGGGTTCCGGGCGGGGCAGGTGGTCCACGATCTCCTTGGTGACCTGCACAACTACGACGTTCCGGATCATGTCAGTCACTCTCTGCAGAGGGCGGAAGCGGCGTTCGGTGAGTGCAGCCACAGTGACGCCGCGGCGCTGCTGGAGTTTGTCGACACCCACTTCCCAGGCCGGTGGGCCTATGAGACCCGCGTGCGGCTCGCCATCGAGTCCACCCCGGCCGGCATCCTGGCCATCAAGCGCGGGGCGGAGGTCATCGGGTTTTGCCATGTCTATCATCGCGGTTCCCGCCGCATCGGCCCCTCCATCTACTGGCGCCGGGCGATCGGCAACCGCTACGGAGGGCTGGGCCCCATGGGGGTGGCTCCCGGGTTCCGCGGCAGAGGGCTCGGGCTTGCGCTGTTCGCGCTGGCGGTTGAGCATCTGCGTCGGCTCGGCGTCGAGCGGGCCGTGGTTGACTGGACGACGCTGCTCGGCTTTTATGGCAGGCTGGGCTTCCGAGTGTGGCGCAGCTACCGCTCCTGGCGCCTCGATCTGTAGTCTGCGATGGTGGCGGGTCGGTCAGACGCTCTGGAGGTCGGCCGCGTCCCGCAGCGCGTCCCCGACGAAGTTGAACGCCATCACCGAGATCACGATGAGCGCTCCCGGCGCGAGCAGCCAGGGGTAGAGGCGCAGCGCCCGAAAGTTCTGCGCGTCTCGGAGCAGCAGCCCCCAGGACGCCATCGGTTCCTTGACTCCCAATCCCAGGAAGGAAAGGGCGCTCTCGCCCAGGATGTAGCCGGGGAGGGCAAGCGTCGCGGTGACGATCAGGTAGGAGCTCAGGTTCGGCATGATGTGGCGCAGGATGATGCGCAAATCGCGGAGCCCGCTCGCGCGCGCCGCCGTGACGTACTCCAGCTGGCGCATGGCGATCACCTGACCACGGATCACCCTGGCCAGCCCGGCCCAGCCTATCAGGCTGAGCACCGCGACGATGCCGACGTAGACATAGCCACTCGGCCATGCCGCGGGGATCACTGTGGCTAGGGCGAGCAGGATCGGCAGCCGCGGAATCGACAGCAGAATTTCGATCAGACGCTGAATCAGCGTGTCCAGGACCCCCGCATAGTAGCCTGAGACCCCGCCGACGATGATGCCGATCGCGAAGGAAATCGCCACCCCCACGACCCCGACCGTGAGAGAGACCTGCGACCCCACGAGGATCCTGGACAGCAGACACCGGCCAAATGCATCGGTCCCCAGCAGAAAGAGGGTCCCGCCTTTCACGCCGAAGAGGTGTCGATCCATCCGGGCCCCAAACAGCGAGTATGTGTCGCCACGCTCAAACAGCTGGATCGGGAGCGGGCGCGAGCGATCCTCAGCGAAGCTCGCTACGAATGTTATCGGGTCTCGCTTCCGGACCATCGGGTAGATGAACGGTCGCACCAGCCGGCCGTCGCGAATGATGTGGACGCGCTGCGGCGGCTGGTGGATCAGGTCAGGATGCTGCTCGACGAGGCTGTAGGGCGCCAGGAACGGAGCAAGCAACGCCGCCGCGTAGAGGAGCAGCAGGATGCCGGCGCTGATGACGCCCGGCCCTGACCGGCGAAACCGCCGCCAGACGGAGGACGGCGGGCTCGGCACGGCGGGGACGGCCTCTGTCACTGATAGCGGATCCTCGGGTCCATCCAGGCGAGCGCGAGGTCGGCCAGCAGGTTGCCCACCATCAAGAGCAGGCTGCTGAACAGCAGCAGCGTCGTGACGACGTATTGATCCTTGTTCAGCAGCGAGTCATAGAGGAAGGGGCCGATCGTCGGCAGGTTCAGCACGATCGAGACCAGGATGGTGCTGCTGATCAGCGTCGGGAGGCTGAGCCCGGCCAGGCTGATCAGAGGATTGATGGCGTTGCGGACCGCGTGTTTCCACACGACGGTCCGCTCCGGTGCGCCCTTCGCCCGGGCGGTGCGCACGTAGTCGGCGCCCAGCACGTCGAGAAGCTGCGCGCGCATCTGTCGCATCAACCCGGCCACGCCTTCGAGGCTAATCGCCGCGATCGGGATCCACAGGTGCGCCACCATGTCGCGCAGCCTGGCCCAGTTCCACGGTGCGCCGATGTAGTCCGGACTGAACAGCCCGCCCACGTTCGCGCCGCCGCGACTGAGGACCAGCGCGATCAGCAGCAGGGCGAGAAGGAAGTCTGGCATTGCCTGACCCAGATAGCTCACCAGATTGACGATGGTCGCCGCCGTGCCGCGGGGCCGCAGCGCCGTGTAGATGCCCAGCGGGATCGCGATCAGCCACGTGCAGGCGATGGTCAGCACGGCCAGGAAGACCGTCCAGCCCAAACGCTCCCAGATCAGGCTGCCGACCGGGCGCCCGTTGAGGAACGAGTACCCGAAGTCGCCGCGCGTGACGATCCCTTGGATCCAGCGCAGGTACTGGATGTGCGGCGGTTGGTCCAGCCCGAATTGGCGCTTGATCGTCTCAACGGTTTGGGGGCTGAACCTGGGATCCTCGAGATACTGGGTGAGGAAGCCGCCGGGCTGGAGCTGGATGACCGCGAAGACGAGCGCCGAGATGGCGAGCAGCGCCGGGACCATCAGCAGGACCCGGCGGGCGACGAACCACAGCATGGGCTATGGCGGTACCGCCTTCACTTCTGGAAGATCAGCGGCACGGGATTGTAACCGGGAATCACGCCCAGGCTGTAGAGGTAGTTCCCATACCGGTTCTGGATCGCCCCGACCGCCATCGGCTTGGCGATCATGATCACGGGCAGGTTCTGGGCGAACAGCACCTGCCACTTGTCGTACAGCGCTTTGCGCTGCGGCCGCGATACCGTCGTCCCGCCCGTCTCCCAGATGTCGTACACTTGGCGCTCCCACGGTTGCATGGCCGCGAAGTTGGGCTCGCCGCCGGGGGTCGCCGGCTGCGTGGTCCGGTGCCAGTAGTAGAGGGCACCGCCGGGCTGCCAGATCGGTTTGCGCAGCTCGGGATCGGGTTGGTCGCCGAAGGCCAGCAGCAGCGCCTCGTAGTTCCCTGACAGGCCCGTGGAGAGAAGCGTCCGCGACAGGATTCCCTGGAGGTTCACCTTCACGCCGATCTGCTTCAAGTCGTTCTGCAGGATGGTCGCAATCGGAGGCCAGACCGCGGAATCGGTGCCGTACGTGAGCGTGAACTCCAGCGGCCGGCCGCTCTGCAACTGCCGCACGCCGTCCGGTCCCGTCCGCAGTCCCAGCTCGTCGAGGGCCCGGGCGGCGCCCTGAAGGTCGAACTTGCCGAGAAAACTGCGCGTGTCGAAGTACCAGCTTGAGATCGGCGCCACGCCGTGGCCGGGCAACTCGGCGAGGCCGTTGTACACATCGTCGATGATGCGCTGGCGGTTGACGGCCATCTGCATCGCCTGGCGCCAGCGGAGATCACTGAACAGCCTGGCCAACTCCGGGTTCCTGGCGTCGAAGTTGAACGCCAGGTGCGGCGGGCTGCCGAACAGCGTGCGGGAGCTGATCACTTTGAACGGCGCGCCGGCCTGCTGGCGTGACTTCAGATCCGGAAACTGGGCGCCAGAGAGGTTGAGCTGCCCGACATTCCCGGCCAGGAACTGTGCGACCTGTTGCTCAGGATCGCGGACGATCAAGAGTTCGATTTGGTTCAGGTATGGCAGCCGCATCCCCCCTGCGTCGGTCTTCCAGTAGCGGGGGTTGCGCACCAGCGTCACCTTCTGCCCGGGCACGTACGCCTGAAGGCGGAATGGGCCCGTGCCGATGACCTCGCGCGGATCTACGGTGGTCGGCCACGCGCTGTTGATGTCGACCGGCTTCGCGCCGCCCTCCACGCTGTGGGGCAGCAGTTTGTGCTTGGGCATGATGTACAGCCGCATGTACTGAAGGGTCGCCGGGGCGGCTCTGGGAAGCGTGAGGCGCACAGTGTACGTGTCGACCTTCTCAAATCTGACGCGCTGCCCGCCGACCATGAATGCGCCGGCGTCCCCGGCGCGGGCCTCGGGGTTCGTGACGATCTGATCGAAGGTGAACACGACGTCGTCAGCGGTGAAATCCCGCCCGTCCTGCCATTTCACGTCCCGCCGCAAGTAGAAGGTGTAGAGCCGACCGTCCTTGCTGATCGTCCATTTCTCGGCGAGGGCCGGCTCGAGTTCATAGGTCCTGTAGTTGTATTCAACGAGACCATCGTAGAGATGCTGCGACAGCGCCTGGAGGTTGCTGTCGATGACACCGTAGTAGAAGAAGCTGGGAGGGCTATCTCCGAGAATCATCGTCAGCCGGCCGCCCTGCTTGCCGGCCACGACACCCAGGCTCTCGTACCCGCGCACCGGCTTGTCCGCGGCGCTCACGGGCAGCACCAGGCCCACGACCGCGACCACGAAGATCCACAGCCAGGCGAGCCTGCGCATTCTACAAAGCCTCCTCGGGCTAGCGATCGAGTCTTCTAAGTGTGGCCCGCTTCGCCGGACAACTGAGGAACCCCTCGTGGCCGGGTACCATCACCGCTTCCCAAAATGAGTAAGTCGATCCTGGAGCTCAATTCACCTGTGGTCGTACCGGGAGAAGGGAGCTAAGAGGGCAGCGCACCCAGCTGCTGCATCAAGCCAAGCCCGTCGAACTGTGTCCAGACGTCGGTGATCTTCCCTCCGCTCAACCGGTAGAAATTCATGCCCTCGACTGTGACCCGCTTGCCGGTGGCCGGAACTCC
>DASYRG010000064.1:0-1643 GCA_036004665.1 bacterium | reverse complement strand
CTCACCGCGGCCTCGGCGCTGGCGAACGACGGGGTGATGGTCCGGCCGCACGTCATGCGGATGGTCCGCGACCGCGAGGGGAGGCTGCTGCGCGCCGCTTCGCCCGAGGCGGGCCGGCGGGTGGTCTCCTCGGCCACCGCCGCCGCGCTGATGCGCATGATGGTGCGAACGGTGGAGGATGGGACGGGGCGCGAGGCCGCGCTCCCGGGGTACGTCGTGGCCGGCAAGACCGGCACGGCGCAAAAGCCGGGTCCCGGCGGCGGGTACCTGTTGGGGCGCTACATCGCGTCCTTCGTGGGGTTTGTGCCCGTGCCCCATCCCCGGCTGGCGATCCTTATCGTCCTGGACGAACCGAGAGGCGCCTACTATGGCGGAACGGTGGCGGCGCCGGTTTTTCGCGAGATCGCCGGTCGCGCGCTCTGGTACCTGCGGGTCCCTCCGGCGGCGCCGGATCTGTACTCGCCCGGGGTGGGCGCGCCACAGCCTCCGTGACCGCCTAGTCCCCGCACCCCGCGGGCATATGGCTCTGGTGAGCCCTCATGGCAGAGCCTAAGGCAGGTGCCCGCACAAGCAGCCTCCGCTGGTGGGCTGTCCTGGAGATCGCGCTCTTTGCGGTCGCCGCGACAGTGCTGGTGACGGGGGTGGACCTCAGCGCCGTCGGCAGGGTCCTGGCACGCCTGCCCGGGCCCTCGGTCTCTCAACCGAGGAGCGCGCGGGCGCCGGCCCCCCGGCCTGCGGCGTCGCCGCGCCGCTCGAGCATGCGAAAAGCGCCGTCGGCGCGGGCGGTCTCACCTGCGGCCACCCGTTCCGCGGCCCGGCCGGCCCAGGCGCCCGCTCGGACATCGGCTCCATCCCTCCCCGCCGTCGCGGAGCCGCGGCCCAGCACACTGGTCGAGGAACCGGCGGCTGCCCCCAGCGCCCCGGGGGAAGTGAATCGGATCCAGCACTTCTACGCGCTGGTGGACAAGGGGATCGCGCTCTACAACGACGGCTGGTACGGACCCGCGGTGGCGCGCTTCCGCGAGGCGGCGGCAGTGGTGCCGAACTCCCCATACGCTCACCTCTGGTGGGGACGGGCGGCGGTGGGGGCGGGACGTGCCGAGGAGGCCCGCGACGCCCTGGAGCGGGCGATCGCCCTCGCTCCAGGCACTGATGTCGCACGGAAGGCCCTACTCCTGCTTCAGAGCCTCAACTAGCGTCAGGCCCGCCCTAAAGACCGAGCGCGGGATCGACTGTCAGTCATCGCAGAAGGACGTTCTTCGAGCATGCGGAAGACCGTCCACACGTTTCGACGATCGTCTTCCGCCCGCGCCTTGCCCCTAGTTGCTGGGGTGCTTCTCCTGTTGCTCGTGGGGATCGTGTCTGTCTATCTGTGGTACGTCCGAGGGCTTGGGATCCACCCGGATCTCAGCGCGCAGTCGGGGATGTCATGGTACCTTCGGGCGCCCATGCCGCAGGCGCGCACCGAGGTGGCAGTGGCCGCGTTGAGAGGCCGGATCTACGTCATCGGCGGTTTTGACGGGTTTGCCCGCACGACGGCGACCGTGCAGATCTACGATCCGCAGGCCGACGCCTGGAGCAACGGGCCGCCGCTGCCGCAGCCGGTCCACCACGCCATGGCCGCGACGCTCGGGGAGCGCCTC
>DASYRG010000063.1:0-13521 GCA_036004665.1 bacterium | reverse complement strand
GGGGTGGAGATGGTGATGCCGGGGGACAACGTGAACATGGACGTGATTCTGATCACGCCAGTGGCGCTGGAAGAGGGGCTGCGGTTTGCGGTGCGGGAGGGCGGGCGGACGGTCGGGGCCGGCGTCGTCACCGCCATCGTGTAGTAATGGGAGCGCAGCGACCCCGAAGGAGTCGTCGGCGGGCCGCCACGTTAGTGGCCTGTCAAGTCGGTTGGGGGTGGGTGGTGGAAAGCTCTTTGGCGGTTGGCAGGGGGCGGGCGGTGGGCGTCAGATGAAGCAGAAGATTCGCATCAAACTGCGCGCCTTCGACCACAAGGTCCTTGACCAGTCGGCCGAAAAGATCGTCGACACGGTCAAGCGTACCGGGGCCCGCATCAGCGGCCCGGTCCCGCTGCCGACCGCGCGCAACGTCTTCACGGTCATCCGCTCCCCGCACATCGACAAGGAATCGATGGAGCACTTCGAGCTGCGCACGCACAAGCGGCTGATCGACATCCTGGAACCCACGCAGAAGACCGTGGACGCGTTGATGCACCTGGATCTCCCGGCCGGCGTGGACATCGAGATCAAACTCTAGCGGAGCGACACGGATGGCGACGCTGTTGGGACGCAAACTGGGGATGACCGAGCTCTTCGATGAGGCCGGCCACCGGGTACCCGTGACGCTGGTGGAGGCCGGTCCCGTTATCGTGGTGGATCGACGGACGCTGGAACGGGACGGCTACGAGGCCGCCCGGATCGGCTTCGGGGCGGTGAAGGAGCGTCGGCTCCCCAAGGGGCGGCGCGGGGTCTTCGCCAAGGCGGGGATCGCGCCGCAGCGCCATCTCCGAGAGGTCAGGGGGAGCGCCGCGGCGGAATTGGAACCCGGGCAGACCCTCACGGCCGAGGCGTTCGCACCTGGGGACCTCGTGGACGTGGTCGGTACAAGCCGGGGCAAGGGCTTCGCCGGTGCGATGAAGCGCCACGGGTTCAGCGGCCAGCGGGCCTCGCACGGGGTCTCCTTGATGCACCGCGCCGTGGGCTCGATCGGGTCCTCGAACATCGCCCGCGTTATCCGGGGCAAGCGAATGCCTGGGCGGACTGGGGGCGGGCGCGTCACCGTGCGCGGCCTGCGCGTGGTCAAAGTCGAAGCCGAGCGTAACCTGCTCTACCTGCGCGGGGCGACGCCGGGTGTGCGCGGCACCCTCCTGCTGCTGCGCGGCGCCGCGGCGAAAGCCGGCAGAAAGCGACGGAGCGGCAAGGAGAAGGAGCGGCCGTAATGGTCAAGGCGACGCTGGTCGACGGGACGGGAACCGCTCGGGGCGAGGTGGACCTACCCGCATTCTTTGATGGGAAGCCCAATCGCGCGGTCGTGCACGAAGCCCTGCTCTGGCAGCTGGCGTCCCGGCGAACGGGCACCCACGCGACGAAGACGCGCGGGGACGTCCGGGGCGGCGGCCGGAAGCCCTGGCGGCAGAAGGGGACCGGGCGGGCGCGCGCCGGCAGCCGGCGCTCGCCGCTGTGGATGGGCGGTGGGATCACGTTCGGCCCCAGCGCACGGGCGCACGGGTACACCCTGCCGAAGCGGGTGCGCCGGCTGGCGATCTGGTCCCTCCTCGCCGACCGCGCGCAGGGAGGCGGGGTGATCGTCGCCGACGCGCTGGTGGGCGATGCGCCGCGGACCCGAGCGCTCGGATCGGCGCTCGCCAAGATGGGCCTGATGGGACGGCGGACGGTGCTGGTCACGGCCGCGCACGATCAGACGGTGGTCAAGGCCGCGGCCAACCTCCCCGGCGTCACGGTGCTGACGGCGCGCACCCTCAACGTCCACGACCTGCTGAGGCACCCGGCGGTTGTCCTGACGAAAGAGGCGCTCGAGGTGCTGGCGGAGGTGTGGGGTGAGGGCTCCCGCTCAGATGATGGGGCACCCGGGGCCGGGCGATGAGCGTGGAAGCGCGCGCGGTGATCCGGCGGCCGATCCTCACCGAGAAGAGCATGCGTGGCACCGAGGGCGGCAAATACACCTTTGAAGTGTCGCCCGGCTTCAACAAACTGGCCATCCGTGAGGCCGTGGAACGGCTCTTCAACGTGAGGGTGGCCAAGGTGAACGTCATCACGCTGCCCGGCCGGCAGAAGCGTCGGGGGCAACACGTCTTCCGTACGAGCGGACGGCGCAAAGCGATCGTCACGCTCCGCGCCGGCGACAAGATCGATCTGGAGAGCCTGACGTAGGATCGCCTGGACCTCTTCGGGGTCTGGCGAGAACTGACCAGGGTAGGTGATCAGGAGCATGGGCATCAAGAAGTTCAAACCAACGACGCCCGGACGGCGCTTCATGACCGTCCATACCTTCGAGGAGATCACCAAGCGCCGGCCGGAGCCGGCCCTGACGGAGCGTCTCTCGCGCGCGGCGGGCCGCAACGCGCAAGGCAAGGTGACGGTGCGTCACCGTGGCGGGGGGGCGCGCCGGCTCTACCGTGTGGTCGACTTCAAGCGCGACAAGGATGGGGTCCCGGCCAGGGTGGCGGCGATCGAGTACGATCCCAACCGTTCAGCGCGTATCGCCTTGCTGCACTATGTCGACGGGGAGAAGCGGTACATCCTGGCTCCCGTCGGCCTGCGTGTGGGTAGTCGGGTAAGCTCGGGCCCGGCGGCGGAGATCCAACCGGGCAACGCCCTTCCGCTACGCAGCATCCCGGTGGGGACTATCGTGCACAACATCGAGCTGCGCCCTGGCCGCGGCGGGCAGCTGGTGCGCTCGGCGGGTGGTGGAGCGCAGATCATGGCCAAAGAGGGGCCCGTGGCGCATCTGCGGCTGCCCTCCGGCGAGGTGCGGCTGGTGCCGGTGGATTGCCGGGCCACGATCGGCCAGGTCGGAAACGTCGAGCACGAGGCGATCAAGATCGGCAAGGCCGGGCGCAAGCGGTGGATGGGCTGGCGGCCCTCGGTGCGGGGTGTGGCCATGGATCCCTCCAGCCACCCGCACGGCGGCGGGGAGGGGCGCTCGCCGATCGGGATGCCCGGGCCGGTCAGCCCGTGGGGCAAACCGACGTTGGGGGCGAAGACCCGGCGGCGCCAGGCCAGCGACAGAATGATCGTGAAGCGGCGGAAGTAATCGGTCGGGTTGAGTCCCCAGGAGAAACGCTGACATGGCCCCCATCAGTTGGGGTTGAGTCTCAAGGAGACAGCGAACATGGCACGTTCCAGGAAGAAGGGTCCGTTCGTTGACACGCACCTGCTGGAGAAGATGCGCGACCTCAACCGCACGCGTGAGCGCCGCGTCGTGCGCACCTGGTCGCGTCGCTCCACCATCCTGCCCGAGTTCGTGGGGCACACGATCGCCGTCTACGACGGCCGCAAGCACGTGCCGCTCTACGTGACCGAGCAGATGGTGGGGCACAAGCTGGGCGAGTTCGCGCCCACGCGCACGTTCAAGGGACACGGCGCGCACACCGAGCGCACGACGGCGCCGAGGTAGCCCAGTGGGAGCGTGGCGAGCTCAGCGGCCGGCGGGGGCGGGAGGGCGGACCTTGATGGGAGCGCAGCGACCTCAGCGGCCGGCGGGGGCGGGAGGGGGGGACTAGATGGAAACGATGGCGATCACCAAATACGTGCGGATCTCGCCGGGGAAGGTGCGCCGCATTACCTCGCAGATTCGCGGGCGCCCGGTGGACGAGGCGCAGGCGATCCTGCGGTTCCTGCCCCACGAGGCCGCCCGAGTGGTGGCCAAGACGTTGAAGTCGGCCGTCGCCAACGCGGAGAACAACCTGGAACTCGCCCGGGGCGACTTGGTCGTGACGCGGGCCTACGTGGACGCGGGGCCGTCGCAGCGCCGGCTGAGTCCGCGCGCGCGGGGCCGGCTGGACGTGCTGAAGAAGCGGAGCAGCCACGTGACGGTGGTCGTGGGAGAGCGATCGTGACGGCCGGCAGCGTCGCCGGGCGGAGGTGAGGCGTGGGACAGAAGATTCATCCGGTTGGGTTGCGCGTCGGGATCATCCGGGACTGGGAGTCGCGCTGGTACGCGCGGCGGATGGCCCCGCTGATCAAGGAGGACGTGCGGCTGCGCCGGCACATCAAGAAGAAGATGTACCGCGCAGGGATCTCGCGCATTGAGATCGAACGCGCCGCGGCTCGCGTGCGCGTGACAATCCACGCCGCCCGCCCGGGGATCATCATCGGTCGGGGCGGGACTGGGATCGACGCGCTGAAGAAAGAACTGGACGCCCTCACCGGCAAGCAGATCCAGCTGAACGTCCAGGAGATCCGGCGCCCCGAGCTGGAGGCGCAGCTGGTCGCCGAGAACGTGGCCCAGCAGCTGGAACGGCGCATCGCCTACCGGCGCGCGATGAAGCAGGCGGTGCAGCGCAGTCTCCGGGCGGGGGCGAAGGGCATCCGCATCGCCGCCGCCGGACGCCTCGGCGGCGCGGAGATCGCGCGCTACGAATGGTACCGCGAAGGCCGGGTGCCGCTACACACGCTGCGCGCCGACATCGACTTCGGGGTCGCCGAGGCCCTCACGACGTACGGCCGAATCGGCGTGAAGGTGTGGATCTACCGGGGAGACATCCTGCCAGAGCCACGCCGCGTCGAGCACGAGTTTCGCCGCCCGCCGCGGCCCGCGCCGCCCGAGCCGGCCGCGGCCGGCGGAGAGACGGTCGTTATTCCCTCGCGGGCGGCGGCGGTGGCGGTGAAACGGAGAGAGGACGATGCTGGCGCCTAAGCGCACGAAGTTCCGCAAGGCCCACCGGGGGTCGCGGCGGGGGAAGGCCCACGCCGGGTCCGGGGTGGCCTTCGGCGAGTACGCGCTCCAGGCGCTCGAGCCGGCCTGGGTGAGCGCCCAGCAGCTCGAGGCCGCCCGGGTGGCGATCACCCGCCATCTCAAGCGCGGTGGGAAATTGTGGATCCGCGTCTTTCCGGACAAGCCAATCACCAAGAAGCCGGCGGAAACGCGCATGGGGAGCGGCAAGGGCAATCCGGAGGGCTGGGTGGCGGTGATCAGGCCGGGGCGCACCCTCTTCGAGCTCGCCGGCGTGGAAGAAGAGGTGGCGCGTGAGGCGATGCGCCTGGCCGGACACAAGCTGCCCATCCGCACCAAGTTCGTGGCCCGGTTGGAGGTGACGGCCTGATGAGCGCGGGAGAGTACCGGGATCTCACCCCGGAGGAACTGCACACGCGGCTCGAGGACGCGCAGCAGGAGCTCTTCACCCTCCGCCTGCGCGTGGGACCGCAGCGAAACAGCGGCCGCATCCGTCTCCTCCGCCAGGAGGTGGCGCGAATGAAGACGGTGCTGGCCGAGAAGGGGACGCGAGCGTGACGCAGGCGACGGCAGGACGGAAGGCACGCAAAGAGCGGGTCGGGGTGGTCGTCAGCGACCGGATGAGCAAGACGGTGGTCGTCCGGGTGGAGACGCGGCGCCGCCACCCCTTCTATGGGAAGACGATGCGCCACACCAAGACGTACAAGGCGCATGACGAGGGCAACGCCAGCCACATCGGGGATACGGTGGTCATCGCCGATACACGTCCCCTCAGCAAGGACAAGCGGTGGCGCGTGGTGCGCGTCCTGGCTCGGCGGGCCGTGGAGCCGCTGCCGGCGGGGCCCGCCGCAGGCGGCGCGGAGGCGAAGGGCGACGAACGGGGATGATCCAGCAGCAGACGCGCGTGAAGGTAGCCGACAACACCGGTGCCAGGGAACTCCTGGTCATCCGGGTCCTCGGCGGCTCCCACCGCCGGTACGCGACGGTGGGAGACATCGTCGTCGGCACGGTGAAGGCGGCCATCCCCAATAGCGCGGTGAAGAAGGGCGAGATCGTCAAGGCGGTGGTAGTGCGCACGCACAAAGAGGTGCGGCGGCCGGACGGCAGCTACATCCGGTTCGACGACAACGCCGCGGTCCTGTTGACGCCCGACGGCCAGAACCCGCGGGGAACGCGGATCTTCGGCCCGGTCGCGCGGGAATTGCGGGAGCGCCAGTTCATGAAGATCATCTCTTTGGCGCCGGAGGTGCTCTAGGTGATGGCCGTGCACGTACGAAAGGGCGACACCGTCGAGGTGATCGCCGGCCGCAACCGGGGGAAGCGCGGGCGGGTGCTACGGGTCTTCCCTGATCGCGGCCGCCTGATCGTGGAGGGCGTGAACGTGGTGAAGCGCCACGCCAAGCCTACGCAGAAATTGCCCCAGGGCGGCATCGTGGAGAAAGAGGCGAAGATCGCGGCCAGCAAGGTGATGCTGGTCTGCAGCAAGTGCGGCGAGGCGGTGCGCTTCGGGCACGACCACCTGCCGGATGGGAGCAAGGTCCGGGTCTGCCGCAACTGCGGGGAGCAGATCAGCTGAGGCGGGGCGAGAAGAGCGGAGGGCGCGGGATGGCGGTGCGGTTGCGAGAGCGATATCAGAAGGAGGTGGCCTCCAAACTCCGGGAGCGGTTCGGCTACCGGAACGTCATGGAGGTGCCCCGCGTTGAGAAGATCGTGCTCAACGTCCGCGTAGGCGAAGCTGTCTCCGATCCGCGCCAGATCGACAAGGCGGTGGAAGAGCTGACCCAGATCACGGGACAGCGGCCGCTGGTCACCCGGGCGCGCAAGTCTATCGCCGCCTTCAAGCTGCGGGCGGGGGTCCCCATCGGGGCCAAGGTGACGCTGCGCGGAGACCGGATGTACGAGTTTTTGGACAAATTGTTCAGCGTGGCGCTCCCGCGGATCAAAGACTTCAAGGGCGTCAGTGAGCGCGCCTTCGACACCCGCGGCAACCTGAACGTCGGCATCAAAGAGCAGCTGATCTTCCCTGAGATCGACTACGACAAGGTCGACAAGATTCGGGGGATGGACATCACGATCGTGACCACGGCGCGTACCGACGAGGAAGCCCGGGAGCTCCTGCGCCTGCTCGGGATGCCGCTGCGCGAACCTGTCGCCGTGTCGTGAGCAGTCGGGTGACCGCCGTGTTCGCGACAGCGGTGCAGTTATCAGTAGGGGTTGCCGCCATGGTCGCGACAGCGACCTGGCGGTGAAATAAGGAGGCACGATGGCCAAGAAGGCGCTGCTCGAAAAGTGGGAACGGAAACCCAAGTTCAAAGTACGAGCCTACACGCGCTGCCTGCGCTGCGGTCGGCCGCGGGCGGTCTTCCGCCGGTTCGGTCTCTGCCGCATCTGTCTGCGCGAACTGGCGCACCGGGGCGAAATCCCCGGCGTGGTCAAGGCCAGCTGGTGAGTGTCATCAGTAGGGGGTTCCCACGCGGTCGCGGGACGACGGCGCGGGCTGAGGAGGTAGGAGGGGCATCATGGGTGGAGTGATTACGGACAGCGTGGCGGACATGCTCACGCGGATCCGCAACGCCAGCGCGGCGCACCACGACAGCGTGGAGATACCGGCGAGTCGCCTCAAAGCGGACATCGCGCGGATTCTCAAAGAGGAAGGCTTCATCGCCGACGTCCAGCGGATGGATCGCGGACCCCAGGGAGTGCTGCGCGTCACCCTGCGGTACGGCGCCCGGCGGGAGCCGATCCTGACCGGCATCCGGCGTGTCAGCCGGCCGGGGTTGCGGATCTACAGTCGCCGGACGGACATCCCGCGCGTCCGCGGCGGCCTAGGCGTGGTCATCGTCTCGACCTCGCGCGGCGTGATGACTGACCGTCAGGCCCGCCGGCAGGGTGTTGGCGGCGAGATCCTGGCGTACGTCTGGTAGACCTTGAAGGAGGCGTAGAGGGTTATGTCACGGATCGGCAAGTCACCCGTGGCGATTCCGACGGGTGTCGAGGTGGAGGTCGAGGGCTCCCGGGTGTCGGTGAAGGGGCCGAAGGGGCGGCTGGAGCGGAATTTTCATCCCGACGTCGCCATCCACGTCGCCGACGGCACCGTCCTCGTAGAGCGGGCCACCGACCAGCGCGAGCACCGCGCCCTCCACGGGCTGACCCGCGCCCTCCTCGCGAACATGGTGCGCGGAGTCACGGAAGGATACCGCGCGGACCTGGAGATCCAGGGGGTAGGGTACCGCGCCATCAAATCCGGCACCGGGCTGGTGCTCTCGGTGGGCTTCTCCCATCCGGTGGAGATCGCCGCGCCCGAAGGCATCACCTTCGAGGTGCCGGCCCCCAACCGGATCGTGGTCACCGGGATCGACCGGGAGCAGGTCGGCCAGACGGCGGCGCGCATCCGGGCCGTGCGCGGGCCCGACCCCTACAAGGGCAAGGGCATCCGCTACGCCGGCGAGCGGATCAAGCTCAAGCCCGGCAAGGCCGGCCGGGCGACCGTCACGGGCAAAGCCTAGAATCGGTGGGGTGAGGGAGCAGTCATGCTGAAGCGAGCGGATCGCAATAACCTGCGCCGCCGCCGTCACCTGCGGCTGCGGCGGAGGATGGCGGGAGGACCCGCAAGGCCGCGGCTGGCGGTGTTCCGCAGCCTCTCTCACATCTACGCGCAGATTGTCGACGATGCCCGGGGTCAGACGCTGGCCACGGCCTCGAGCCTGGACCCCGAGCTGCGGGAGAGCCTCACGGGCAAGCGCAAGAGCGAGGCCAGCAAGATCGTGGGCGCGCTGTTGGGGCGGCGGGCGACGGCCAAGGGGATCAGGCGCGTGGTCTTCGACCGGGCGGGATACGCGTATCACGGCCGGGTGAAGGCGCTGGCCGACGGCGCCCGCGAGGCCGGACTGGAATTCTAAGCAGAGGTGGCGATGGTGAGGAACGGCGGCAAAGGCACCGGACGGATCGACGCGGACGCCCTGAACCTGACCGTGGAGAAGGCCGTGTGGATCAACCGCGTGGCCAAGGTCACCAAGGGCGCCAAACGCTTCAACTTCAGCGCGTTGGTAGTGATCGGGGACGAGGCCGGGTACGCGGGCGTTGGGCTGGGCAAGGCGGCGGAGGTCCCCGACGCCATCCGCAAGGGCGTCGAAGACGCGAAGAAGCAGGTCTTCTGGGTGCCGCGCGCGGGCGGGACGATCCCACACGAGGTGACGGGTCGCTTCGGCGCGGCGCGGGTGCTGCTGCGCCCCGCCTCTGAGGGGACGGGGGTCATCGCCGGCGGGCCGGTGCGGGCGGTGCTGGAGGCGGCGGGCATCAAAGACATCCTGACCAAGTCGCTGGGATCGAACAACCCGATCAACCAGGCGCGCGCCACCGCGACGGGCTTGCAGGAATTGCGCCGGCCCGAGGAGGTCGCCGCGATCCGGGGCAAGTCGGTGGAGGAGTTGATCGGCCGGAAGCGGGCGCGCAGCGCAGCGGCCGTCCCGCCGCGTTCGCTGAGGTAGAGGAGCATCATGGCAGAGGCGAACGACCGCACGTTCATGACGACGACGACTGTCCGCGCGGCTCGCGGCGCCCGCCGGCCGGGTCGCCGCGTGGGACGCGGCTTGGGCTCCGGCTCAGGCGTCTACGCCGGCCGCGGACGCAAGGGGCAGAAAGCGCGCGCCGGCCGCTCCCCCCGTCCGGGCTTCGAGGGCGGGCAGACCCGGCTGGAGAAACGCCTCCCCTACCGCCGCGGGGTGCGCGGCGCCGGCAGCGTCATGACCGGCGGACCGCCGCGCCGCAAGCCCGAAGAGGTGACGGTCGAGCGGTTGGCCCGATTCGCCGCGGGCATGGAGGTCACGCCGGCGGCGCTGCGCGAGGCCGGCCTGGTGGGCCGCGGGCGCGTGAAGGTCCTGGGCGGCGGCCGCCTCACGGTCGCGCTGACCGTGAAGGCGCACGGCTTCACCAAGGGCGCCAAGGCCGCCATCGAGGGGGCGGGCGGAAAGGCGGAAGTGTTGCAATGATGCAGGTCCGTTCGCTCAGCAACCCGCTGCGCATCCCCGACCTGCGCCGCCGCGTCTTGTTCACGGCGGGGATGCTGGTCGCCTACCGGCTGGGCGCGCATCTGCCCGTGCCGGGAGTGGACGTCTCGGTGCTGGAGCGCATCTTCCGCCAGCCCGGCAACCTCTTTTCCTTCTTCGACCTCTTCGTCGGGGGGGCGCTGTCCAACTTCGCCCTCTTCGCCCTCGGCGTCTTTCCCTACATCACCGCCTCGATCATCTTCAGCCTGCTCCAGGTGGTCTTCCCCGCCCTGAAGGAGATGGCGACGGAGGAGGGGGAGGCGGGACGCCGGCGGATCGGCCAGTACACCCGCTACCTCACGGTGGTCCTCGCGGTGCTGCAGGGGATCGGGCAGATGTACCTGATCCGCAGTCAGGGCGCCATCCCTGACGGCCGTCCCATCACCCTCGGGGTGATCGTCGTCACGCTGGTGGCCGGGACCATGCTGCTCACCTGGATGGGCGAGATCATGACCGAGTACGGCGTAGGCAACGGCGTCTCGCTGATCATCTTCGGGGGCATTGTCGCTCGGCTTCCTGACCGAATGGGACGCACCATCACCCTGGTGCGCGTGGGTGAGGTGGCCTGGTGGGCCTTCTTGCTGGACCTCCTCATCGTACTCGGCAGCATCGTCGCCGTCGTGGCAATCACGCAGGCGGTGCGGAAGATCCCGGTGCAGTATGCCAAGCGGGTGGTGGGGCGGCGGGTCTATGGCGGCCAGGCCACGCACCTGCCGATGCGCTTGATTCAGGCCGGCGTCATCCCGATCATCTTTGCCATCTCCGTGCTGCAGTTCCCCCAGACAATCGCCCAGTTTACGTCGGTGCAGTGGCTGCGCGACTACGCCGGGCAGGTCCAGCCGGGACGGCCTCTCGGCGATGCCCTCTACTTCGTCCTGATCATCATGTTCACGTACTTCTACACCGCGGTCTCTTTCGACCCCAACGACGTAGCGAACAACATCAAGAAGTATGGTGGGTTCATCCCCGGGATCCGGCCGGGCCGCCCGACGACTGAGTACCTGATGCGAGTGACGGAGCGGCTGACCTTCGTCGGTGCGCTCATTCTGGCGTCGATCGCGGTGCTGCCCGTCTACCTCTCGCGCGGCGGGGGCGCCCTGACCTTCTACCTGGCGGGCACGTCCCTGTTGATTGTGGTCGGGGTGGCGCTCGAGACGATGAAGCAGATCGAGGCGTACGTCTTGATGCGTCACTATGAAGGCTTCATGCGGTGAATGAACCTTATCTTCTTCGGTCCACCGGGGGGAGGGAAGGGCACCCAGGCGCGCCTGCTGGCGGCCCGGC
The DNA here is from genome assembly GCA_036004665.1 of bacterium. Classification (GTDB taxonomy): domain Bacteria; phylum Sysuimicrobiota; class Sysuimicrobiia; order Sysuimicrobiales; family Humicultoraceae; genus JACQGZ01. The sequence goes on along the minus strand of DASYRG010000063.1, from coordinate 2,457 downwards.
GCGGCTTCCCGCAGATCTCCACGGGGGACATCCTGCGCGAGGCGGCGGCCGCGGGGACGGCGTTGGGGCGCGAGGCGCGCCGCTACATGGACGCCGGTAACCTGGTGCCCGATGCCGTCATGATCGGATTGATCCAGGAGCGCCTGGATCGACCGGACACCCGCGGGGGGTTCACCCTCGACGGATTTCCCCGCACGCTGCACCAGGCCGAGGCCTTGGAGCGTCTGCTCGCCTCGATGGAACGGAAGATCGACCGGGCGGTGGAGTTCCGACTCGACGAGGAGACCGTAATCCGGCGCCTGAGCGGACGGCGCGTGTGCGCCGCGGGAGGACACATCTATCACGTGGAATTCGCCCCACCGCGGCGCGAGGGCGTCTGCGACCATGACGGCAGCCCGCTGCGCCAACGGGAGGACGATCAGCCCGACGTGATCCGCCGGCGGATGGAGGTCTACCGCCGGGAGATCCCCTCGGTCCTGGAGTTCTACCGTACCCGGGGGGTCCTGGTCGCCCTCGACGCGTCGGGCGACGAGGAGGCGGTCTACGCCAGGCTGGAGGAGGTCCTCGCGGCGGCATGAGCGTCATCGAGATCAAGACGCCAGCGGAGATCGCGCGGATGCGCCGCGCCGGCGCGCTGGCCGCCCAGGCCCTGGCGGCGGTCCTCGAGGCGGTGGCTCCCGGGGTGACCACCGCGGCGCTGGACCATCTCGCCGAGACCTTCATCCGGGACCACGGCGCGTCTCCATCGTTCAAGGGGTACCGCGGCTTCCCCGGCTCTATCTGCGTCTCGGTGGACGACGAGGTGGTGCACGGCATCCCCGGGCCACGGCGGCTGCGCGCCGGCAGCATCGTCTCGATCGATCTGGGAGTGTACCTGGACGGGTTTCATGCCGACCTCGCCCGCACCGTGCCCGTCGGGCAGGTCGACGGGGCCACGCAGCGCCTGCTTGTCGTGACGGAGGAGGCGCTGGCCGCGGGGATCGCGGAGGCGTGTGCCCGGCGCACCACCGGGGACATCGGCCACGCCATCCAGCGAGTGGTGGAGCGCGCCGGCTTCTCGGTCGTGCGCGACCTCGCCGGTCACGGGGTCGGCCGCGCCCTCCATGAGGGGCCGGAACTGCCCAACTTCGGGGCGGCGGGTGGGGGCGTGCCCCTGCAGGTAGGGATGACCCTGGCGATCGAGCCGATGGTGAACGCCGGGGGCGTCAAGGTGACCGTCGACGCCGACGGCTGGACGGTGCGGACCCGGGACGCGGCTCGCTCCGCGCACGCGGAACACACGGTCGCCGTGGGAGCGGAGGGGGCGGACGTCCTCACTGGACTGCCCGTCGCCGCTCCCATATAATTAAGGATTGTGGTCGAGGAAGCGACGGGGGGATTATTGGGGCGGGTGGTCACCTCGAAGGCCGGACGCGACCGGGGGGACCGCTACGTCGTTGTGGCGACCCTGGGAGCGGATATGGTGCTGGTGGCCGACGGACAGCGCCGCGGCATGGATCGCCCCAAAAAGAAGAACGTGAAGCACCTGATTCTCCACGACGCGGCGCCCGCCCTGGCCGAGGCGCTGGCGCGGGGTGAGCGGCCGCGGGACGAAGTGATCCGGACGGCTCTCGCCGACACGGCGGGCGACGCCCCCTCCCAGCCCACGCCGGCGTCCGGCGCGACCGGCGGCGCCCCGGAGGCCTGATGGCCAAGAAGGATCTCATTGAGGTCGAGGGCACGGTGGCCGAGGTCTTGCCCAACGCGATGTTCCGGGTGGAGCTGAGCAGCGGTCACAAGGTGCTGGCGCACATCTCGGGTAAGATGCGGATCCATTTCATCCGCATCCTCCCCGGGGACCGGGTGAAGGTGGAGCTCTCCCCGTACGATCCGAGCCGGGGACGGATCACCTACCGGTATCGATAGCGGAGGCAGGGAGCAGGCAGATGAAGGTACGGGCATCGGTACGACGGATGTGCGAAAAGTGCAAGATCGTCAAGCGGGGACGGCGCCTGCTGGTGATCTGCGACAACCCCAAGCACAAGCAGAAGCAGGGGTAGGAGGCTGAGCGATGGCACGCATTGCGGGCGTTGACCTGCCGAGGGACAAGCGCGTGGAGGTCGCCCTCACCTACATCTTCGGCGTGGGGATCGGCCGGGCGCGCCAGATTCTGGCGGCGACCGGGGTGAGCCCGGAGACCCGGGTGCGCAGTCTCAGTGAAGAAGAGGTCACCCGGCTGCGCGAGTTCATCGACAAGTCTTACAAGGTAGAAGGGGATCTGCGCCGCGAGGTGACGATGGACGTCCGCCGGTTGATGGAGATCGGCAGTTACCGCGGGCAGCGCCACCGCAAGGGGTTGCCGGTGCGGGGGCAGCGCACGCGTACCAACGCACGGACGCGCAAGGGGCCGAAGAAGACGGTCGGCGTGCGGCGGGCGGCCAAGACGCCAGGCGGGCCGGCGGCAGCGGCAGGCGCCGC
>DASYRG010000062.1:0-3678 GCA_036004665.1 bacterium | reverse complement strand
CGCGCGCGTGATACTCGGGCCGGGGTTCGTCGCCGACGAGCACACTCAGCCCGAAGCCGGATGTTCCGGCCGCCAACGCGTTCGCGCAGATGAAGACGACACTCGCCTGAATGAAATGTCTGATCATCGCAGCCTCCTGCCTGAATGAGACACGGCTGGCGTCGGGAAGGAAACCGGCGGGATCATCAGGTACCCCGCACACCTAGCGGCGGCGCGAATGCGCCCTGCGCTTACCGGAAGAGAGCGCCTTGATGACGGCGCCCCAATTGTCGAACCATGTCTCGAACGCGGCCCGCAACTGGGCCCGCCCCTGCTCATCGGCCGCCGCGCGCAGGGCCTCCACAACCGCCGCCGTGGAGGGGCGCAGGCGGCGTTCGCCCAGGGGGGTCAGCTTCACGTAGACGCAGCGGCGATCAATCGAGGAGCGCTTTGTGCGGACGAGACCCGCGCGCTCCATCCGTCGGACGAGGGCGGATGTCGTGTTCATCGTGGCGAAGGTCTGGCGCGCCAGATCGCCGATGGTCAACGGTTCGTTCGAGGGGTTGCCGGCGAGCGTCAGAAGGGCGAATTGCTGCGCGGCGGTGAGGCCTCCGTTCGTCGGTTCGGTCGTGATGGTCTTCCGCACCGACTCGAAGAACCGCCGCAGGTGGGCCATCGTGCGGTAAGTCTCCGACAGGCTCTGGCGCGTGGCCATCCGCCGACATTATAGGCGGACATCTTGACTCGGGGGAGACGGAGGCTACAATCACTCCACACAATGAATAGTCGACGACACGGAGTATCTCGTGGCGCCTTGGCGGCGACGGCCGCCCCCGTCCTCCTGGCGCCTGCCGGGAGTCCAGAGGCTGTTCGGGCTGCGCTCGAAGCAGGGGCAGACGCCGTCTACGTGGGACTCGCGGGCTGGAGCCGGGGCGGAGCGCGGGGAGAGCTCGACTGGAACGAACTTGTGGCCGCGCATCGAGAGGTTGCCTCGGTCGGCCGGACGCTCCGGGTCGCGCTCAACACTATCCCGAAGCCGCAGGAGCGTGCTCTACTCTTCGACCGCATCCCGGCCCTCCTCGATCTGGGGATTCACGAAGTCATCGTGAACGACATCGGAATTCTGGCGGCGCTGCTGCGGCGGTTTCCGGAGCTCCGGCTGACGGCCAGCATCGGCTGCGGCGCTCAGACGGTTGCGGATGTCGCGTTCTTCCGCGACCTGGGCGCTCACGCCGTCGTCCTGCCGGGGACAGTGAGCCCTACGGAGATGCGCGAGATCAGGACCGTCCGAGGAATCTCCGTGGAGATCATGGTCCACATGGTCGAGGAGTTCATCCTCCTCGGGAAATGCTGGATGCCGAGCTACGTGCATCTGAAGCCATCGCTCCTTCCGCCCGCGTCTGAGGCGGCCGGCGATACGCCGGAGGGCGCCCTTCGCGGGCTGCGGCAGACCGGGAGCATGAAGCGAGGAGGCGTCGGAGTCTGCTTCAAGATCTGCCAGCAACCGTGGGAGCTGTTCGCTGACGGGCAGCGGATGGACGCGCGACTGTTTCCGAGTCGGCAGATCAGCCGGATTGCGGAGGTCAGGGAGTACGCCGAAGCAGGCGTCGATGTCCTGAAGCTTCAAGGGCGAAGCCTTCCGGTGGAACTTTTGGCGTCCCTTGTCGGGCGCTACCGGAAGGCGATCGACGCCAGCACTCAGGTCGGGGTCGAAGCGCGGTCGGCAGCATTGCCGGCCGCGTGGACAGTCGTTGGACGATAAGAAAGAGATGAGGATGAGCCACAAGCCATGAGCACGTACGAGTTGAACACGACGATCGCGAATCTGCGGGATCTCCGAGAGTCGGACCTTCGCGACTACGATGCGGTCTACCTCGGTGACATCTACTGCCGCCTCTACGAGGCAAATTTCCTGGAGCGGCTCGGTGATCTCAAAGAGGGGGTGCGCATCCTCCGAGATCAGGGGAAGCGGGCCTACGTGACGACCTATGCGGGGCCACGGAACGATTTCTTGCCCAAAGTGCGAAAGATGTTGGAGGCCTCCGCCGCGGCGGGCGCCGAGGCGGTTGAAGTCCACAACCTGGGAATCCTGAAGATCGCTCACGAGGAGCTCCCCGAACTGCCGCTGCACGTCGGCGGCTTTGCGAACGTGTACACCGCTCCCGGTATCGAGGTCCTTCGCGGATTCGGAGCCGTGCGGTTCACGCCCAACTACGAATTGAGTCTGGAAGAGATCCGCGAGATCACGACCGAATGCAGCGCGTCCATGGAGCTTCTGGTGCATGGCAAGATGCCCCTGGGGATCTCCGACTATTGCTTCCTGCTCGAATACGAGGAGAAGTGGGGTGTCAAGTGTCCGGACCTCTGCCAGAAGGATCTTTTCCTGAAACAGGGGGACTGGGCCATGAAGTCGGTGGGCAAGGGAATCTTGAGCGGCAAGGACGTGTGCATGCTGGAACATCTGCCGCGACTCCTGGAAGAGGGCCACAGGCACTTCCGGATCGAGACCGTTTCGGAGAGTCCCACCTACCGTCGTGAGGTCGCGGCGGTGTACCGCGCCGCGTTGGATCGCGCGGTCGCTGGCGATGGTGCGGTGGACGACGGCTGGAGTGAGACCCTTCTGCGTCATGCCCGGATCGGTCTGTGCAACGGGTTCTACTTCGGAAAGAGCGGAATGGACTATGCGGGCATCCGGCCCGATGCAATGGCTTCCTTTCTAACGGTTTCTCGCGTGGAGTCGTAGAGCAAGAAGGAGCGGCTCATGATTGAACTTCTGGCACCGGCAGGCAATCTTCCAATGGTCGAGGCGGCGGTGACGGGCGGCGCCAACGCCATCTACGTCGGACCGCGTGGGTGGAGTCGGCGGCGCGACCGGTACGAGCTATCCGACGATGAGGTGCACTCCGCGATTGAAATTGCTCATGCCGGCGGCGCGAAGCTGCGCGTGGCCTTCAACACCAACATGCAGTCCCACGAGATCGCTCCGATGCTTCAGAAGATGGAGCAATTCGTCTCCTGGGGGGCGGATGGCGCGATCATGACCGATATCGGCGCCATCGCCGAGGTTCACAAGCACTTCCCGCGTCTCACCATTCACGCCAGTATCGGGGCGAACATCCTCAACAACGAGGACGTCCGCTTCTATCGCTCGATCGGGGTCTCCCAGGTGGTGGCGGACACGAAGCTGACCCTCCGGGAGCTGGCCTCCCGGAAAGAGCAGATCGACGTCGGGATCGAGATCCTGATCCACGCCAACAAGTGCTACACGTATCTCGGAAAATGCTGGATGTCGCCTTATCACCGGCTCGAGCGCACCACCGACGAATTTGGGAAGGACCAGTTCAAAGGGAGTCCCAACCGCGGTGGCCTCGACTATCGCGTCTGCTTGGAGTCGTGGGAGCTCTACAGCGGTGAGGAGAAGTGGGAAAACAGCGTGGCCCTCAAGAACGATGCTTTCTTTCTCCTGGCGGACATCCCGCACCTGATCGATCTCGGCGTCAACTGCCTGAAGGTGCAGGGGCGCGAGTATCCCGTGCCGCTGGTGCAGCGCATGGTTAGGTTCTACCGCGATCTGATCGACGCCTACGTCGCCTCCCCGAAGGGCGAGCCTTTCAACCTCTCGCCCTGGCAGTCACGCTTGCTCGCCATCCAGACGGAGCGAGACATGGCCCGGTCAGATGGGACCCGACAGTTGTTGAT
>DASYRG010000061.1:0-9538 GCA_036004665.1 bacterium | reverse complement strand
CGGGTGAGGCCGCGGCTCATCAGGTAGAAGAGGTGCTCTTCGTTGAGGCGGCCGGTCGCCGACCCGTGGGTGCAGCGCAGGTCGTTGGCCATGATCTCCAGGTTGGGAATGGAGTCGGACTTGGCGCCGGCGTTGAGGATGAGATTGCGATTGACCTGGAAGGCGTTCGTCTTCTGCGCCCCGGGATGGACGCGGATCAGGCCGGAGAAGACGCTGCGCGCGCGGTCCTTCACCGCTCCCTTGTAGAGCAGATCGGACATCGTGTGGGGCGCCAGGTGCTCCTGGAGGGTGTGGAAATCGAAGTGCTGCGTCCCCTCGCCGAAGTAGAGGCCCAGCATCTCCGAACTGCCGCCGGGACCGGCGAGCTGCGACTCGATGTCAGTCTTGGTGAGGCTGCCGCCGAAGGCGACGATGAGGCTGGCCAGGTTCGCGTCGCGGGCCAGGTGGGCGCGCACGACGCCGAAGTCCCAGACGTTCGAGCCCCACTCCTGAACGGCCACATACCGCACCTGCGCTCCGTCGCGCACGATGATCTCGGCGGTCTCGCTGACGAGCGTCTGGCGCTCCATCGACGGCGAGGCGAAGCGGTCGATCAGGGTGACCTTGCTCCCCTCCTCGGCGATGACCAGGGTGTGGGGAAAGAGGCCGGTCCCGGGACGGGCCAGCCGGGTCGCGCTGCTGAGCGAAATGGCCACCTCCACGCGCGGCGGGACATAGAGGAAGGTACCGTGGGTCCAGAGGGCGGCGGCCAGCGCGCGGAACTTCAGCTCATCGGGACGGACGAGGGAGTGCAGGTGCTCTCGCACGAGGTCGGGCGCTTCCCGCACCGCCTCGGCCAGATCCATGAAGAGGACGCCGTCTGGGGCCTTTCCGTCCCGGATGGGAGCGGGGCCGTTGCCGCTGGGGATGATCTCCGCAAGCTTCAGGCCGCTGATATCGGTGCGGCGCCACGCATCCGCCTTGGCGTCCGGAAGCGGCATCGCCTCGTAGAGACGCCACGCCTCCAGCCGGCGCTCGCGCAGCCATGCGGGTTCGCGCAAACGCTCGGAAATAGCCTCAACCGCCTCGCGGGAGACTCCCACGGGGGCGTGGGTCAGGGCCCGATCGGTCATGGCCCTACCCGACTGAGCCTTCCATCTCTAGGGCGATCAGCCGGTTCAGTTCGACGGAGTACTCCAGCGGCAGTTCCTTGGCTATGGGCTCGATGAAGCCGCGGACGATCATGGACATGGCCTCGTCCGCCTTGATCCCGCGGGCCATCAGGTAGAAAAGCTGCTCATCGGAGACCTTGCTGACGGTGGCCTCGTGGGTGATCTGGACGTCCTCTTCCTCGATCTCGTTCGTCGGGTAAGTGTCTGAGCGGGAGTACTCGTCCAGGATCAGAGCGTCGCAGCGCACGGCGCACTTGCTCCCGTACGCGCCCGGGTAGACTTTCACCAGGCCGCGGTAGCCGGCCCGCCCGCCGTCCTTGCTGATCGACTTGCTGACCACGCTGGACTGGGTGTGCGGCGCGGCGTGGATGACCTTCCCGCCTGGGTCCTGGTGCTGCCCCTTGCCCGCATACGCCACTGAAAGGATCTCGGCTTTGGCGCCCGGCTCCACCATGTAAACTGACGGGTACTTCATTGTAAGTTTGGAGCCGATATTCCCGTCGATCCACTCCATCGTGGCGTCGCGGTAGGCCACGGCGCGCTTGGTCACGAGATTGTAGGTGTTCATCGACCAGTTCTGGATCGTCGTGTAGCGGCAGCGCGCGCCCTCCTTGACGATGATCTCCACCACCGCCGAGTGCAGCGAGTCCGCGACGTAGGTGGGGGCGGTGCAGCCCTCCACGTAATGCACGTACGAGCCGGGCTCACAGATGATCAGCGTACGCTCGAACTGCCCTGCCTTTTCCGCGTTGATGCGGAAGTAGGCCTGCAGGGGGATGTCCACGTGCACGCCCTCCGGCACGTAGACGAACGATCCGCCCGACCAAACCGCCGAGTTGAGCGCAGCGAGCTTGTTGTCCTCCGGCGGCACCACCGTGCCGAAGTATTCCTTCACGATGTCCGGGTGCTGCTTGAGGGCGCTGTCGGTGTCCAGGAAGATGACGCCGAGCTTCTCCCACTCATCCTTCAGGTTGTGGTAGACGGACTCGGAGTTGTGGACGATCAGACCTTCCGCGACAAAGTTATGCGGTCCGTCCACTTCAATGTCATAGACGGGCTCAATGCCTGCGGGTGTAATGCTCTTAATCTTCCGGAATCCGACGAACTCGTTTGTATGGATGCGAAACGTGCTTCCGCCTGCGCTCGAATAGTCGTGGTGGTGTCGGCGCTTTCCGAACCGCTCAATCCTCTGCCGTGAGCGGCAGCCGATCTTCTCGAAATCACCAGCCAGCTGCATTCGATATCCAACGATTCGACGAGTCGTGTCCTTGGGATGCTTGGACTCAAATCGAAACACCCTCGACGTGGGCACACCACAGACCGCTGCCAGAGCCTGGAGGTCTTGGAGTAGGGACTTGTTGCCGCTGGTGATGACCACATCGTGATTCTTCGGGCTGTTCCTGACATAGCCATCAGCATCAACGAACCCGCCCAAGAAGGCCAACTTCTGATCCTGGGGAAGACCGAATACCCAGTCAGGAACGCTCTTTGTAAGGGCGCCTCCGGAAAACCCGTTTGTCTCGACATAGCGAGCCAGAACCGTTGAACCTACTGTCACGCGGTACTGGTCAGCGGTATGTGGTTCGACGCCGAAGAGTTCTTGAGTCACTCGACCAAACTCTCGTCGGAGAGGCTCGTCTGTTCGAGGAATCGCGAGCTCCACTCTTGCCTTGCTTCCCTCTCGATGAAGGAACCCATCGCCGAGGTACAGGCCGAGCCACCACATGAGGTCTGTGGAGCTGCGCTGGGGCTGTGAAACCGGGATATGGCGCCTGGAGCGCGGTGCGTCTCTCAACGCATACGCCTGGCCCACGTCGGGTAGTCTCTTGGCAACCGCGACAAGGTCTCCGACCTTCAGCTCGTGTAGGTATTTCCAAGTCCGGCTGTAGCGACCACGCTGCTTTCCGGTGGCACGTTTGTGCTCAAGGACGAGGAAGGGATGGTTGCCGGTAGTTCTGATTGTGTGAGTGCCTACTCGAACCTCAAAGACCTCACGCTCTCCCTTGAAGTCCTTCGATTTCACTCGAGCAGGGATGAGCTTGCTCGTTGGCTCATCGAACGAGAACACCGTGTCCCCGGGCTCAACCTCGCGAATCGGCACTAAGCCGCGTGCAGTGTAGACGCGCGCGTCCCAAGTAAGGCACTCATACTGCGCCCCGACTCCCGCGAGATACTTCTTCTCCGCCTCGGGGATGCCCAGGCGGTCGAAGGTCCGCTTGATATCCGCCGGCACGTCCTCCCACGTACGACCCTTGCCCTCAGTGGGCTTGAGGTAGTAGTAGATGTCGTCGAAGTCGATCTGGCCTAGGTCGGCGCCCCACTTCGGCGTCGGGCGCTTGGTGAAGTGGTCGTAGGCGTGCAGGCGGTAGGCCCGCATCCAGTCGGGCTCGCCCTTCATGTGCGAGATCTGATTGACCACCTGCGCGTCAAGGCCCTTGCGTGCCTTGAAGACGTACTTGTCCTCAGGGTCGTGGAAGCCCCACTTGTAAGCCTCGAGTTCGATGCCGAGCGGAGTCGTCGTTGCCATTAGTGTGCCACCCAGAAGACCTTTCCGGCCCGGCGCACCGCGCCGGCCTCTGCCACCTCAGACTGGATCACATCCACCTGCGACTTGATACCCTCGTAGCCGGACGCCTCCAACTCCTCGGCCAGCTCGGCGCCGCCGCTCACGACGAGACGCCCGTCGAACATGACGTGCACGTAACTCGGCTTGATGTAATGCAGGATTCGTGAGTAGTGGGTGATCACCAGGATCCCCATTTTCCCCCCGGCCGCCTCGTGCATGCGGTTGACGCCGTCGGCGACCACCTTCACCGAGTCGATGTCCAGCCCGGAGTCGGTCTCGTCCATGATGGCGATGCGCGGTTCCATCAGTGCCATCTGCAGGATCTCGCCGCGCTTCTTCTCCCCGCCGCTGAAGCCCTCGTTGATGTAGCGGCCGGTGATGGAGGGATCGATCTTCAATTCCTCGATCTTCGCCCGGAGGATCTTCTGAAACTCCCCCACGCCCATCAATTCCTTCTGATAGCCTCGCCGGGCCGAGACGGCCGTCCGGAGGAAGGACGCCATCGTCACCCCAGGGATGGCCACGGGGTATTGGAAGGCGATAAAGAGCCCTTTCCGCGCCCGCTCGTCCGGTGCCATCGCCAGCAGGTCCTCGCCCTGGTAGAGGACGTCCCCCTTGACGACCTGGTAGAAGGGGTTGCCCATCAGCACGTTGGCGAGGGTGGACTTGCCGGAGCCATTCGGACCCATCAGGGCGTGCACCTCGCCCTTGTTAACGGTAAGGCTAACCCCCTTGAGGATCACCTTATCCTCAACCTGGACGTGCAGGTCTCGGATTTCCAGGTCTGGCCTGGGCCGTTCAGTCACTCGGACGCCCCTCAATTCTTTACTAAATTAGTCAACAATCTATCTTCATTGTATGAAGGGTGTCCGGTAGTGTCAAACGCGCGCCGCAGAGCGAGGATTACCTGTTCAGGAGGGAGTGGCGGCGGGGGTGACCTCCCGTTCGAGGGCCTGGCGATCTACGGCCGGCAGGAACGCGGCGCGGGCGGCCTGGCGCATCAATCCGGTGACAGCCTCCATGGAGAGCTGGAGGGCCTGTTGGACGGCGGTCAGTTCGCGGGTCAGATCCGTCTCCAGCAGCATGGGATCGTCGCTGTTTACGGTGACCGGCACCCCCGCGGCCAGGAGAACGCGCAGGGGATGATCGCCCAGCGAAGTCGCCAGGCCCAGCCTAATGTTGCTGCTGGGGCAGATCTCCAAGACGACCTTCCGTTCCTTGAGATACGCGAGGAGCTCCGGTTTCTCCACGGCGCGGATACCGTGGCCGATGCGCTGAGCACCCAACTGGTGGATAGCAATCCAGATACTTGTCGGGCCGGTAAACTCCCCCGCGTGCACGGTAATGCCCAGCCCGGCGCTGCGCGCTTTGTCGACAGCGCGCATGAACATGGCCGGCGGGTAGTTGGCCTCGTCGCCGGCCAGATCGATCCCCACAACTCGCAGGTCGCGGCAGGCTGCGGCCTCAGTGACGATTGCCTCCGCCTCCTCGGGCCCGCGCTCTCGTACGAGAGTGACGAGAATGCCGGAGCGAATTCCCAGCCGCTGTTCCGCCTCGTCCGCGGCCTGGGCCATCGCCTCCAGCATCCCGCGCACGCCGAGGGCTGTGAACCCGCGGCGGCCGCCCACGCGGACCTCCACATAGCGGACGTTCTGGGCCGCGGCGGCAGCGAGCAAGTCGGCCGTGATGTGGGTGATGTTTTCTTTGGTGTAGACATTGTCGGGGATCCGGCCGGCGCGCCCGGCATAGCGGAGCCGGCGGAGGCGGTCATATCCGGTGAACGCACCGGGGGCGGCGATGAGGTGCGGGTCGCCGCTAAACGGAGAACGGTCGGGGTATGCCTCTTCGGAGAGGCGCCGCAGCCGGAGTGAGGTTTCAAGATGTAGATGCAGTTCGACCTTCGGAATCGCTTGCAGGGAGGTCATTGCCGCCATTATACACGCCCCTCATCGCGGGGGCGGAAGGGCGGCGCGGGGTGGTCACCGCCCCCGGCGCAGGCTTCCCATTCCGGGATGCCCCTATATAATGGACAAAGTAATTTCGGGGGTTTCCCCCGGGCCTTATCCTTTCAGCGAGCATCGATGAAAGTCCAAAAGCCTGACGAGGCGATCCGGTCCAGACCCCGCGTGTCGGAGACGGAGGTCGCCGCGTCCCTGCACTGGTACCGGCTGATGGTGCTAACGCGCCGGTTTGAGGAAGAGGCCGAGCGCGCCTTCCGCCGGGGCAAGATCGGCGGCTACCTGCACGTCTACACCGGGCAGGAGGCGGTCGCCGCGGGGTTCCTGGCCGCGCTGCGCCCCGACGACGTCTTCTTCACCGCCTATCGCGACCACGCCCACGCTCTCTTTCGCGGCACGCCCCCCGGCGCCGTGATGGCGGAACTCTACGGCAAAGCCACCGGCATCGCGAAAGGCAAGGGAGGCTCGATGCACCTCTTCGACGTCGCCCGCGGCTTCTACGGAGGCTATGGCATTGTTGGCGGGCACATCCCTCTCGCCACCGGCGCGGCCTACGCGCTGCGGTACCAGGGGAGCGACCGGGCGCTGCTCTGCTTCCTCGGCGACGGCGCCATGCACTCCGGGTCGTTCCACGAGCCTGTGAACCTGGCCGCGCTGTGGGGACGCGATGGCCTCTGCCCGATCGTCTACATCGTCGAGAACAACAAATACGCGATGGGGACCTCGGTGGCGCGCTCCACCCTCGTCACCAACCTGGCCGCGCATTTTGACGCCTACGGGATCGAGAACGAGCAGATCGACGGCCAGGACTTCTTCACGGTGAAGGAGGCGGCCGACCGCATCGTCGCGCGCGTGCGCACGACGGGCAGACCGTACGCCGTCGAGGTCATCACCTATCGCTTTGCCGCGCACGGGGCCGCCGACCTCTTCCAGCCCTACCGGACCAAGGAAGAGGTGGAGGCGGCGAGGGAGCGGGACCCCATCTTGATTTTGGAGCGGCACCTGCGCGAGGCGGGCGTCCTGGACGACGAGCGTGTCGAGGCGGTGCGCGCTGAGGCTGACGCAACGGTGGCGGACGCCCTGCAGTTCGCCGAGACCAGCCCCGAACCCCCGGCCGACGAACTGGAGCGGGACGTCTACCACTCCTCCTGACGATGGCCCAGATCACCTATCGCGAGGCCCTCCGCAGCGCCCTGATGGAGGCGATGGACCGCGACCGCTCCATCGTCCTCCTCGGTGAAGATATCGGCGTCTACCAGGGGACGTTCAGGGTGACGGCCGACTTTCTCCAGCAGTACGGGCCCGCCCGGGTAATCGACACCCCGATCTCGGAACTGGGCTTCATCGGGGCCGCCGTCGGCATGGCCATGCTGGGGCTGCGCCCGGTCGTCGAGGTGATGACCTGGAACTTCGCCTTCCTGGCCGCCGACCAGATCCTGAACAATGCGGCGAAGGTCCGGTACTTCTCCGGCGGCCAGGTGGACGTGCCGCTGATCATCCGCGGCCCCAACGGCGCCGGCGTACAGTTGTCCGCCCAGCACAGCCAGAGCGTGGAAGCGCTCTACGCCCACTACCCCGGCCTCTGGGTCGCGGCGCCGGCCACCCCCGCCGACGCGCACGGCCTCTTGAAGACCGCCCTGGAGGGGCGCGACCCGGTCATCTTCCTCGAGAACGCCGCCCTCTACGGGACCAAGGGAGAGGTGCCGGAGGGCGACGGCGCCATCCCCTTCGGACGCGCAGAGATCATCCGGCCGGGTCGGGACGTGACGATCGTCGCCTACAGCCGGATGGTCCAGGTGGCCGTGTCGGCGGCGCAGCAGCTGGAGGGTGAGGGGATCGAGGCGGAAGTGCTCAACCTGAGGACACTGCGCCCGCTGGATACCGACTCGCTGCTGGAGTCGGTGCGGCGCACCCACCACGCGGTGGTCGTGCAGGAGCAGTGGAAGCCCTTCGGCCCGGTGGCGGAGCTCGCCGCCACCATCTATGAGGGCGCGTTCGATTCGCTTGATGCGCCGGTCGAGCGCGTCACCGGTGCCGACGTGCCCATGCCGTACGCCCGCAACCTCGAGCTGCTCGCCGTTCCCCACGAACGCGACATCGCCGCCGCGGTCAAGCGCACACTCGGCAGGGAGTAGACCTTCGGGAGCCCTCCAATGGCCGAGGTGATCATGCCGAAGATGGGCGACGCCATGATCGAGGGCAAGGTCCTCCACTGGATGAAGCGCCCAGGTGATCAGGTTCAGGTGGGCGAGGCCCTCGCCGAGATCGAGACCGACAAGGTCAACGTTGAGCTGACGGCCGAAGAGGGCGGCGTCCTGACCCAGATCATTGTCGGTGATGGCGGCGTCGCCCCCGTCGGGGGGACCATCGCGATGATCGGCCGCCCGGGCGAGGCACCTCCGGCCCCAACGCCCTCGGCCACCCCCTCGCCTCAGGCGCCACCAGCCGCCCAGGCGCCCCAGGCGGCGCCCGCACCGGCGGCGTCCGCGGCGCAGGCACCCGCGGCTCCCTCGGCACCCGGCAAACCTGCGCCTGCCGCCCCTGCTGCCGCACGCGCTCCTACAGAAGAGCGGATCAAGGCCTCTCCACTGGCGCGCCGGATGGCCGCGGAGCAGAGTATCGACCTTTCGCAGGTCGAGGGCACGGGCCCGGAGGGACGCATTACTAAGGAAGATCTGGAAGCGTTCATCGCCCGGGGGACGGGACCGCCCGCGGCCCCGCCGCGGCCTGCGGCCCCGCCGACCCCGGGAGCTCCACCCGCAGCACCAGCGCCGCCCCCCACCGCGCCAGCGCCGGGCATCCCCGGTGCGGATGTCGCGCTGAGCCGCATGCGCCAGACGATCGCCCGGCGCATGAGCGAGAGCAAGCAGCAGGTCCCGCACTTCTACGTCACCGTCGAGATCCTGATGGACGAGGCGGCGAAGGCGCGGGAGCAGATGAACACCGAGCTGGGGCAGAAGATCGTCTCGCTCAACGACCTCATCCTCAAGGCTGCCGCCGTGGCCCTGCGCGCCTTCCCCAACCTCAACGCCACGTTCATGGGAGAGATGGTGCGCCGGCACGACGAGATCCACATGGGGTTCGCCGTCGCCCTGCCGGAGGGTCTGATCGTTCCGGTCATCCGCGACTGCGACCGAAAGCCGATTCCCGACATCGCCCGCGAGGCGAAGAGTCTGGGCGAGCGGGCGCGTTCGGGAAAACTGCACCCCACGGAGCTCCAAGGCGGCACCTTCACCGTCAGCAATCTGGGGATGTTCGACGTGGAGAGCTTCATTGCGATCATCAACCCGCCGCAGGCCGCCATTCTCGCGGTGGGCAGCGCCCGGGCCCAGCCCGTCGCCGACGGCGACCGCGTGCGCGTCGCGCGCGTCATGAAGGCGACGATCTCTGCGGACCACCGCGTCACCGACGGCGCAGAGGCGGCGCGTTACCTGGGCGAGTTCCGGCGTCTACTGCAGGAGCCCGGCCAGCTCTAGGACCGGGCCAGCTCTAGGACCCCGCTTCTCTGACGGTCTTGCGCCTGCTAGGCGACCGCCGCCACCGCGGCCCGCAGCGCGGCGACCAGGGCATCTCCCGTTCGATACCGAGCGGGATCCGCCCATCGTGATCCCCGCAACTGGTGGACCCACTCGAGGGGAGCGGGCGGGATTGCTTCCCACCTGACGCCCGGTCGGTAGACCAGGTACGCGTCCCAGGCGATGCTGCCGGGGCGTGCCCCTAACGCTGCAGCCACCGCCCTCCCGGAGAGCCGTCCCGAATCGTAGAAATGGCTGGCCCGAGGATCGTGGCAGAGGGTGACGGCGCGGCGCGCCGCAGCGACGTCATCACCCTCCTGCATCTGCAGCCAGATCACCAGAGCCGTG
>DASYRG010000060.1:0-10662 GCA_036004665.1 bacterium | reverse complement strand
GAGAAGGCGGCGCCCGGGGCGAGCGCCCTGGAATCAAACGCGCCGCGGTCGTCGGTCACGGTGTGGGTCGAGGGCCCCTGGTTCACCCAGCGGACCTCCACGCCGGGGCCGTACTCGCTGACAGTCAGACGGGTCACCGCTGGGCTGAACTCAAAATCGCGCAGTATGACCTCCGACTGCTGCGAGGCCAGGGGCGCAGGGAGGCCAGCGATCAGCAGAAACGCGACCAGCGCGGCGGTGCGATGAGTCCCCATGATCTATTCCTCCTCGAGTGAGGGCGCTCAGACCCCGATCGGGTGAACGGCCAGCCGGCTCAGCGCGAGGGCTGCGATGAGGGCCAGCGCCCCAAGACCGGCGGCCATCCCGGAGACCTCCTCGCGACGGCGCTCCCACCCCACCGCCCGGGCCAGATTGCGGTACACATCGCGTAGTCCAGCCGCCGAGGACGTATGGAAGTACTGGCCCCCGGCGATGTCGGCGATCTCCTTCATGGTTTCTTCGTCGAGCGGTCCGCCGATGGTCCACGTCCCGGTGCTCATCGGCTGCCCGATGCCCACCGTGTAGACGGTGACTTCTTGCGCCTTGGCAAGCTGCGCCGCCTCCAGCGGGTCGATGCCGGTATTGCTCACCCCATCGGACAGCAGGATCACGACCGCCGGCGGTCGTGGTCCTGGCGGCTGTGCCGGCATCGTACCGTCGGGCGCGGGGCGCACTCTGCCGGGCAGGCCGCCGACCGCGTCGATCAGTCCCTCGCCGATGGCCGTGCGGCGGATGAAGCCAAGGCCGTCGATGGCGTCGATGACGCGCTGGTGATCGGTCACCGGCGGCACCACCACCTGCGCGTATCCGCCGAACATGGTCAGGCCGACGCGCACCCGAGCGGGGAGGGCTTCGACAAAGGCCTTTGCCGCGGCCTTGGAGGCCTCCATCCGCGAGGGCGCGATGTCCTGGGAGCGCATGCTGCCACTGACATCCAACGAGAGCATGATCGCCGATTGGTCGGCCGGAACCGGCAGGAGGGCGACCGGCCGGGCTGCGGCGGCGAGGGCCGCCGCCAGACCGAAGAGGAAGAGGGCAGCCGGAAGATGGCGCGCCCATCGGCGGCCCGCGGCGGCAGCGAAGGCGAGCCGAGATCCGTCAGGAAAGGCCAGCGGCGCACGGGGCGGCCGGCGGAGCGCCCAGACATACACGCCAAGCACCACGGGGACCAGCAGCAGCCCCCACAGAAGCGCCGGCCAGAGAAAACTCACCGGCACTAGCCCCTCCGGAGCGCGTCCTCCAGCCCGCGCACGCGGCTCAGAACCACCCGCAGCACCTCCGTGAGGACGGCGAGATTACCGTAGACAGCCGCGTTGTACGCCTCCGGCGGGATGGCAACCAACGTCGTCGGCTCGCTGGCGGTGACGGTGACGACGCGCGGCCCGCCGTCGAGGGAGGCCATCTCGCCGAACATCTGCCCGGGACCGAGCTCCGCGATCGGGGTGCCGTTGCGGGTGAGCGCGATGTGGCCGTCCTCGACAATGAAGACGCCGCCCGTGGGGTCGCCCTCGCGGAAGAGGATTTGGCCAGACTGCAGCGTCACGCGCGATGCGGCGGCCGTGAGGCTGCGGACCGCTTCGGGGCTCAGATGCTTGAGCATGGGAACGTTCCGAATGTGTGCTTCCACTCTGTCACCCTCCCAAGACCCGTGTCAGATGCGGTTCTTCGTTCTGCAGGGCCTTCGTCCTGCAGCGAGACCTATAGGCTCTCGAACCCGTTCTCGGGGAGTGCCCAGGAGACCGCCTCGGGGTGGAGGATGGCTCCGAGGATCTCGAGACCATCCACGATCCTCGGCCCCGGCCGATTGAAATAGGCCGTCCCGTTTGTCACATAGACCCGTCCCGACCGGACGGCCCTCAATTCGCGCCATCCGGTCCGATCCATCAGGCCCGAGGCTTCGTCCCGAGTGCGGCGGAGGTCAAACCCGCACGGCATCAGGACGAGGACATCGGGATCGGCTTCGAGGACTGCCGGCCAGTCGATCGTGTACGAGTGAGCGCGCGGGCGCCCCAGCACGTCAGATCCTCCCGCAAGGTCTACCATCTCCGGCACCCAGTGTCCGGCGACAAAGAGCGGGTCGAGCCATTCCAGGCAGATGACCGTCGGTCGGAGGCGTCCGGCCACAGCACCACGCACACGCTCGATGTGCGCTCGAAGCGTCGCCACCAACGCCAGCGAGTGCTCGGCCGCTCCGGTGAGGTCTCCGACCAGCCTGATGGTCTCCAGGATGTCGTCTAGACCGTGCGGCTCCAACGAGACGATCCGGCTGTCCGATGCTGCGATCCTGGCGACGGCCTTCACCAGGGAAAAGGAGGGCGCGCACACCTCGCACAGTTCCTGCGTCAGGATGAGCGTGGGCACCAGCTGAGCCAGCTGAACTTGATCGAGATGATAGACGCTGAGACCTTGGTGCAGCTGTTCCCGAATCCGGCGGTCGACCTCCCCGCTGGAGAGATCGCCCGTGATGATGGCCTGGCTCAGCATGGGCTTTCCAGAAACCGCCGGCGGATAGTCGCAGTCGTGCGAAATGCCGACGAGGGCGTTCGTGAGGCCGAGCGCGCAGACGATCTCTGTGGCGCTGGGAAGGAGCGAGACGATGCGGAGGTCAGGGACTTCCAGCACCACGGGAGGGCGCAAAGAGGCCCTTTTCTCGCAGGCGCTCTTCTTCGCTGTGAGGGATCAGAAGAATGATTTCCGGACCGTCTTCTGTCATACGTACCAGATAGGTCACGTCAAAAGAGACGATCTCTGTTCCGTCGTTTCGGTGGAGACTCCATTGCACTTTGGCCAGGGCATGGTATGGATCGAGTTCTATCTCAGTGAACGAAGCGATCTTCACCGACCTTACGCCGATGGCTCTGTACCTCGAGCTGATTCCGTTGAGGATAGTCCTCAGCTCGTTGTCATTCCTTACGAGTAGGACCTCTTCTGGCGTGGTGATCAGGCACATATCAGCAAATACCTTCGCGATCGCGCCCACGTTAGAGGAGGTAAATGCTGATTCGTACCTAGAGAAGAAGTCTTTCAGATTTCCACTAAGTGCTTCCTTTGGACCCGAAGTGTTGGCGACAGGAGAATGGCGGCCGAATTCTCTCATCTCTTCTTCTGCAGACTTTCCTTCAATCGAAAATTGACGATTCTTCTCACCAAGTCGTATGGAACCGGCTTACCTATCGGAAATTGCACGGTGCCTTTTCCTTTTCTATATGGCGATAGTTCTCTCTTGAATGCTTCCGTGCCAGATGGTATCGGATAAACCGCGATATGGTTCTTCCAGGCGGCGAAATACACCAAGTTTCTGCCGTTTAATTTGAAAGTGGGGATTTGATAGCTAATCGTCTCTTCAGCTTCAGGCGCGGCTTTTCTTATCGTCTCTCTCACTCTCTTGAGAACACTTTGAACATCCTTCGGAAAGGTTTTGATGTATTCGTCGATAGGTTTGAGTTGCTTCTTGGGTGAAGGCACATGCCTCTCCCCTACTGCGTGATTGGCTGATAACGGAGCATCGCAATCCCGTTTTTGAAAGCTCTTGATTCGAGGAGCTTCAGATTCGTCGTTTCGATATCCCTGAATAAGGACTTGCCCGCGCCCAAAATAATGGGAACGGTCACAAGATGGTATTCGTTGATGAGGCCGAGGTTTGCAAGCTGTTGCACGATGGTGCCGCTCCCCAATATCAGCATGTCTTCCCTTTCCTTCAGCTTACGCACTTCTTCCAACCGTATGTCATGAAGGAGCCTGATGTTTTTCCAATTAGGTCCTTCCTCGACGCTTCGGAGCGTTCTCGAGAAGACGATCTTCGGACTAGTGTTCACAACCTTCGCCATGTCGGGATCGCTCTCGATTCCAAGGGGGGTGGGCCAGAAACTCTTCATCATCTCGTAGGTCGTACGGCCAAATAACAACGTATTACCTGATTGTGACTGTGAATGAGTGTACTTCTCCCACTCATCATCTCTTTGAATCACTTTGAACCAATCGATCTCACCGTTTGGCCCGGCGAAAAAGCCGTCGACAGTGACGTGATTGAATACAGATATCGTTTTCATCGTTGGCTCATTTCACTGAATAGCCAGGCCAAAATGCTCTTCGCAGGGCTACGAAACTCGAATCCCTGCAGTGTTCAAGAATGTCGGCTCGAATTTGATGCTGAGTTCCACAACAGCTTGGATTCTGGGCGAAAAGGGTTGGCGAGCCCGCGTCGGGGGCGAGCTATTTCCCAGTTGGCGGAAGGGGTGGGATTCGAACCCACGGGCCGCTTATAAGGCGACCAACGCATTAGCAGTGCGCTGCCTTCGACCACTCGGCCACCCTTCCGCGATCCTTCATATCGTAGCACGAACCCTGATGACCTGAGCGTCTCCATCCACCAGCGGCTGCCCGGGGGATCCCGCAGAGAACCGTCGCTGCCAGGGTTCGAGATCGCTCAGCAGGCGTCTCACATCGACTCCGAGGTGGCGGGGGCGGTATCGGTCCAACTTCGCCACCGCCTTGCCCAGCAGCGTCCGGGCGCCGTGCTGATTTCCTTTCTCGAAGTGGTAGAAGGCGGCGGCGACCTGGATGATGCCGTGATAGAAGTCGCGGTCCGGACCCGCCGTCGCGCGCCAGATGTTCTCCAGGAACTCGTGGCATTCAAAGAACAATCCGGCGTTGAAGAGGGCGATCCCGCGCTGCAGGGCGGTGCTGCGGCGGCGGCCTGTCTGCCGATCCAGGGCTGCCAGGGCCTTGGCCAGCCGGCGCACCTGCCGATGGAAGTAGTCGCGGTGCGGGAGAAACTCAGGCGCGAGGCGGATGCTGCGGTTCTGTGCACTTCCTTCCCGCTGCAGGATCCCCAGCACTTCAAGATGGCGCAGCGCACGGGGCCCGGCCGCCCCGATGGTGGCCGCGGTCCTGCGCAACTCGGCCTCCGAGACGCCGCCTCCGTCGGTAGCCAGCCGCGAGTAGGCGAGCAGCCAGGCGATCGACCGGTTGCGCGGGGACTGCGCCAACATCTCCAGGGCCAGCGAGGAGAGGGTGTGCTTCAGGCGCACGTACATCGACGCCGGGGGTGGTTGTCAGAGATTGAAGGTGCGGATCAACTCGGCCAGCGCATCGGGTTCGGTGGTCGGGGGCGCGCAGGCCGTCCCCGCGCAGACGTAGGCGCGCGTCCCGCCGGCGGAGGCGGCCATGGCCCGGACCGATTCGGGCAGGGGCGGGGTGGCGGCCGCCCTGTGTGAGTCCGCCACTCCATCATGTGGGTAGACGGCCACGATTTTGCCTGGCCGGAAGGTCGCCAGGGCGGTCGTGTGCAACCGTCGCGCCAGCCCATCGTCCCTGCCGTCGGCAAGGTCAGCCTCCCGCGCGACGATGACGACGTGAGCGGGGTCCCGGATCAGGTCCTCCAGGGCGAGAAAGAAGGTCGAGGCGTACAGCCCATGGCGGGCCAGGCCGCCGGCGAACGCACGCAGCGTACGTTCGGCCGCGTCGCGGTAGGAAGGCGCCTCCAGCAGACGCGCCAGCCGCAGCAGCATCAGCGCGGCGACGGCGTTGGCTCCAGGCGTGGGAGCGTCCTGGACCGGCTTGCTCGGGACGGCCAGCGATGGGTCGGTCTGCCGGCCGCGGGCGAAGTCCACGAACCCGCCGGCAGGATCCTCGAATTCGCGGAGCAGGTAGTCGGCCAGATCGCGGGCGATTTCAAGGTAGCGAGGCTCTGCCGTCACCTCGAAGGCGTCGAGGCAGGCCTCCCCGATCTGGACCTGGTCCTCCAGTAGCCCGGGGTGCGCCGCCGCCTCCGCGGTGAGCATGTGCAGGACGCCCTCGCCGGGGCGGTACGCGTCCGCGAGGATGCGGTCCAGCGCCCGCAGCGCGAACGTCCGCGCGTCGCCGACCTGGAGTCCGGTGAAGACGTCAAAGAAGGCTGAGATGCCCATGCCGTTCCAGGCCGCGTAGATGGTGCGGTCAATGAAGGGTGTCGGCCGGGCGGCGCGGGCGGTCACGAGCCTTGCCTTCGCTGAGGCGAGCAGAGCCTGCACCCGCTCTTCGGACAATCCGGTGAGCACGCTGATGGCGTCGGGGTCCTTCTCGACGAAGAGGACGTTGCGCCGCGGATCGTGCTGCATCTCCCCACGTTCGTTGACGTTGTAGTGCAGAATGGCGACGCGATACTCGTCATCGTCGGGGAGGGCAGCGCGGACCTCATCCAGCGTCCAGGTGTAGTAGTCGCCGTCGTCATGGGGGCCGATGTCCGCGTCCTGGCTGGCGGAGAACCCTCCGCGGGCCTCGTCCCAGAGGGTGGTGCGCAGGAACTCGTAGATGCCGAGCGCGATCTCGCGGATGAACGGCTCCCCCGTCAACTGATAGCCGTGCACGTAGTTGCGGAGCAGGCCAGCGTTATCGTAGAGCATCTTCTCGAAGTGGGGGACGATCCAGTGCGCGTCCACGGAGTAGCGGTGAAATCCGCCGCCGAGCTGATCGTAGACGCCGCCGCGCCCCATCTTCTCCAGGGTCCGCGTGATCACGTTCAGGGTCTGTTCGTCCTTGGTGCGGAAGGCGCGCCGGATGAGCAGGTCGATGGTCCCCGTGTGCGGGAACTTGGGCGCGCGGCCGAAGCCCCCGTTGGTCACGTCAAAGGCCCGGAGGATCTCCTCGACGGCCCGATCGACCAGGGCGGGAACGAGATCGCCGGGCTCGTCGGATACCAGCGCGGCGCCTAATTGCCTCGTCAGATCGGCGGCGACCTTCTCGGCGTCCTCCCGGTTCTCGCGGTAGTACTGCGCCGCGCTGAGGAGCACCCGCTTGAAGGACGGCCGTCCGTACGCATCGGTGGGCGGGAAGTAGGTGCCGCCGAAGAAGACGCGACCGTCCGGCATGAGGAAGGCTGTGAGCGGCCAGCCGCCCTGCCCCGAGATCGCCTGGACGGCGGGCTGATAGCGCGCGTCCACGTCCGGCCGCTCGTCGCGGTCGACTTTGATGGCGACGAACTCCCGGTTGATAATCTCCGCCGTCTGGGGATCCTCGTAGGATTCGTGGTCGATGACGTGGCACCAGTGGCACCAGGCCCCACCGATGTCGAGGAGGATGGGTTTGTCCTCGCGTCGCGCCCGCTCGAAGGCCTCCGACCCCCAGGGGTGCCAGTCTACCGGTTGCTCGACGGCCGACTGTAGATAGGCGCTGGCGGCGGACTTCAGGCGTTCGGCCATGGGATTGTCAGCACCGTATCGGTGCCTCTGAATTCATCTTACTGGATCAGACGCGAGCAATTTGAGGAGACCGTGCGCCGCACCTTCCCTCAGAGGAGTCGAATCGCTCTGACTTGACAACGATTTTCCAATGTGGTAATTGGTTGACATACCCTCCCCTTGGGGGAGACGGTGACGATCAGGGAGGTTGCTGCGATGGTCAGTCCGGTTATCCGGCAGCGTAATGGCGGGGCGGGGATGCGCCCATCCTGGCTTTCCCAGGCCCTGTTTCCGTTTGAAAGCCGCTTTCTCGAGGGGAGTGACGCTCTTATTCACTACGTGGATGAAGGGACCGGTCCTACAATCCTGTTCCTGCATCCGGCCCCAGCCTCTTCCTTCATCTACCGCGCCTTCATCGCGCAGCTGAGAGGTCGGTTCCGTTGCATCGCCCTTGACTACCCTGGATTCGGACTCTCGGTTCCTCACAACGGCTTTGCGCTGACGCTCGAGAACCTGGCCGGGGCCGTGGCGGACTTCGTCGAGGCACTCGACCTCAGAGGCATCACCCTCATGGTGCACGATTCCGGGGGACCTGTTGGCTTAGGAGCTGCGACCCAGGCCCCTCAGCGATACCGGGCTTTCATTCTCACGGATACCCTGGCATTTCCCGTCAGAGGGTATCCACCGGTGGAGATGATGCTCCGACTCGTGACCAGCGCCCCCTTCCGTGCCCTCAATCGTCATTTCAACCTCCTGCCATGGCTCGTTTCCACCATGGCTCCGGTGGGGCGGCGACTGTCGCCTGAAGAGCGAGCGGCTTACCGGCACCTGTTTCCCACACCGGAGACGCGAGACCGCATCCTCTTGCTGTTCCGGCAACTCGTCGATAATCCCAGATATCTGGCGAGACTCGAGGCCGATCTGCAGAGGCACTTCCGCGAGGCCCCGGCTCTCCTCATGTTCGGTCAGTTCGATCCAGTGCGGCTGGTCGGCTGGGTCAACCGGCTCCAGGGGATCTTCCCTCGGCACCAGGTGCAGATCATCCCGCGGGAAGGACACTTTCCGCACGAGGGCTCACCGCAGTCCATGATCGATGCCATCGTGAAATGGTACGACGCAGTACTAAGGGAAGGTGAGATCGGCCTTGCCCACTAAGCGCACCCCCAAGGCGGAGGCGCTGACCGAATTGATTCTGGAGGCCTTCCGGTTCCGGGGCGAGCTGGAGCGGCACGGAAGACGGATCGTGGAACCCTTCGGCCAAACGCCGACCGGGTGGCTTGTCCTGGGCGCGGTCGATGAAGAACCACGGACGGTGTCGCAGATTGCACGGCGCATGGGGGTTACCCGCCAGGGAGTGCAGCGGGTGGCGCATGCGCTGGTGAAGAACCGTCACGCGGCGTTCGCGGACAACCCAGACCACCGACGTTCGCCCATTCTGACGCTGACTCCCCGTGGCCGGCAGGTGCTTGCACGAATCGACGCCGTGCAGGCCATCTGGAGTAATCGGCTCGCCGAGCCGTTACCGCTCCAGGACCTGGCGAACGCCGTGCAGACAATCCGGAGGGTGACCGACCGTCTGAAATCGGGCCTTACCACGTTGCCGGTGTCTAGTGGGGCAGCCAGGTGAGGGCCATCGTGAAGGCGCTTATGATGACGAGCATCAGCCAGCCGAGATCTTCGAAAAGATCCAAGGAATCCATACCTCCGTTTCATGCACAAGTCCTGTCACTTTTAGGCGTCCGACCAACGGGTGTGTTTACCGTCGCATCCTCCGAATAAACTTCTCGCCGCTATTCGCCGTCAGCGTCGGATAGGAGGCGATCTCGATGTTGAGGCTGACGCGGTTCGCGCCGTGGCTGATCTTCGCCGGCAACGTAGCCCTGCTCAGCGGGCTGGCGTGGGATGCCCGGCTGCATGGGCTCGATCCCACACTGGCGATGCGAGAGGGGATCTTTACGATGTCCAATCCTGGTCACATCCTCTTTGCCGCCGGCGTCGCGCTGGTCGTCGCCGGCAGCGTTCTTTTGTTGCTGGCACAGGCCCTGCGCCGCTCGGGGAGCACGCTGGCCCGCCGGGTGGTCGCTGTGGCCGCCTCCGGCGCGCTTGTAGCGCTGTCGGCTCTGACCTTCACCGCCACGGTGGCTGGGCAGGACGGCCAGGCGGCAGGGCACGTGCACTCGCACGCCGCACCGCAGATGGCGGACGGCAGCGGGCACCAGCACCCGGCGCCGTCAGCGTTACCGGTTCCCGGTGGGAGTGCTGCGCCCACGCCTGACCAGCAGACCGCGGCCGAGCGGCTCCTCGCTGACGTCCGCAGGGACGCCGCCGCCTTCGCCGACCTCAACGCCGCTGTGGCGGCAGGCTACGTCCAGTCCACGAGATGGAGTCTGCTCAACTGGGGCGCCGCCCACTTCACCAATTTCACCTACAGCCGCGACGGGCGGCACCTCGACACACAGCGCCCGGAGAGCCTCATCTACCTGAAGCTGCCGAGCGGAAAGGTCGCTCTCCTCGGGGTGATGTTCAGCGCGCCCAAGGGCGAGGGCCCCCGGCCGGGAGGCCCGCTCACCGACTGGCACACCCACGACAACCTGTGCATCAGCGCCACGGGGGCCGCAGTGCTGGCCATCGCCCCCGGACAGTGTCCCGCCGGCGCCTTCTTCGTCGGGGAGCGGGTAGAGATGATGCACATCTGGATCTTCAACAATCCCGAGGGACCGTTTGCGCACCCCCTGTCCGCGGAGGCCTTTCGCGCCGCCCTGCGGCAGTTTGGAGGACGGTGATGAGGATGCGATTTCCTTCGACGATCGTCTGCGGTATCGTTCTGGCGGCGAGCTTGCTGCTCGCCGGCGGGACGATGAGCTCCGCGCAGTCTCAGGGCGGCCACGGATCGCACGGGACGTCAGGCGCTCCGGGGCAGGCCGCAGCAACTCCCCAACAACAGGGCGCGGCGGCGAAACTGGTGGCGGACGTCAAAACCTCCATCGGTCGGTGGTCGAAGGTATCGGCGGGGGAGGCCGACGGCTTCCGGCAAAACAACTCCTTCCGCTTTGGGACCTGGGGCCCGGCGCACTTCGGCAACGCCACTTTCAGCCGCGACGGCGTCACGCTGGACCCGCAGCGGCCCGAAGGGCTCGTCTACATGAAGCTGCAGTCCGGCGAGGTCGCGCTCCTCGGCGCCATCTTCAAGGCGCCCAAGGGGGAGGGACCGAGGCCGGGCGGCCCTCTGACAGAGTGGCACAGCCACGAGTGCGCGACGGGGATGGGAAACGCCCTACGCTCGGTGGGCGGGCAGTGCCCGCCCGGAACGACGATGGTGCCGCGGGCGGTGGAGATGCTGCACGTCTGGACCTTCGACAATCCGGACGGCCCCTTCGCCCACGGGCTGACCAGCCGCGGCATCGAGGCGGCGGTTCGCCAGTTCTCTGTCAGGCGGTGACTTCGATCAGATTGGCGGAACTCGGTC
>DASYRG010000059.1:0-6127 GCA_036004665.1 bacterium | reverse complement strand
AGGGCGTGCGCCTGACCCCGCCCCGCACCATGAACCTCGAGCAGTCCCTGGAGTGGGTCCGCGAGGACGAGCTCCTCGAGATCACCCCGAAGTCGCTCCGCCTGCGCAAGAAGCAACTCGGCGGCCGCCGCCGCTTCTAGCGCAGGCGGCGAGTTTTTCAGCAGCGAACGAGGCGCCGAGCTCGAGCGACGATCGTGGTCCAGGCCATACCGTGATATCCCCACTCGCCGCGGTTCCGCGAGGTCGTCGGGTGCGACCAGTGATCGATCGCTGCGGGAAGAACGCCTCCCGATTTTTCACATCAAGCGGGACACCAACACCTGCCCCATTCTCATTCGCTCCTTCTGATCAAAGCTAGTATTCTCCGGGGGGCGGGCCCCATGAGGGGCGCGCCATTGTCTATGCACCCAGGGGCGTGCTCGGCTGGCCCCTCGCCCTGCATCGGCCCTGGGAGGTCGACCAGCCCGTTGGCGTGGTGGCCGACAGCGCCGCCGCGCTGCAGGAGGAGCCATGAAAACCGTCACAATCGATCGCAGCCGGCCCCTGCGTGATGAGCCCAAGACGGGACACAATCGCTGGCATCCGGACATCCCGGCCGCCGTCGAGGTGGACGAGGGGGAGGATGTCGCGCTCGAGACTCGGGACGCCACCGACGCCTACCTGACCCCGAAGTCGACCGAGGCGGACTTCGCCGCCCTGCCGGTCGGGGGAATTCACCCGCTGACCGGCCCGGTTTTGGTCAAGGGCGCCCGTCCCGGCGATTTGCTCGAGGTAGAGTTCGTCGACATCGTGCCGCAGCGCTGGGCCTTCACGGCGATCATGCCCGGCCTGGGCTTCCTACGTGACATCATGACGACGCCGTTCCTCGTCCACTGGGACCTCGCGGACGGGTGGGCGACGTCACGTCAGCTTCCGGGCGTCCGGATTCCTGCCGCACCGTTCATGGGGGTCTCCGGGGTCGCTCCCTCACGCCTGCAGCTCGAGGCGTGGACCCGGCGCGAGGCCGATCTGCTCGCCCGAGGTGGCTTGGTCTTCCCGCCCGACGCCGGTGGCGCCGTCCCCTCGTCCGGCCCCCCCGCGACTCACGGACTCCGCACCCTGCCGCCCCGGGAGAACGGCGGCAACTTCGACGTGAAGCAGCTGAGCAAGGGCGCCCGGCTGCTGCTTCCGGTGGCCGTCGAGGGCGCGCTCTTCTCGACCGGCGACGGCCACTTCGCCCAGGGCGACGGCGAGGTGTGCGTGACCGCCGTGGAGATGGGGGCCACCTGCGTGGTGCGATTCCGCGCCCACCGCGGCGAGGCTGAGCGACGGCAAATCCGCTGGCCGAGGTTCCAGCGCAGCGACTACTTCATCGATCCGCGCTGGGCCGCGCCGCAGCGGTTCATCGCCACCATGGGCATGCCAGTCGACGAGAAGGGTGTCAACCAGGGCGAGAACCTCAACACCGCCTGCCGGAGCGCCCTGCTGAATATGATGAGCCTAATCCAGGAGCGCGGTTTCACGCGGGAGCAGGCGTACGTCATCTGCAGCGTCGCCGTCGACCTCCGGATCAGCAACGTGGTGGACGTGCCCAACTACGTCGTCTCCGCGTTACTGCCCGAGGACATCTTCCAGGTGTGATCGGCGCTGGGCGCAGTCGACGGGGTCAGGTCTTCAACCAAGGCGAGAGGCTCGCCGACAGGTAGGCATGGCACAGGGCGGCTTCGAGGTGTTTGACAGCGACATGCACGTGCTCGAGCCGGCAGATCTGTGGGAGCGGTACATCGAGGCGCCGTTCACGCATCGGGCTCCCCTGGGATCCACGCATACGCCGAAGGATGTCGGCGCGCGGTGCAGACATCCTCCGTCGCCCGCGCCCAGGGGGCACCTCAGGTGGTCGCGTGGGGCGGTGTGTGTTGCTCGGCTGTCGGCGCAGCGGCAAGAGGGCGCGGGCCCCGGCCCATCCCTGGACCCCGACAGCCAGAGGTGGGCAAGGATGTTCCTGTCATGACCTCGGCGGCCGGGACCATCGGACTGGCCGCGGCAGTCCAGGTGATAGCTTGCAGCGCCTCGCGGCATATCATGGCAGGGGAACGAAGGCGTGCCTGCAACGTCGCGCAAACGCGGGTGCCGACGGAGCTCGGCCGGGCTCGTTTACCGTGCTATACAGACCTACGCAGCCAGATAACGCAGTTCAAGTGATTTCGAGTCAGATGGTCACCGTGAAGGCGCCAGCTGAGTGAAGTACACCTGGTGGCGATCCTGCTGTGGGGGATAAGGTGATTCGGTGATTTCACGCAGAACATTCGTCGGGGCGGTGACCGCCGGTTTTCTCGCCACACCGCTCGCCGCCCGGGCGCAGTCGGCAGGCAAGGTGTACCGGATTGGTCTTCTGAGCACCTTGCCTCCCGGCACCTCAGGGGTGACGCGTCTCTGGGAGCCCTTTGTGCAGGGCCTCCGAGAGCTCGGGTACGTCGAAGGTGAGAATCTCCTCATCGAGCGTCGATATGCGCCTGAAGGGCAACCCGACCAGCTCCCGGAACTTGCGGCCGACCTGGTCCGTCTCAAAGTCGACGTCATCGTGGCGGGCGGTTCATTGACGCCGCACGCCGCCAAGTCGGCCACGACGACGCTGCCCGTAATCTTCACGAATCATGGCGATCCACTCGGAAGCGGGCTGGTCGTCAGCCTCGCGCGACCCGGCGGGAACATCACGGGGCTGTCGCTCCTCAGCCCCGAGCTGGTCGGGAAGCAACTGGAGCTGTTCAAGACGGCCGTCCCCCGGATCGTCCGGATGGCCGTCCTCTGGAACCCCACCAGTCAAACCCACCCTCGCATGCTGAACGAGGCAGAGGCGCCGGCCCGAGCCTTGGGACTCCGGCTTGAACGACTGCCGGCGAGGGGTCTCGACGACTACGATCGCGCCTTCGCGGCGATGACCCGAGCGCGCGCCGACGCCCTCCTTGTCCTCGGTGACCCGATCTTCTGGTATCAACGCTCGCGGATCGTGGAGCTGTCGACGAAACATCGCCTACCTGGGATTTTCGGGCAACGGGAGTACGTGGAGGCCGGCGGGCTCATGAGCTATGGAGCCAATCTTCGGGACAATTTCCGGCGCGCCGCGACCTACGTGGATAAGATCCTGAAAGGAGCAAGGCCGGGCGACCTCCCGATCGAGCAGCCCAGCAAGTTCGAGCTTGTGATCAACTCGAGGACCGCCAAGGCGCTCGGGCTGACGATCCTGCAGTCGGTACTCCTGCGGGCGGATCAGATCATTGAGTGATGCAGCGGCGCGCGGTTCATTCATGCCATCTAACATCCGCATTCAACTGACGGCGCTGCGCGCCGCAGGTGATACGGAACGTTAGACAGTCTATGGAAGAGCCCAAGTTGGACCGGGAGACGATCAGCGGCGCGGCATGCGACGCGGCCCTTCTGCTCACCGAAGCGATCCGAGAGCTGACCATCCCGCAGCATCTGGTGACGTGCGCCACGCGTTTGGAAGAAAGTAAGCAGGCCTCGGAGACCTACGCGGCTGCGGTGCGACGGATCGCCATGGCTGCAACGGTCATCGGTGTCTATCGAATTGGAGAAACCCGCAAGCACTTCCTGACCCCCTGGCTATTCTCCGAGGAGGAGCTGCAACATCTCGGGCTACGGGACATCGAGCACTTCGTCCGGGATTCGGGGGCTTTCGAGACCATTCGGTCTCAATGGGCAGCGCATGCACAAGCAAAGAAGTCGACCGCCGGAAGCCCCGGGCGCCTTATCGATGCATCGGCACTGGGTCGAGCACTGGAGAGGACGGGAATCGGCGACGAGGAGCAGTTTTTGAGGCGTGTCCGCGACGAGTTAACGCCGGCTGTCGAAAGGGTCCGAGATAAGGTTCTTGAAGCGCATCCCGAAGCGCGAGACTTCATTACGACCGGATACCCGCAGGCCTTGCAGCAGGGAGCTATTTACGAGGAGAGAAGTCGTGGCGCTGTCTAACTCCCCGATCGACCCGCCGGCGGCTGCGCTACGCTCCGCCGCCGCAGGTCATCGTGGGCGTTAGACGGACAGGATTAGGAGGCGGCATGCCAGTATTTGAGGCGCAAAACCCCAACTTCGAGTCCGCTGTGCGGGAAAGCTTCGACGGTCTCGCCTTGATGCGGACGATCGGCGCCACACTAGGGCAAGTGACGGCGGGCGAGGTCGAAATCATCCTTCCCTTCCGGAATGACCTGACCCAGCACCACGGATTCATGGCGGCCGCGGCTCTTACTGCGGTCATTGACGTCGCATGCGGGTACGCCGCTATGACTTTGATGCCAGCGGGGTCTTCGGTCGTGACTATTGAGTACAAGGCAAACTTCCTCGCACCGGCTCGGGGCGAACGGATGGTCGCCCGCGGTCGCGTGATCCGGCCAGGCCACACGATGACCGTGTGCGCAGGTGATGTCGTTGCGGTGGACGGCCAGACCGAGAGACCGGTGGCCACTCTGCTCGCCACGATGATGCGAGTCGCTGGCGATCATCCCGCGTCACGGCCGGAAACAACGACGCGAGCTCAGCAGACTCCTGCCCATCCGCGCGGGGGACGACCGTGGTGCCTGTGCGACGCCTGGAACAAACACCGGCGCGATGTCACAGCGCCAGTATGACCTCGAGGCCGTCTAACACCACGTTCGACCGGACCGCTGGCTCGCGTTCGCTCGCCGCGGCCGGTCAACGTGGGCGTTCGGCAGACCAGTCGGAGTCGGCCACGACCATGACGACTCAAGCGGTCATTGTCGGTCGCGGTGGTGGATTACTTACTTGGGACGGACGGTTGTGAGGCTTGCAATTATCCGGCCCGCCACCGCCGTGGTCCTTCTGCTTCTTTCGGCGTTCCTCAGCACGGCTGCGGCCCAGCCTCCGGAGAAGGTGCCCCGGGTAGGTTATCTACTCGCGGGCTCCCATTCTGACCCGCAAAGACAGCGCCTGCTCGAGGCCTTCCGCCAAGGCCTGCGCGAGCTGGGCTATGTGGAAGGTCAGAACATCGCCATCGAGTCCCGCTGGGCCGAGGGCAAGGATGATCGGTTCCCCGCCCTCGCGGCCGACCTGGTCCGTTCGAAGGTGGACGTCATCGTCGCGCAGAGTGAGGCAGCGACCCAGGCCGCCCAACAAGCGACCAGGACGATCCCGATCGTCATGTCGCTTTCTAACGATCCCGTAGGCAGCGGACTCGTCGCCAGCCTTGCGCGCCACGGGGGGAACGTCACAGGGCTGACGATCATGGTCCCCGACCTGACCGGGAAACAGTTTCAACTACTCAAGGAGGTGGTTCCCAAGGTCTCTCGGGTGGCCCTCCTCACGAATCCCGCCAATCCGGCGAGCGCACCCTTCTTGCGAGAGGCGGAGGCGGCAGCTCGGGCCTTGGGGGTGCGGCTTCAAACTCTGGAGACGCGGAATCCCCAGGAGATCGACAGCGCCTTCGCGGCGATGACTAAGGAGCGGGCGGGCGCGCTCCTGATTCTCCCGGATCAAATATTCGTGAGTCAGCGAAGACAGATCGCAGAGCTCGCGACGAAGAGGCGCCTGCCATCGGTATATGGGGTGGGGGAGTACGCGGAGGCCGGCGGTCTCATGGCCGATGGCGCAAACCACATTGACTTGGTGCGGCGCGCCGCCACCTATGTGGACAAGATCCTCAAGGGCGCCAAACCCGCCGACCTACCGGTCGCGCAGCCCACGAAGTTCGAGCTGGTCATCAATCTCAGAACCGCGAAGGCGATCGGGCTGACGATCCCGCCATCGCTCTTACAGCGTGCGGATCAGATCATTGACTGATGGCGGTCGAGCGCCAGGCCGTGCATGCTGGTCGCTGCCCAACTTTGCAGTCGAGCAGACCGCGGGCTCGCCTTCGCTCGCTCGCGGCTGCTCACCGCGGCGTTGGACGGCATGACAATCGGACGCGACATGCAGGGAGCTGACATCCGGGCAGTGGTTCTTCGAGTCGTCGATGAGGAGTTGCCGCGGCAACGCTGGCGCCCGGACGGAGGCTGATTCGCTCCGGTTGGAGCATCACGCCGAGGCGCTCGGTTCGCGCTCCGATCCCGAGCGCACGGCCGCGTCAGCGAATGGAGGGTGTCTCGTCGGGCCGGGCGTCCCGCTGCCGCGACGCATC
>DASYRG010000058.1:0-17649 GCA_036004665.1 bacterium | reverse complement strand
GCTGGATCCGCACTTCGGGCTGGGGAAGGCAGAGAGGGTGGATGAGGTGTGGGTGCGCTGGCCCAACCAGCGCAGGTGGATCCTGGTCTGCAGCGCGGTGCCGGCCAATCGCACGGTCACCGTCACCCCAGGCGGGGACTGCCGCTGGTAGCTGTGGGCACACAGAGAGAGAGGCGAATCGGAGCATGAGTGCCGTGACAGCGCAACGCTCCCGCCGAGGCAGGGCGCCCTTTGCCCAGCGCGTCGAAGCCCGTGCGGCGGTCATCGCCGTCATCGGCCTGGGGTACGTCGGTCTCCCCCTGGCGGTGGCTCACACGAAGCGGGGGTTCCGCGTGATCGGCATCGACGTCGATGACGCCAAGGTGGGCGCGATCAGCGCAGGACGGTCTTACATTCGCGACGTGTCATCGGCTGACGTGGCCGATGCGGTGCGGACGGACCGATTCTCCGCCTTCACCAGCTATGCGCCGCTGCGAAATGCGGATGTCATCTTCGTCTGCGTGCCCACGCCCTGCACCCGGAACAAGGAACCCGACACCTCGCGCATCGCGGAGGCGGCCCGCGGCATCGCCCGCCATCTGCGTCGGGGGCAGCTGATTATCCTGCGCAGCACCAGCTATCCCGGCACCACCGAGGAGTTGATGAAGCCCATTCTCGAGGAGAACGGGCTGAAGGTCGGGCGGGACATCTTCCTCGCCTTCGCCCCCGAGCGCGTCGATCCTGGCCGAACGGATCATACGATCCACACGACGCCGGTGGTTCTGGGAGGCTGTGATCCCGAGAGCACACGCCGTGCCGCGCTGGTCCTGGGAAAGGTCGCCGATCGGGTCGTCACGGTATCGTCTCCCGCCGCCGCCGAAATGGCGAAGCTGCTGGAGAACGTCTTCCGTAACGTCAACATCGCCCTTGTCAATCAGCTGGCGATGCTGTGTGACCGCATGGGCCTGAATGTCTGGGAGATCGTCGACGCAGCAGCGACGAAGCCCTATGGGTTCCAGCCCTTCCATCCCGGGCCCGGGGTAGGAGGCCACTGCATCCCGGTGGATCCATACTACCTGGCCTGGAAAGCGCGCGAGTTCGACTTTCACATGGACTTCATCGAGCTGGCCGCCCGAGTGAACGAGGAGATGCCCTACCACGTCGCCCAGAAGGCGCTGCTGTTGGTCAACGGTCAGCACCGCGGGACGGCGGCACGCCGGATCTTGATCCTGGGGGTCACGTTCAAACGTGACATCGAGGACTCCCGCGACTCCCCCGCGCAGAAGATCATTCAGCTCCTGGAGTCGGCGGGGGCGCGGGTGAGCTACCACGACCCCTACGTGCCGACCCTGGCGGTCAACGGACACCGCTATCACTCCACGCCCCTGACCGAACAGACCCTGCGTTCGGCCGACTGCGTCATGATCGTGACCGACCATTCCAGCGTCGACTACGCGTTTGTGGTCCGGCACGCGCGATTGGTCTTCGACACACGAAACGCTACCCGGCACCTCCCGCAGGGACGGGAGAAGATCGTCCGGGTCTAGGTGGGAGGATGGGAGCCGTGGTTGAGGCGGAAGTCGCCCGTCGCGTTGATCCGTCGGGCTTCGTTGAGGAAGCGGCGATCCGCCCGACCGGCGGATCGACGGTGTTCGAGGTCGCGTACCTCCCCGCCGCTGGTGCTCGCATCGGCGTGGTGATCTGTTGTCCCGTCCTGGTTGAGCAACTGACCAACTACCGCTACGAGGTCCTCCTGGCCCGATCGTTGGCTTCGCGGGGCGTCGGCGTGTTTCGGTTTCACTATCGCGGTACCGGACATTCAGGTGGCGAGGACTCCGAGTTGTCGCTCGACACGATGGTCGATGACGCCCTGCGAGCCGCCGAACGGGCCCAGACCCGCCTTGGCGTCGACCGCCTCGTCCTCGTGGGCACACGTTTGGGGGCGCTGGTGGCCGGTCGAGTCGCACGTCACGCTCCCACCGCCGGGTTGGTCTTCTGGGCACCCGTCGT
Source organism: bacterium (assembly GCA_036004665.1). Classification (GTDB taxonomy): domain Bacteria; phylum Sysuimicrobiota; class Sysuimicrobiia; order Sysuimicrobiales; family Humicultoraceae; genus JACQGZ01. Next base: position 15,660 of record DASYRG010000058.1, on the reverse strand, counting down.
CGACGGGGCACGCTACCTCAACGAATTGATCCGCGCGCGCCTCGCTCGAGAACTGAAGGATTCACGGTTCGCGGGGGCCGGCACGAGCGCCTGGAAAGAGGAACTGGAGACCAGGGGCTGGATCGACATCCTCGGATACGCGCTGCACTCGACACTGCACCGTAGCGTCCTCCACAGCCGGCTGGATGCCGACGTAGAGGGAGCGCGGATCCCAGCGTTGCTTGTGCAGTTTGGTCGGGGTGACTCCTTGCGACCCGACCTCTCAAGGCTGCGCAATGCGCTGACCGAGGGCGGGGGAAGGGTCGATGTGCGGTCGATCCGGGAAGAACCGGCTTGGTTCTTTCCCAGCAGCCCGATGAAATCTGCGCCTCGGCTTCTCAAGATGACCACGGAGTGGGTCCTCACACTGGCACAATGAATGTAGAGGCCGCTCTGCACGACGCCTTGCCGGCGCGGGATCCCCGCGAGTACCCTGTGGTCATCCCCGCGGTCGGCGGGGACCTCTGTGGGGTGTTCGCCGATCCTGGCACCCCGACCAACGAGACAGCGGTGCTCCTCCTCGTTGGCGGTGGGTTCATTCCCATGACTCATCGAAACCGTATGTGGGTTCGTCTGTCTCGGCGACTGGTCAATCACGGGTGTCCTGTCCTGCGCTTCGACTACCACGGGATTGGGGAGAGCAAAGGGGCGACTCCCGACTATGTCCTCGACCGGCCTTTCGTGGAGGATGTGGAGGGGGCGGTGCAGTGGCTCCGGGGGAGAGGGGTGACGCAGATCGTCATGGTGGGATCCTGTTTTGGGGCACGGGCCATTCTGGCCGCGGGGGAGCGCGTGCCCGAGCTCTACGCTGCCGCTCTTCTGTCCCCTCCCCTCCGACGCGGGGCGCTGGGCGAGCAGGCGGCGACCCGTTTCGCTGAGACCTTGACGGTTCGCGGCTACCTGCGGAAGGCCATGCAGGGTCGGGTCCTGCGGCGGCTGCGCGACCCCCAGTGGCGGGCGCGTTACTGGCGGGTGGCGCGGGTCAAGCTCCAACGCCTGAGCGAATCCGTGAGCGGAGGACGACCCTCACGGAAGTTCTCGCCGCGGCTCGCCTGGGTCAGTGAGGCATTTCTGCGGCCCGTCCAGGCCCTGCCTCACAGGGGCGTGCGGCTGTGCTTCATGTATGGAGATCAAGAGGCCCACTACGAGGAGTTCCAGCGGGCCCGCGAAGCCGGCATCGATGAACTGTTTCAGGGGGCGGATGGGCTCGTCGAGGTGCGCACGGTCGCGGGAGTGCTGCACGGATTCACCACGTGTGCCATCCAGGATCGAGCGATCGACGAGGTGAGCGAGTGGATCCTCCAGCTCCCTATCGGTGAGGGGCGCTGGGCTGCGGATGATCGGGCCAATGCGCGTGGGGTGGTCGGTCATGCCTGACGCGGCGACGAGCGGAGGGTTTGGAGAGACCGCTGTGCGCTTTCGGACGAAATCTCATGACCTGTTCGGAGTGATCACAACGCCGCGCGGTGTGCCTTCCCGGGGAATCGGAGTCGTCCTGGCGACCGGAGGCTCATATATCGCGGCGCCGAACCGAAACCGGCTGTCCGTGCGCATAGCGAGGCAGCTGGCGCAGCTGGGGTTCTCAGTCATACGTTTCGACTATCGCGGCGTCGGTGAGAGCGACGGAATTATTCTCGGGTATACGATTGAGCGCCCGTTCGTGGAGGACTTGGAAGGTGCCGTGAGGGTCCTGGAGGAGGCGGGCGCGTCCCGCATCATTGTGGTCGGTTCGTGCTTTGGTGCCCGCACCCTGCTGGCCGCTGTCGATCGTCTCCCCAAACTGATCGGGGCCCTGTTGATCTCCACGCCGGTGCGTGACTTTCCCATGGGCGATAACTTGCCAGATCGCTATACCCGTGAGTTGTCGCTGGGCCAACTCGCCTGGAAGGCGCTTCGTTCCCGGGCCTGGCGCAACCTCGTGGCGCCGCGCAGCCGCGAAGCGTTCCTTCGCACTCGGCTGCTCTACGTTCGGACGGCGCGCCTTGCTGCGCGCAGGGTGCTGCGATGGAGAAGGAACGGCGAGGCGCGCAGCCAGGTCAGCGCGCCCTTCCGTGCGGGGCTGACTGCACTCCTGAAGCGGAAAATCTCGGTCCTGCTTCTCTATGGCCGCGATGAGAACTTTTATGAGGAATTCGAACGGGCTCGCGCGGGTGAGCTGGCGGATCTGCTCGCCTCCCACCGGGACACTGCCGTGGTGGAGACGATCGAGGGCGTAGTGCACGGATTCACCAGCATAGAGGTACAGGAGCAGGTGCTCGCCCGCACGATCGCTTGGGTCCGGGCAACCTGGGCGCGGGACGACCTGGTCGTGGCGCCGGCCCTCCGATGAAGGTGTCCCGGCGGGGACCAGACAGCGGGCCGGCGGCGCCGCCGAACATTCTGTTCATCGTCATCGACGCGGCGCGGCGGGACCGTTTCGGCTGCTACGGGTACGAGAGGGGGACGACCCCAACCATCGATGCGCTGGCGCGGGAGAGCCTGGTTTTCGACCGCATGATCGCGACGGCGCCGTGGACGCTGCCAAGCCACGCCAGTCTCTTTACAGGTCTGTACGCGCGGGAGCACGGCGCCGACCGCCCCGCGCTGAAAATGCGGGAGGGGCTGGTGACTCTGGGGGAGTATCTGGCCCAGCACGGCTACGCCCCGCTCATCGTCTCCAATAATCCTCTCGTCTCCCGCCGCTGGGGCATCGTCAACGGCTCGACTCCCGTCATGATGCGTCGGGAATTCGATCCCGATTTCCGCCGCGGGGTCGCCTCAGCGTGGTCCCGGCGGATCAAGACGGTCCTTGGGGCGTCCGACAAGGGAGCGGGTGCGACCAACCGCCTGATTGAGGCTCTTCTCCCGGGGCTGCAAACGCCGTTTTTCCTCTTTGTCAACTACATGGAGTGCCATTGGTCGTACCTCCCGCCCCGGCAGTTTGAGCGGCGGTTTGCGCCTCGAGTCCGCAGCCGGCTGCAATCGGCGCGGCAGCGTCTCCACCTGCGTCTGCGCCGGTCCTGGGACCCTGACCTGGCGAAAGATCCCGAACAGGTCGCATTGCTCAGCGACCTCTATGACGCCTCCTTGGCGTACGTGGACAGCCGCGTGGGCGACCTCCTCACCCGGCTGGCGCGCGACGGCCGCCTGGACAATACCATCGTCGTCGTGACCGCAGACCACGGAGAGGAGCTTGGAGACCACGGATTGATCGGTCACGGGATGCATCTCTACCAGTCGCTGCTTCACGTCCCCTTCCTGGCCCGGATTCCCGGACGACCGGCGACCCGTATCGACAGCCTCGTGCAGTTCACCGACGTCTTTGCGGGGCTGTGCCGGTTGGTGGGGCTGCCCGAACCGCCGCAACTGCGAGATCGGCCCTTCTCCGGGGATCCCTTCGCGCTGCCGCCGGGGTCGGGTGGGCGTGCCTTTGCGTTTGCGGAGTGGCACCAGTGGGAGGGCGAACGGCTGGTCCGTCGGCTGGGGACCTTTCCAGGATTCCGCTCCACTCCCAGTGCGGAGACGGTCCAGGATGAGCGGTACAAGCTGATCGTGGAACCAGCGTCAGGACAAGAGCGGCTCTTCGACCTGCGCGCTGATCCGGGAGAGCGGAACGACCTCGGCGACGGCCTGCCAGACGTGCGGGCCCGCTTACACAGCGCACTGGAAGAGTGGCGCGCCGTGTGCCAGCCCCGTGGACGGGCGAACGCCTACTCGGCCGAGGAGCAGCGCGTTCTGGAAGCGCGGCTGGCCGATCTGGGCTACATCTGAGGAGGAGGAAGCCGTGAGCGCTGCCGATACGCTGCGAGACTTCATCGTTCAGGAACTCCACTGGGACGGGAAGAAGGAGGACCTGACCCCCGACTACCTCTTGATTGAGAACCACGTCCTCGACTCCATGGGACTGTTCACGCTGGTCTCGTTCGTGGAGGAACAGTTCGGGGTGGAAGTGCGCGATGAGGAGCTGGTTCCCGACAACTTTGGCTCGATCGGGGCGATCGTGGCGTTGATCGAGCGGAAGCGTCCCGCCAACTAAGGACAATGACCTCCAGAGATGGCTGAGCGAATCCGTGTGACCTGGCTGATCAAGGGGCTGGGGCTGGGGGGCGCCGAACACCTGCTGCTCCTGGCCGCCCGGCACGTCGATCGGACCCGGTTCGCCTACGAGGTCGTCTTCCTCCTCCCCTGGAAGAGCGCCCTGGTCCAGGACCTGGAGGAGCAGGGCATCCCCACGCTCTGCCTCAACCAGAAGACACCGTATGACCTGCGGGTGATCGCACGGCTCTCCCGTCATCTCCGGGGGCGCCGGACGGACCTGCTGCACTCCCACCTACCCTACACCGGTGTGATCGGCCGTGTCGCCGGCCGGCTGGCCGGAGTTGCCGCTTCCATCTACACGGAACATAACCTCCAGGAGCGCTATCATTGGGTGACGCGGGCCGCCAATCAGCTGACGATGCCGCTCTCTGACGCGGTGGTGGCGGTCTCCGACGAGGTGCGGGGCTCTCTGGCCCGCCGGCCCATCGCCCGGCATGCCAGGATGGTGACGATCCGCAACGGCGTCGACGCCGCGGGCCTGCGGCAGGCCGCGGCCGGCGGGGCGGGGGTGCGTGAGGAGTTTGGGATTCCGCTCGACGCGCCGCTCATCGGCGTGGTCAACGTCTTCCGTCCGCAGAAACGGCTCGACCTATGGATCAGTGCCGCGCAGCTCATCTCGGCCGCTGAGCCCCGCGCGCACTTTATGATCGTGGGGGACGGACCCAGCGCGGAGGCGCTCCGCCGGCAGGCTGAGGAGAAGGGGTTGGCCGGCCGTATCCATTTCCCAGGCCTCCGGCGCGACGCCCCTCGCCTGATCGCGAGTTTCGACGTCTTCATGCTCTCCTCGGTCTATGAAGGACTGCCGGTAGCTGCGTTGGAGGCGATGGCCCTCGGTCGCCCCGTCGTCGCGACGCGCGTCGGGGGCCTGCCCGGGCTCATCGTCGAGGGCCGCCACGGCTACCTGGTGACCCCGGGGGATCCCGGGGCGCTGGCCGAGCGGGTGCTCCACCTGCTCCGGCAGCCCGAACTGCGCCGCCGGGTGGGAACGGCTTCTGCGCAGCGCGTTGCAGACCAGTTCGGGATTGAGACGATGGTGCGGGCAACCGAGTCCCTCTATGAGGCCGTGCTCGCGGGCAAGCGACGGATCGGCGCACGGGCCCAGGAGGCGCGGGCGTGACGATGGTCCGCGAGCGTCACTCGGGCGTGGGACTGAAAGAGCAGGCCGTCTCCGGGATGCTCTGGTCGGGTGGAACGCGCATCGGGACACAGGTGCTGGACCAGGTCTTCACGGTGTTCCTGGTCCGGCTCCTCGCTCCTCAGGACTTCGGACTGATCGCCATGGCCGCGGTCTTCACCAGCCTGCTGAACGTCTTCGCCGACATGGGGCTGGCGCGTGCGGTCGTGCAGCGGGAGACGATCGACGAGGAGTACCTGTCCACGGCCTTCTGGGCCAACGTCGTCACCGCCCTCTTCCTCACCGCGATCGGCCTCGCCGCCGCGGGACCGATCGCCCGTCTCTATGGGGAGCCGCTGGCGGGCCCCGTCCTGGCCGCGCTCTCGCTCCGGTTCCTCCTCGTCGGGGGAAGCGCCACCCATGTGGCCGTGCTCACGCGGGAGATGCGGTTCTCCGCGCTGACGACGCGGTCGCTGGTCAGCTCCGCCGTAGGGGGGACCGTGGGGGTCGCGCTGGCCCTCGCCGGGGCGGGGGTGTGGAGTCTCGTCGCCCAGGCTCTGGCAACCTTCCTCTCTCGGACGGTGCTGCTGTGGGTGGTGACGACCTGGCGGCCGCGCTGGCGCTTCTCCTGGCAGAAGGCGCGCGACCTCTGGTCATTCGGCGGCCATTTGCTCGGGGCCCGGATCTTCTCGTACGTGATCAAACAGTCCGACAACTTCGTCATCGGGCGAGCCCTCGGCGCGGCGATGCTGGGCTACTACGCCTTCGCCTACGCCCTCTTCCTGGCGCCGCTGATGGACATCTCGGGCATCGTCGGCCGGGTGACGCTGGCGGCGTTCTCGCGCCTCCAGCGTGACGTCGGCCGGCTTCGCCGCGGCTTCAACGAGACCAGCACCTACATCTCTCTCTTTGCTCTCCCCGTCCTGATTGGCTTCTTCTTGGTCACGCCCGACCTGGTGACCATCGTCTTCGGGCCGAAGTGGTTGCCCGCCGTGCCCCCACTCCGGCTGCTCCTGATCGCGGGATTGCTGCAATCCCACGCCAACCTCTGGCAGACCATGTTCCAGGTGATGAACAAGCCGCAGTGGGTCCTCGCCTGGGGCATCATCTCTGCCTGCGTCTACGTGCCGGCGTTCCTGGTCGGGCTGCGCTGGGGCATCGTCGGCGTGGCGGCCGGGTACCTCGCCTCGACGCTGCTGCTGGTACCGTTTCAGCTGAGGCAGGTGCAGAGGCTGCTCGGCTTTCGCCTGTGGGAGTACTTCGAGGGTTCCATCCCGCTCCTGGGGGCCTCGGTGGTGATGGCGGCCGCGATCCTGCTCAGTCAGCGCCTGATCCCGGGGGAGGGGACGGCGGGCGCGGTCCGGCTGGCACTCTCGATGACGGCCGGCGGGGCGGGCTATCTGGGCACAGTGTTTCTGCTGAGGCGAGACCTGCTGGCGTCGCTGCTGAGGATCCTGACCAGGCTGCGCCGCGCCCCTGCCGCGGAGCTCGTCGAGGAGACGGTCTGAGAGATGGCGCAGATGGCCGACGAGGCGAAGGTGATCGCCGCGGTGATGACCTACAACCGGCGTGACGACCTCCGCCGCTGCCTGGAAGGCATCCGCGGTCAGACCCGCAGGCCGGCGGCGGTGCTGGTGGTGGACAACGCCAGTACCGATGGCACCGCGCGCATGCTGGCGGAGGAGTTCCCTGAGGTGCAGCGGCACCGCACCGCCGAGAATCTGGGATGCGCCGGGGCGATGGAGGAGAGCCTCCGGCTCGCCCTGGCGCACCGCCCTGAGTACATCTGGTTCTTCGACGACGACGTCGTCCCCGCGCCCCGCTGCCTGGAGGTGTTGCTCGCGGAGATGCGCACCCTCGACCGCGACCGGCGGGTCGGGGTGCTGCGGCCGATGGTCCGCGATCCGCACAACGGCGCGGTGGCCGGCGGGGGCATCAGCCACGGCGCGCTCCTGTCCGCGGAGATGGTCACGAACGTCGGCTTTCCTCTCGGCGCCCTCTTCATCGAGCTCTCCGACCACACCTACACGGTGCGCATTCGCCAGCACGGGTACCGCATCTACCGCCTTCCGGAAGTCCTGGCGCAGCACCCCGTGGACCGGCCCCGCTCCCTGCGGGAGATCATACGCAGCGGGTATCGTGTCACCCCCTGGCGGCTCTACTACGCCGTGCGCAACCGTATCTACTTCAGCCTGTACCTGCAGCCGTCGATCACGGGCTTCCTCCGTTACCTGGCGATGGCCGGTCGCACCACGGTCCTCGTCACCCTCTTCGGCCGGCCGCGGCGCGGCCATCTGCTCGTGCTCCGCGGCGTCATCGACGGGGTCCTCGGCAGGCTCGGGCGCCGCGTCGAGCCCGGATACTGACCATGAACACCGACAAGAGGCGACCATGACCCGTCCGTTTCTCATCTTTGGCATAGACGCCGCGACTCTGGCGCTGGCCGGCCCCTGGATCGAGCGGGGCGAGCTGCCCACCTTCGCCCGCCTCGCCCGCGCGGGGGTGATGGGGCGGCTCTGGTCCGTGCCAAACATGATCACCCCGCCCGCCTGGACCTCCTTCGCCACCGGGTGCAATCCCGGCAAGCACGGGATCTTCTACTTCACGGAGCGCGTTCCGGGATCATACGAGGAGCGGTTCATCAAGGGCGCGGCGCGGGCACTGCCCCCCTTCTGGACGCTGCTGAGCGAGGCGGGCACGCGCACCTCGGTCGTCAACCTGCCGATGACCTATCCGGCCGACCCCGTGCGCGGGGTTATGGTTTCGGGCATGGACGCCCCCGGACCGGAGGCCCCCGGCTTCACGCATCCCCCGGAGCTCGCCGCCGAGCTGAGGGAGCGATTCGGACCGCTCTTCGAAGCGCGATCCCTCTCCGGGGCCATCGGCCACCTCATGCTGGCCGGACGGCTCGATGAGGCGTTGGAGGTCCTGGCCAAGCGCGTGGAGATGCGCACCGCGCTGGCGCGCGATCTCCTCGAGCGCTGGCCGGTCGACGTGTTCGCCATCGGCTACACGGAGGTCGACGGCGCCCAGCACTTCTTCTGGAAGTTCATCGATCCTCGGGTTCCCGGCTATTCCGCCCGCGCCGCCCTTCGCTACGGCGCGGCGATCCTGCGCCTCTATCAGCAGATGGACCGAGCGCTCGATATCCTGATGACGGCGATGGGCGGGCAGCCAAATGTGATCGTCATGTCCGATCACGGTGCGGGAGCCTCTCCGGGGCCGGAGGATGGGGTCCCCTGGATCCGCCTGGTGCTGGAAGCGGAGGGCCTCGCCGTCCCCCGGACCGAGCGTGCTGGCCTCCGGCGCGGCGCCCGGCGTGTTGCCGCGACGACCTATCGCCTCCTCAACCCGCGACTCCCCGTCGGACTCCGGCGAACCCTGCGGCGTGCGCTCCCCGGGCTGAGGCGGGTGGCGAAGCACTCGGTCGCCTACCAGTACGACTGGCCGCGTACCCGCGCGTTCTGCCTGGGGGCTGCCGGTGATGTGTGGTTGAACGTGCGTGGGCGCGACCCTGAGGGGGTAGTCGAGCCTGGGGCAGAGTACGAGGAGGTGCGCGAGCGGATCCGCGACACCTTCCTCGCGCTGCGCGACGCACGGTCCGGGGCGCCGGTGGTGGAAGGGGTCCATTTCCGGGAAGAGGTCTACCAGGGTCCGTTCCTCGACCGCGCCCCCGACCTCACCATCCGCTTCGCCGATGTGGTGATCGAGACGCTCGCCCTGAACGGCAAGACGCTCCGTCTTCCCCGGCGGGCGGCGGCAACGCCCAAAGAGGTCAAGACCGGCGGTCACCGTCCAGACGGCCTGGCGATTCTAGCCGGGGACGGGATCAGAGCCGGGGCGACGCTGGCGGAGGCCCGGCTGGTCGATCTGGCTCCAACCATCCTCTACTGGTTGGGCCAGCCGGTTCCCACATACATGGACGGCCGGATCCTCTCTGAGGCCTTCACGCCGGAGCATCTGGCGGCGCAGCCGCCGCAGCAGGTAGATCGTGAGGCGGTAGTGGGGGCCCGGGAGGCGGGGTACAGCGCCGAGGAGGCTGCGGTCGTGCTGGAGCGACTGCGCGGCCTCGGGTACGTCTAGCCATGGATCAGAACGATCGCGTCAGAACGCTGCACATTCTCACCAGCCTCAACCGGCGAGGAGCGGAAACGTTCGCTGTCCAGCTGGTGGACCGGCTTTCCCGCAAGAGGTTTGATCCCGCGATCTGGACGATCCGCCCCCCCGAGCCGGGGCGGTTCCTCGTCCCACAGCGCACGGCCGTCCTCTCGGGGTCGAACGGCGGGGCGATCCACTCACTACGGAACCTGCTGCGGGTGGCACGCGATTACAACCCGCACCTGATGCACTGCCACGGCGGGCGGGCGCTCAAATACGCGGCTATGCTCAAGCCCTTTTGGCGGCCGCAGGCCTACGTCTACACCAAGATCGGGTCGATCCATCCCTGGCTCGACCATCCACTCCGCCGCCTCTTCTATGGGTTCTTGTTTGAGCAGGTCGATGCCATCGTCGCCGTTGGCGACCAGGTGCGCGCAGAGGTCGAGCAGGAATTCCATCCGCGCCGGCCCCGGCTGATCACGATTCTCACCGGTCGCGACCTCTCCCCGTTTCGGTCCCTGACGCCTGAGGGTGCCGCGGCTACACGCGCCGGGTTGGGTCTGGACTCTTCCCACCTCATCCTGATGACGGTGGGCAGCCTCTCCTGGGAGAAGGACCCGCTCCTGCTACTGCGGCTGTTTGGGGATCTCGCCGTGCGGGATCCACGTCTGCGGCTGGTCTTCGTCGGGGATGGGCCGCTGCGGCAGTCGCTGCAGGAGGCGATCCGTGCGGGAGGGCTGGAGCAGCGGGTGCAGCTCCTGGGAGTGCGGTCGGATGTGCCGGCGCTCCTGGGGGCGGCGGATGTCTTCGTTCTGTCCAGTGAGACAGAGGGACTTCCCGGCGTCTTGATCGAGGCGGGGATGGCTGGGCTCCCGAGCGTGGCCTTCGGGGTGGGCGCGGTCGCCGAGGTGCTCAAGGACGGGAGGACCGGATTCGTCGTGTCCCCCAGGGACGAAGCGGGATTCTCGCAGCGGGTGCGAGAGCTGGTCGACGATCCCGCCCGGCGCCGCGAGCTGGGGCGGGAGGCTCGGGAGTTCTGCTTTGAGACCTTCAACATCGACCGCAGCGTCCGGCGGCACGAGTCGCTCTTCCTGGATCTGCTGCACGCTGCGAAGACGCCGGCGGAGCACCCGACGGAAAGACCCGCCGGTCATCTCGAGGGCGCGCGATGACCGGGGCGACCACAGAGAGCTATGAGATCCGCGACTACCGGCCCGAGGACGAGGCAGGGGTCATGGCGCTTCTGATGCAGTCGCTGGGCGAAGGGGGGAGCTTCACCCGCTCGGCGGAGTTCTGGCGATGGAAACACCTTCAGAACGCATTCGGTGTCAGCCAACTCCTCGTCGCCGCCAACAGCGAGATCCTGGGCCTGCGGGCGTTCCAGCGGTGGGGCTTCAGGACCCCCGCGGGCACCCTGCGGGCGGTGCGGGCGGTCGATACGGCGACGCATCCAGACTATCGCCGGCTGGGGGTCTTCTCCCGCTTGACGCAAGCGGCGCTCGCGCGCGCCCGCGCGGAGGGGGTGAACTTGGTGTTCAACACCCCCAACGCCCAGAGCATGTCGGGCTATCTGAAGATGGGATGGCAGTTCGTGGGCAAGCCGCGGCTGCTGGCCAAAGTGCTGAATCCTCTCGGTCTGGCCGTCGGTCTGCCGCATTGGCTGTCTGCTGCGCGGCGGCGGCGGGCGCCCGCCGACCCGACGCGCCTCTTTCACGCGAGCGGCCGCCCTGCGACGGTGCTTCTCGAGCACGGTGAAGCGATGGAACGCGTCCTCGCACTGGACGATCGATTCAACGCCGATGGGATTCGCACCGATCGCTCGCTCGCCTTCCTGCAGTGGCGGTACGCCAGCTCACCTTCCCCGCAGTACTTTGCCCACTGGATGGGGGAGGAACCGCTGGCGGGGGCGGCGATCTTCCGCCCGAACATCCGCCGCGGGCTGCGGGAGATCATGCTTTCCGAACTGTTCCTCGGATACGGAGCGGCTCCGGAGGCGCGGGCGCTCATCCGGGAGCTGAGTCGGCAGGTTCGGGCAGACTACATCGTGGCGGCGGCGACGCCGGGGACGCAGCACTGGGGCATCCTCCGCCGGGCGGGATTCGTCCCTCTGCCCAAGCGCTTGAGCCTCAACTTCACCACCCTGCCCCTGGACCTGCCCGAGGGAAGCCGGGATCCCACCCGCCTGGAGCACTGGCGGCTCTCCCTGGGTGACCTCGAGCTCTTCTGAGAAGGATCCAATCCGATGATCGCCAGAGACCTACTCGAGCAACTGGTCAAGTGCTGCCTGCTGCCGGTCGGCGCCCTACGGCGGGACAAGCGGCCCGGGGTCATGGTGCTCGGGTACCACCGAGTCGCTGGCGGCAGTGCGCGCCCGATCGACCTTCCCGCCGACCTGTTTGCCTGGCAGGTGGCCTACCTCCACGCCCACTATCGTCTGGTAAGTCTCGACGAGGTGGTTCGCGTCGCGCGCGAGGGCCGCGCCTACCCTGATGACTTGGTCGCACTCACCTTCGACGACGGCTATGAGGAGGTCTACCTCCACGCCTTCCCGATCCTGCTGCGGTACCGTGTACCGGCGACAGTCTACCTGGCGACGGCCGCTGTCGAGGAGGGCCGGCCGTTTCCCTTCGAAGCCGCGCTGCCACCGCAGCTGCAAGGCCGCCCTCTCTCCTGGGCGCAGGCCCGAGAGATGAAGCGCTCGGGTCTGATCACCTTCGGAGCGCACACGCACACACACGTCGATCTGACGTCGCTGCCTCTCCGCCTCGCCGAAGAGGAGATCAGGCGAGCCAACGCGCTCATCGCTGAGCGCCTGGGAGCGCCGCCGGCGCACTTCTCCTACCCCTGGGGACTCTTCTCCGGGGAGACACGGGCACTCGTGGACCGGAACTACTCGACGGCCGTCATCGGAGGGACGCGCAAGAACCGTTTTGGGGCAATCGATCTGGGAGCGCTGCAACGGGTGCCGATCCAGCGCAGCGACGGGCGCGCGCTCTTCAGGCTCAAGCTCAGCGGCTATCTCTTCGCGGAGGAATGGCTGCGCGGTGGTGCGGGCCCGGTCCGATCGGCCGGACCGGAGGCTGTTCCGCCGTCCGAGGCCTCAGCGGTTCGATGATCCCCTCGATCAGGGTCGCCCACGTGGCGGCGGTGGATCTGACACACCGCTTCCTGCTGGCCTCACAGCTGATGGCGCTGCGCCGCGAAGGCTTTGACGTGTCGGCGGTCAGCGGCCCCGGCCCCTGGGCGGGAGACCTGGAGGAGCGAGGGATCCGGCACTACGCCGTGCCCAGCCTCAACCGCAGCCGCAATCCGGCGGCCGATCTGCGGGCTGTGGTGGAGCTGGTCCGTCTCTTCCGCCGGGAGCGCTTCGCGATCGTGCACACGCACATGCCCAAAGGCGGTCTGCTCGGCCGGGTGGCCGCCCGGATCGCGGGTGTGCCCATCATCGTCCACACCGTGCACGGCCTCTACGGCATCGACCCTGGATCACAGCTGCGGCGGTGGTTCTACCTCACACTGGAGCGTGGGGCCGCCCGCCTGTCCGACTATGAGTTCTGTCAAAGCCGGGAGATCTTCGACCTGCTCACAGGCATCGGGATCTTTCACCCCGAGCGCTCGGCGCACCTGGGCAACGGCGTCGATCTGGAGCATTTCGATCCGACCGCCGTCCCCGCAGAGGAGGTCGCGCGGCTCCGGGCGAGCCTGGACATCCCCGAGGGAGTTCCCGTCGTCGGGATGGTCGGACGGCTGGCCTGGGATAAGGGGTACGGCGAGTTCATCGCAGCGGCCACGGAGGTGTGCCGGCGGCGGCCCGAGGTGGCCTTCCTCGCCGTCGGCCCGCGCGACGACCGAGATGCGCTGCCCGACGAGGCGATCAGGACAGGGGAGGCGGCCGGGGTCCGGTTCCTCGGATTGCGGATGGACATGCGAGAACTGTACCGGCTGATGGATCTCTTCATCCTGGCGTCCTATCGGGAGGGCTTCCCCCGCTCCGCCATCGAGGCGGCGGCGATGGGCACGCCCCTGATCCTCACCGACATCCCCGGTTGCCGGGAAGTGGTCACTCCCGGGCGCAACGGGCTGCTCATTCCGCCACGCCGGGTCGAGCCGCTCACAGAGGCGATCCTCCATCTGCTCGACGACGCCGCCCTGCGGCGGCGGTTCGGGGAGGAGAGCCGGCGGCGGGCGGAAGCGGAGTTCGACGAGCGGCGCGTCTTCGCGCGGATCCTGGACCTCTACGCCACGCTGTTGCGCCAGAGGGAGATTGTCCCCAGTGGCATCGGTGCGGAGAGCACAGCCCGACGATAGCGCGCGGATCGCCCGGCTGCACCGGGAGATCATCTCCTGGGGGCTCCTGACGAAACTCGGGGACCCGGTCGTGACGGGGTTTTACCGCGCCGTCACCTCATCGCCTGTTGCGTTCTGTTTCGTCGGCGAGGAGGCGGGCCGGCTGGATGGGTTTGCCGCCGGCGTGACCGACTGGCCGCGGTTCCTGCGCGACGTCGCCCGCTCGGTCTGGTGGCCCCTGCTGCGCGGGCTGTCGGGGCTGCTCATCCGCGGACGCTGGCGGCGACTGCTCGAGACCGAGCGCTACACCCAGAGCGGGCACGAGGGTGTCCGGGCGGAGTTTCTCTCTTTGGGCGTTCGGAAAGAGGCGACCGCCCGACTGTGGGTAGGGACGGCGCTGGTGCGCGCCGTGGTCAATGAGTTCCGGCGCCGCGGCGTCTCGCGCATCCGGGGCGTGGTCTGGGCGGAGAACGAACGCGCCCTTCGGTTCTTCGAGGCTGTCGGGTTTCGGTTCGTCTCGCAGGTGGAGATCCATCCTGGAGAGGTCTCCCGCACGTTCGTTGTCGACCTCGTCCCGGGGACAGAAGGAGTGTGATGCGTCATGACAATCCGTACCGATGAGATCGAAAGCCCTCCGCTGACGACCCCGGCGCTCTTCCGGCTGCTTCCCCTGGCCATCGTGCTGGCTCTGCTCGTCATCGGTCTGGCCCTCACCGGCTGGCTGGAGACGGGAGGCGAGTTGGAGCCCGTCGCCGTGATCCTCCTGGTGGGCCTGACCATCGCGTCGATTCCGATCTTCCGCCGGGCGGCGCGGAACGATCCCGACGGGCCCTTCCTCTTTCAGGTGCTCTTCGCCGCCTGGCTGGCCAAGCTCGCGGCCATGAGCGTCAAGCTCTACCTCCTCAACACCGTCTTTGGGGGTGCGGCGGACGCGGTGGGGTACTATCGGGCCGGCCGTACCATCGCCGCAGACCTGGCGTCCGGCGTCCTGCCACAGATTCAAAACATCTGGGGGACGGACTTCGTCGGGCTGCTCACCGGCCTGTTCTTCTTCGTCACCGGTCCCTCATTTGTCGGCGCCTGGATCGTCTGGAGCTGGCTGGGCACGCTCGGGATGGTGCTGCACTACAAGGCGTTCGTCACCGCCTTCCCGGCCGGAAACCGCCGCCTCTACATGGCCCTTGTCTTCTTCGCGCCCTCCATCCTGATGTGGACCAACGCCCTCGGCAAAGACGCCCTCATGGCGTTCACGCTGGGGATCACGGCCTACGGGGCCGCCCGCGCGTCGAGGAGCAGCCTCAGCGTCCAGAACCTGTTGATCATCGGTCTGGGGTTGGGTGGGACCCTGCTGGTGCGGCCCCACATCGCCGCGATCCTGATGGCCGGTCTGGTGGCCGTGGTCCTCTTCCGGCCCATCCGCGCCGGCATGCTCAGCCCCGTGATCCGCATCGGCACGTTTCTGGGCTTCGCTGTCCTGGCGGTCTTCGTCGTGCGCACCTCCGCCACGTTCATCAATGTGGACGATCTGTCGGTGGAGGGAGTGACGGAATTCATGGCAACAGAACAGGCGCAGACCGAACAAGGCGGATCGTCCTTTACGGGAGCCTTCCCCACCACGCCCCAGGGGTTGGGCCTGGCGATCGTGACAGTCCTCTTCCGGCCCTTTCCCTGGGAGGCCCCGGGGCTGCTGGGCCTCGCCGCCGCGGCGGAAGGCATCGTCATCCTCGCCCTTGTACTCTGGCGCCTGGGTAGCGTCCTGCGGGCCTGGATCTATGCGTTTCGCGACGGCTACCTGGCATTCCAGGTCGTTTACGTGACGCTGTTTGTCTTCTTCTTCTCCACGATCGCGAACTTCGGCATCCTGGTGCGGCAGCGGGTCCAGCTGTTGCCCTTTCTCTTCGTCTTGCTCGCGTACCAGCTCGTGAGGCAGGAGTCGACGGAGGCGCAGCTGGAGCACGATCGCTCGGTCGATCGGTCGTGGCGGCGCGCGGTGGAGAGGGTGAGGGGATGATCCGGACAGAGGAGATGCACAGAGACGCGCTCGC
>DASYRG010000057.1:0-2024 GCA_036004665.1 bacterium | reverse complement strand
GACCATCGCGGCATGGTCCTTCCTCGGCGCGGGGATCGTGCTCGGAGCCTGGTGGTCCTACGAGGTGCTCGGGTGGGGAGGCTACTGGGCCTGGGATCCGGTGGAGAACGCGGCGCTGCTGCCCTGGCTGGCGGCCACGGCCTTCCTGCACTCCGTGATGGTGCAGGAACGGCGCCGGCTGCTGCGCCTCTGGAACCACGCGCTGGTGATCCTCACCTTCCTGCTCACGCTATTCGGGACCTTCCTGACCCGCAGTGGGATCCTGGGGTCGGTGCACGACTTCACGCAGTCCCTTATCGGGCCGATCTTTCTGAGCTTCATGGCGCTCGTGTTGACCTTCTCGATCGCCGTCCTGGTCGCGCGCCGCCGCGAGGTGCGCGATGGTGGCACGCTGCCCGCCGCTCTCAGCCGCGAGACGATCTTTCTGCTCAACAACGTCGTCTTGCTGGCGATCGCGGCCACGGTTTTCATCGGCACCACGTTTCCGCTCCTGGCCGAAGCGGCGACCGGCGTCAAGCTCACCGTCGGCCCACCCTATTTCAACCGGCTCATCGTCCCTCTGGGACTCCTGCTTCTGCTCCTAATGGCCACCGCGACCCTGCTCCCCTGGGGACCCCTGCCCCGGGGGGCGCTGCGGCGCTTCTTCTGGCCTGCGATCGGCGCAGCCGGGGCGGCGGGGATGCTGGGCCTGGCCGGCGTCCGAGGACCGACGCTGGCGGCGCTGGCGGTCATCGCGTTCACGGCGCTGGCCCAACTGGCCGAGTTCCACCGCGGGGCGCAGGCGCTCATGCGGGCAGAACGCCGTCCCTATCCGGCCGCCCTCGCCGCGCTGTTCGGCATCAACCGGAGACGCTACGCGGGGTACCTCGCCCATCTCGGTCTGGCCCTCGCTCTGGCCGGCGTGGCGACTTCCTCCGCCTATCGTCAGGAGAGCGATCACCTGGCGCGCCGCGGCGAGAGCTTCCGCGTCCCCGGCTACGTCCTCCGGTACGACGGCCCTCTGGTCGCGCGGCGTCCAGACCGCCTCGTCGTTGCGGCGCAAGTCTCGGTACTGGCGGCGGACGCGCTGGAAGCGGCGCCGCCGGGCGCACCTGCAGGCCGCCGCATTGGCATCATGCGCCCAGCCGAGCACCTCTATCCGCAACAGCGCAGTCCCATCCCTACGCCCGCGGTCCGATCGAGCTGGCGGGGCGATCTCTACCTGGTGCTCCTGGGTGTGGAGCAGGACGGATCGGCCGTCCTCAAGGTGATCAGCAGCCCGCTCGTCGCCTGGATCTGGAGTGGCGGTCTGTTGATGGCCCTGGCCGGGCTGGTCAGCATCTGGCCCACCCGGCGCCGATGAGAACCGCGATCTGCCTTCTGGCGGCCGCCGCGGTCCTCCTGATCGTCAGCGCCGCGGGAGCCGCACCGACCCCGACGCTGCAGGAGCAGGTACGCGCGGTCGCCTCTCGGCTGCGTTGCCCCGTCTGTCAGAACGAGAGCGTGGCGGACTCCCCCTCCGAACTGGCGGCGCAGATGCGCGGCGTGATCCGCGAGCGCCTGGCGCGCGGAGAGTCGCCGGAGTCGATCATCACGTACTTTGTCAGCCGCTACGGACAGTGGATCCTCCTGGACCCGCCGCGCCGCGGCGTCGGGTGGCTCCTCTGGTTGGCGCCTGCGGGGGTCTTCGCGGGCGGGCTCGTTATCGCGGTCAGGTTCATTCGGAAGACAGCACGGGATCAGCCCTGAGTCTTGCGCCGGTCGCGGGGCCGGTGCCAGACTGGACGTGGTCCCCCCATGACTCGTCCTCGCGTGCTCGCGTTCATCCTCGCCGGCGGGAAGGGGGAGCGCCTCTTCCCCCTCACCCGCGATCGGAGCAAGCCTGCCGTGCCGTTTGGCGGCAAGTACCGCATCGTCGATTTCGTCCTCAGCAACTTCGTCAACTCCGGCATCTACGCGCTCTACGTGCTCGTGCAGTACAAGGCGCAGTCGCTGATCGACCATCTCCGGCAGGCCTGGCGGATCGGCGGCGTCCTCCCCGATCA
>DASYRG010000056.1:0-3480 GCA_036004665.1 bacterium | reverse complement strand
GCTGCAGCCACCGCCCTCCCGGAGAGCCGTCCCGAATCGTAGAAATGGCTGGCCCGAGGATCGTGGCAGAGGGTGACGGCGCGGCGCGCCGCAGCGACGTCATCACCCTCCTGCATCTGCAGCCAGATCACCAGAGCCGTGTGATGGCTGCCGTGGGCACCTCATGGAGAACACGCTGCACCGCCCCGGCGCCCTCGAGACAGGGTGCTCAGGTGGGGGAGAGCAGTGCCAGCACTCTGACGTGCGCGGTCGCGGCGTTGAAAGCCTCGACCACCGGCGCCAGAGAGGACTCGAGAAGTGTGAGATCGGGCCGCGGCTCAGCCAAGGGATGAGGCAAGGGCTCAGGCCGGTGGCAGTGAGCTGCGGAGAATCTCCTCGGCGCGCCCGATGATGGCGTTCCAGTCGGCCCCCGGATCGCGGGTCACCGTGACGAAGTCATTGAGGACGAAAACCTGCACCACGCCCGGGATCTGCAGGAGCTGCTGGGCGTAGGGCACGTCGGCCGCCTCCGCCGCGGAGCGGAATGTACGGCTGCGGCCTTCGGTCAGCCGGCGGTTGACGACAAACTTGAGGGCGTTGACGTTGGGGGTCGGCTGCATCTCGACGCTGAGCTCGTCCACGCGGACCTCCTCAGTGCACCGGCTGGTCCGCACGCCCCGGCACGTCGCAGTACCAGGCCGCCAGGCGGGAGAAAGAGATGATCGGCGCCAGCGTCCCGCGGATGCCCACACCGACCCGCTCGGGGGAGAGCAGCCCGCTGCCGGTCATCAGGGACCAGCGCATTTCGATCGCCGCCCCCAGCTGCAGGGCTAACTCGGTGGTCATCAGGTCGGCGTCGGCCAGCGGGAGGAAGATCTCCCACCGGCGGGCGGGGCGGGTCATCTCAAACATGTTGAGCATGGCCTTGCCGATCCCCGTGGCCGCGCCCGCAGCGTTGGTGAAGAGACCGAGCATCTGTCCGACCCGCTCCGCGTCGCGCGCCGCCCGCTCGGGCTCCCGGGTCGTCTGGTCCAGCATCACCACTGAGGTGAGGATGCGGGCGAGCCGCCAGCCGATACGGATAGGGTCGAGGTACCGCGGCGGCTGGGGCAGCATGAACCCGTCGGTGGCGACGACGGAGAAGCCCAGGTTCCGGGCCTGCAGGATCGCCTCTCGCGCTTCCTCGACGATGGTCGCGCGGGCTTCACCGATGCGCTCCTCCGCCCCCCGGACGAAGGTTTCGCGGGCGGCCGGATCGTTGTCCACCAGCAGCGTGCCGCCCCGGAGGATCTCGTAGACGACGGGCAGGGTGTGGGTGTTCAAAGCGAAGGGCATCAGGATGCCCGGATGGCCGCCCAGGGGGCTCTCTTCGGAGAGGCGTTCCATGTACGCGCCGATGGCTTCTTCCGCCGTCCCCTCGGGGAAGAGGACGGCGATCTCAATGTCGGTGTCGGGCCAGGAGCGCTCGCCGGCGTAGAGGCCGTAGAGGTAGACCGCGGCGACCTCTTTCTCTTTGCTGAAGAACGTCCGCAGCGCGTCGATGGCCTCCACGCGCTCATGATACTACGCGCGTGCGGCAGGGGCGGCTCCACGGCACATGGAAGGAAATAGTGCCGTCTTCATCGAGCGATCAAGGAGGGGTCTATCTATGAACAGGTGGCGGCTCGTCGCTGTCACGTTCGTGCTGGTGCTGTTCGTAAGCGGGGGAGCTGCACTCTCGGCGCCCAGCGTGGAAATCACGTTCACCTCGAACCAGCTCACTCCGGTCGAAGAGCAGGAGTGGGCGCGGAACACTCTCTTCGCCCGCTTCACCCAGGAGACGGGGATCGGCGTCCGCTTCATCACCGAGCCCGAGGGACCGTACGTGGACCGGCTGCTCGCAGAGGCGCGCGCAGGACGGGGGACGATCGACCTCACCGCTACGCTGCACGGCATCTTTCCGGTCTTCGTGGAGGCGAACTCCGTGCGGGACATGACTGCGGTGCAGCGCTCGCTCACTGGCCGCACCTTCTACCGCGACCTGCTGGCGGTCTCAAAGTTCGGCGAGATCCAGGCGTTTGTCCCGTGGATGCAGGCGACTTACCTGATGGTCGCGCACCGCAGCGCGATGCAGTACTTCCCCCGCGGCAGCAACCCCATGCGCATGACCTATGACGACCTGCTGGAATGGGGGCAGAACATCCGGCAGGCCACCGGGCAGCGTCGCGTCGGTTTCCCGGTCGGCCCGCTCGGTCTCTACCCGCGCTTCCTGCACGGCTACATCTACCCGTCCTGGACCGGCTCGCAGGTGAAGGCGTTCAAGTCGCCGCAGGCGGTAGAGATGTGGGGCTACCTCCGCCGGCTCTGGGGGGTGACCCACCCCTCCTCGTTCTCCTATGAATTCATGTCCGAACCGCTGCTGCGCGGCGAGGTCCTGGTAGCCTGGGATCACGTCGCCCGCATCCTTCCCGCGCTGCGTCAGCGTCCCAATGACTTCATCGTCCTCCCCTCCCCCGCGGGTCCACGCGGACGCTCCTTCCTCTCCGTCGTGGTGGGACTGTCCATCCCTCGCACGGCGCCGAATCCGGATGCGGCAGCCCGGCTGATCGAGTTCCTCACCCGTCCATCGACGCAGGTGACGACGCTGCAGGGCATCGGATTCTTCCCCGTCTCTCCGGAAGCGGGCCGAGAGGTCCCCTCCGGCGGGCTGAAAGTGATGGCCGATGGGGTCAACGCCCAGGCGGACGCCCCCGACGCGCGCACCGCGCTCCTCCCGCTCGGCCTGGGAGCGCGGACGGGGGAGTTCACCCCGATTTATCGCGACGCGTTTCAGTTGATCGCCATTCAGGGCCGGAACATCCCTGAGGTCCTGGCCGCCCAGGCGCGCCGTCTGGAGGAACTCTACCGGGCCGCCAACGCGCCCTGTCCGCCCCCGGATCCGGCGATCCGACCCTGCAAGCCTGACTAGGTGACCGGACCAGGGCGCCACGACCGATGGCCGTCGTCGAGGCTGAACTCCCGCGCGTCACCCCGCGGACGCGGATCGACTGGACGCCGTATCTGCTCGTGTTGCCGACGGCGGCGTTCCTGGGGGTCTTCTTCGCCTACCCGATGGTCCAGGCGATCTGGCTGGCGGTCACCAACCCGCAGAGCGGAACGCTGACGCTGGCCAACTTCCAGCGGATCGCCGGCGACCTATATTTTGCGCCCGCGGTCCGCTACTCGATCATCATCACCGCCATCGCCGTTCCGCTGCAGGTCGCCCTCGGCCTCGTCATCGCCCTGCTCGTCAACTCGCGCTTTCCGGGGCACTCCACCTTCCTCTACCTGACGGCGGTGCCCATCGGCATCTCCGACCTGGCCGCGGCGCTGATCTGGCTCTCCATCTTCACGGAGCGGGGATACCTGAACGCCGCGCTCGGCGCGGCCGGCGTGACGGCGCAGCCGATCACCTTTCTCACCTTTGAGCACCCCTCCTGGCTCGTCGGGGCCATCGTGGTCACCGAGGTCTGGCGGGCCACA
>DASYRG010000055.1:0-18863 GCA_036004665.1 bacterium | reverse complement strand
GGTGAACGGCGGCCGTAACTATAACGGTCCTAAGGTAGGACTCGCTGCCTTCCATGCTGGCAACAGCATGGTTCGCATCCGGCCATATGCTGGGAAATCTGGTGAATCCCACGCTACCCGAAAAACCTTCGGTTCGTGCCGATGGGATATTCGGGTGACAATGCGATGGGTGCAGATGATCAGCAGGAAAGGCTGGTTGGCCAAAGACTGGTCGATCAGAATCCTCAGAGACCATACGCCGGACGTCCGAGAGATCGGACGAAGATATGGCCCCGACTGTATGGCGACATGCAGGGGTGGCAAACTTACTGTCACCCGCTCAACCGTATGGGTTGAGTAAGGTATCAAGCGAAGTTCCTTGTCGGGTAAGTTCCGACCTGCACGAATGGCGTAACGAGCTGAGCGCTGTCTCGACGAGGGACTCGGCGAAGTTGTGCGGCCCGTGAAGACACGGGCTACCCGCGGCTGGACGGAAAGACCCCGTGGAGCTTTACTGCAGCTTGCTACTGGATGTGGTCTTGTCGTGTAGAGGATAGGTGGGAGGCGGAGAAGCCGGGGCGCTAGCTTCGGTGGAGCCAACCTTGGAATACCACCCTCGAGAAGATTACGTCCTAACCAAGACCCTGATCGGGTTTCGGGACCGTGGCAGGTGGGCAGTTTGACTGGGGCGGTCGCCTCCCAAACAGTAACGGAGGCGCCCAAAGGTCCCCTCAGCACGGTTGGAAACCGTGCGTCGAGCGCAAGGGCATAAGGGGGCTTGACTGCGAGGCATACAAGCCGAGCAGAGGCGAAAGCCGGGCCTAGTGATCCTACGGCGGCAAGTGGAAGCGCCGTGGCTTAACGGATAAAAGCTACCCCGGGGATAACAGGCTAATAGGGTCCAAGAGTCCACATCGACGACCCTGTTTGGCACCTCGATGTCGGCTCATCTCATCCTGGGGCTGTAGTAGGTCCCAAGGGTTGGGCTGTTCGCCCATTAAAGAGGTACGTGAGCTGGGTTCAGAACGTCGTGAGACAGTAAGTGACCGTTGCTGTCTATAAATCTGGCTAAATGCTGGGAAGCCTGGCGAATCCCACGCTACCCCCACAACGGATCGGCAATTGGCCGATGAATTGGAGGGGAGTGACAACGCGATGGGTACAGGCAATCAGCAGGGAAGGCCAGATGGTCAGATCGGCCACTACATCGCGGGTTTTGTCGATGGAGAAGGCAGCTTCCACTTGGCGGTACAAAGAAATCCCACCACGCGGTTAAAATGGCAAGTGGTTCCTGAGTTCCATGTATCACAGAACGATGGCAATCAGCATGTACTAGAGATGATCCGAACCGTTCTGGGATGCGGATACATCAAACGGAACCACCCCACAAATCTCCGAGACAGGACCTACGTACTAGTGGTAAGGAATCACGAGCACCTGATGACAAGAGTGGTACCGTTTTTCACGCGGTATCACCTCCGGACAACGAAGCGAACTGACTTTGATCGATTCGCGGGAATCGTCCGGATGGTTGATGAAGGCAGGCACCGCGATCCAGCGGGGGCTTCGGGAGGTTCTGACTCTCGCCTTCTCAATGAATCAGGGGGGAGTGAGGCGGCGCAAGCCGCTCGAAACGATCCTGGCTAATCTGGAACCCTCAGAGACTATACGCCAGACACCTCTCAAAGAGGCGAAGATATAGTCCGAGCTTCCGGGCGACCGGAAGAGGCAGGCAGAAATGACCTGCCCCCTCCGAAGTTGGAGGAGTAACAGAACTGTCGGTCCCTATCCACCGCGGGCGCAGGAGACTTGAGGGGAGCTGCTCCTAGTACGAGAGGACCGGAGTGGACGGACCTCTGGTGTACCGGTTGTCCTGCCAAGGGCACGTGCCGGGTAGCCATGTCCGGACGGGATAAGCGCTGAAAGCATCTAAGCGCGAAGCCCACCCCAAGATGAGGTCTCCCACCGGGTAACCGGGTAAGTCCCCTGGGAGATGACCAGGTTGATAGGCCGGAGGTGTAAGCACGGTTAACGTGTTGAGCCTACCGGTACTAATCGGACGAGGGCTTGACCCTTCCTTAGGGGTAGCTCTACAGAGCCTGACGCGTGCTGTTACCGCCGGCGTTTGAGGGCGGGGCACGCCAGGGTAAATCACGTGTGTTCGGGGCTCTGAGGGGATGTGATCGGAACGCCATGTGCGTGAGTCCGCCCCTCGAGTCCTGGGCAAAGTCTCGAATGTTGGGTGTCGCTCGTCGCGCCCAGACCTACCTGCCGCGGCACCCGACGTTCGAGTTGTGTCTTCCCTGTGCGAGATTCCCGGCGGCGCTGCCGGAGGGGCCACACCCGTTCCCATTCCGAACACGGAAGTTAAGCCCTCCAGGGCCGATGGTACTGCGGTGGAGACGCCGTGGGAGAGTAGGTCGCCGCCGGGAGTAATGTTGAGGGGAGGCGAGAGTCTCCCCTCAATCATGTGCTACAGTTCTTCTGCAGGGCAATTGTCTGGCGTGGGCAGGTGGCAGAGCGGCAATTGCACCTGACTGTAGATCAGGCGGCTTCGGCCTTCGGAGGTTCGAGTCCTTCCCTGCCCACCAGCTTCGCCCCATCTGCGTGGGCTTTTCCCGCGTTCCCGCCTGAACCCCACTGAAGTGGCGGCGTATGGTGCTTGACCGAGACACACTCCAGGAAGAGATCCACGCGCTCTACCGCCGCGAACACGAAGCCATGGGTTCTCGCGGCACCTTGGAACGATTAGAACAGGCGCGGCAGTGGGATCTGGCACCCACGCTGCGCGCGGGCGGGGTGCTGGTCTTTCCCCACGCCGGCGTCCTCGACTGCGGCCACCAGATCGCAGCCGTCGTGCACGCATGCCTCGACAGCGGCGCGGATCGAGTGATCGTGGTCAGTGTGCTGCACGCGTTCACCGACGAGATGGAAGAGGCGCGGGTACGCGTGGCTGCTGGTAAGGACCCGGCGCAGTGGCCCTTCTGGGGGATCCAGGGTCCGGGCATTCCCAGCCGCGGGGAATGGCGCCGCGATCACGCGCTGATGAGCTTTCGCCACTTCTGGGCGGCGGAGACCGGTCGCCGCAGGATTCGCGGGCCGGAAGCGATCGAGCGCTACCCCTATCTCGCGGGCGGGAAGCCGGAGCGCCTCCCCGGGATCGACGAGTTGGCCCGCCTCGCCGAGGGGGCCGTCGTCGTCTCGACAGCCGACGCGTTCCACCATGGCCTGGGCTACGGGGATCCACCCGAGCGGTCCTTCCACCCGCATGAGGGTGGCCTCGAGCTGGCCCGCCAGACCATCGAGGAAGGGATGGAGATTCTCGGGCGCGGCGATTACTGGGGGTACAACCAGCACTGCGTCCGCGCCAAGAGCGACGGCCGCGACGCCGGCCAGGTCTTCCGTTACCTTCGCGGACCGATGAGCGGCCGCATCGTCGATCTCACCCACAGCGATGCCTCTGAGCTCTACCGCCAGCCCAGGCCGACCTGGGTCGCCGCGGCATTGATGGAGTGGCGCTTGGGGAAAAATGAACAACGAGAATACGTGCCCTGACCTAGGCAGGAATCTCTCGGGGGGAGCGTGTGGAGATGCACAAGCGGATCCGACCGGCGATGGCAGCCGCAGCCCTCTTGCTGCTGCACCTGGTTTGGCTCTCCGTTCCTTCTCCGGTGGTCGGCGCTGCGCGCCAGGAGTTCCGGGCGGCCAAGGGCTTCGTGGTAGCCCGGACTCCGACGTCGCTGACCCTCCTCGCCGGCGAGCGGCGCATCCTGGCGACGATCACGCCTGAGACGCGTGTGCTTGGGCAACGGCAGCGGGTGTCCGGGGTCGTCTTGAATGACGTCGTGCGTGCGGAAGGGCGCTGGACCGCGGGGGATCATCTCCTGGCCGATCGGGTTGAGGTGGTGATCGCCGCCGGCAGCCTGGCCTTGAGACGCCCTCTGGTGACACCGACCCTCGAACTCATCGGGTTCGGCAACTAGGCGTCGAGCAGCCGGTACAATGGAGGCGGAGCCAATGAGGCGCGCCCTCCTCCGCCTGCCCTCACGGGAGATTCTCCACCGCGTCGCCGTCGGCGCGTCGGTGGTGCTGGTCGTCGGCCTCTACTTCGACGGCTGGTGGCACGGGACGTTCGGTCGGCATTCCTTCTGGATCCCTCCGCACGTGGTTGTCTACACCGGCGTCGGCATCATGACCGGCGCCTGGATCACACGCTGGTGGCGCGACCTGCGCGAGGGGCGCGTTCTTCCACCGGGATACCGCGTCTTGGGTCTGGCGATCGCGTTCACCATCCTGGCCGCTCCGCTGGACGACTTCTGGCATCGCACCTTCGGGGAGGAAGCGTCCACCAGCGTCCTTGCCTTCTGGAGCCCACCCCACCTCATCGGCCTCCTCAGCGCCATCGCCGGCGCCCTGGGAGTGCTCAGCACCTTGGTGCGTGAAGACCCAGAGCGCCGCCTGTACTGGTGGATGGTGGCACAGGCCGCCGCCGTCGTGGGATTCGCGACGTTCGTCATCATCCCGCTCGAGCCCACTGGCATCTACCGGGTGGCCGGGGTGGCGGGCCCATGGCTGATCACCTTCGTTCTCGTCGGCCTGCGGTTGATGGCGTTATCGCTCTTGCGGCGTCCCGGGACGGCGACCGGCATCGCGGCGGTAATCACGCCGCTGGTGATCCTGCTGACACGCGCCTCCGGCCCGGCCAGCTTCCCCCCACCGATGCCGGCGTGGGTGGTCGCCTTGCCGGCCTTCGCCGGGGCCGCCTGGCTGGATCTGCTCGCCCGCGCCCGGCCACAAGGGATGGACCAGCCGAGGACCCTGTCGCGCTGGGGGCTGGGCTACACTATCGTTTTCGCCGGGCTGTTCTATCCAGCGGCCAACGCGGCTCGAGGCAGCGGGTGGAGCGCGGGCGAGATCGGCGCGATGGTCGCGGGGGCCAGCCTGATGGCCCTTCCAGCCGGCCGGGCGGCTTGGTGGGTGGCCCGTCGGCTTGCCGGCACCGCGGACGAGCGTCCCCGTCATCTCGCCACCATGGGCGCAGAGCGCGCGCGCTGATGGCCCGGCCACGCGTGCTCGTCCTGGGCGGCGGGTTCGGGGGGCTCTCCGCGGCCTACGAGCTGCATCACCTCGTCGGAGACCGCGTCGATCTGCAGGTCATCGACGCGTCCCCGACGTTCATGATGGGGTTGCGCAAACTCTGGCTGCTCGACCGGCGGGGCGGTCGCGCGGAAGGAACACGTGACCGGACCCGGTTCGCCGCAGGCGCCGTGCCCGTCCGCCCGACCCAAGTGGAAGCGATCGATCTCGACGCCCGTCAGGTGATTGCCGACGGGGATCGCCTCTCCTATGATTTCCTGATCGTTGCCCTCGGCGCACAGGCCAGACCCGATCTGATCCCCGGAGGTGTCGAGGGCGGGGCGAACCTGTACGCGGTCGACGATGCCGAGGCGCTCGGAGCGCAACTGGCGAGCCTCGCCCGCGGCCGGATCGTCGTTGCCATCGCCGGGCTTCCCTACAAGTGTCCTCCGGCTCCGTACGAAGCCGCCTTCTTGATCGATGACTTGCTGCGACGCGCGGGGCGGCGGGACGCATGTGCGATCGACGTGCTGACCCCTCAGCCGATGTCGCTGCCGGTCGCCGGTCCGGCCGCCTGCGCTCGGGCCGAAGGCACGATGACACTGCGCCAGATCCAGTTCCGTCCGAAAACCCTGGTCGCGCGAGTGGAAGCGAAGCGCGTGCTCCTCAGCGATGGTTCAGAGATCCCCGCCGACGTCGTGATCTACGTGCCCGCGCACCGGCCACCGGCGGCGGTGAAAGAGAGCGGGCTGACCGGCGGCGCCGAGTGGATCCGTCCCGACCCTGAGACCCTCATGACATCGATCGAGGGAGTGTTTGCGATCGGCGACGTCACCGAGATCCCCATGCCCGGCGGGCTGGCGCTGCCCAAAGCGGGCGTCTTTGCGGAGCGCCAGGGTCAGGTGGTGGCGCGCAACGTCGCAGCGCTTGTTGACGGACGTCCACCCGAAGCTCGCTTCGACGGGCGCGGGTACTGCTTCCTGGAAGTGGGGGAAGGACAGGCGTCGATGATCGAGGGCGCGTTCCTCGCCGACCCACCGGATATCTCTGTGCTCAAGCCCGCGCCGGAGCACCTCGCCGCCAAGGTCGCCTTTGAGCGAGAGCGGCTGGAGCGCTGGTTCGGCTGACCGGGGCCACCCCCTCAGCGTTCGGGAGGGGTCTCTGAAATTCGGGTCAACCCCTCCGATGGACTGGGAGGGAGGCGTTCGCCGCTCGAGAAGGCGATCACGTTCAGGGTGACTCCCGCGGCGGCCAGGGGGATGGCGAGCAAGAAGGGCCAGGCCAGCCCATATCCCGCGGCGATGCCACCGATCGTGGGACCGAGGAAGAACCCGACGTCCGCCGCGGCGTTGAACCCGCCCATCACCACAACGGAGTGGCCCCCGGCGACCCCGGCCAGTCGCGCCGTCAGGACGGGTGGGATCACCGCTCCCATGACGCTGGCCACGGCGTTGAGGATGACCAGGCCGGAGAAGCCGGCGACGAATGGAACGACGGCGGTGGCCACGCCCCGTACCAGGTAGGCGGGGATGAGCAGCGCCGCCGGAGAGAGACGCTCCATCAGGCGGCCCGCCGGGAGCTGCGCCGCAGTGAAGACGGCGGATCCCACGGCGAAGATGACGCCGATCTGGGCGGTGGTCATGCGCTGGCCCGCGGCATACAGCGGCAGGAAGGTGACGTAGAGACCGAAGACGGTGGTCCCGATCGCCTGCAGTATCCAGATGGCGAGGACTTCACGGCGGCGGAGGAGCGCCCCAAACGCGGCGAGCAAGGCGATCGGGGCGTCGCGCTGGCGACTGAAGGCGGGCGCCGTTGCGGCGGGCAGGAGCGCCAGGAGCGCCGAGAGGAACAGGGGCGCCCGCAGCCCGTAGAGGTCTCCGACCCATCCGCCGATGAGCGGGCCTGTGAGCAGCCCAAACCCAAAGTAGAGCCAGAAGATCGAAAACGCGCGACCAGCTCGTCCCGGCGGAGAGGCGTCGGAGACCTCGGCAAAGAGCACCGGCCAGAGCACGCCGCGAAAGGCGCCGAAGAGAATCCGGCTGAGGTACCACTCGGGGCGGGTGGCGGCGAAGGTGAACCAGAGGGCGGCCGCCGCCCCGCCCAGTGTCCCGATGAGGAGCGTGCGCCGGCGCCCCACCCTCCGGCTCACCGCCATCGCCCCCAGTTCCGTGAGGATGAGGGCGAAGGAGGCGATCCCCACGATCAGGCCTACCTCCGCGGGGGGAAGCGCGCGCTCCTGCAGGTACAGCGGCAGGACCGGCTGGGCCACCATTAACGAGAGGATCATCCCGAAGCCGGTCAGGCTGAACAGGTGGATCCGTGAGGACACGGCGACCAGTGTAGCACGCGGTCTAGCCCTGCCCGCGGAGGGGCATAACCCGGACGCCTCATGGACATCAACGCCCTCCTGGCGACGGTAATCGAACGGCGTGCCTCCGACCTTCACCTGAAGGTGAAGAACCCGCCCATGCTCCGGATCGACGGCAGTCTCGTGGCCCTCAGCGCTCCGCCGTTCGAAGCCCCCGAACTGGAGTCGCTGATCGAGTCCATCCTCACTGAAGAGCAGCGTGCAACCTTCCGGCGTGAACTGGAGTTGGATTTCGCCTACAGCGTGCCCGGCCTCTCGCGCTTCCGGGTCAACGTCTTTCAGCAGCGCGGGGTGATCGGCGCGGCGATCCGCACTATCCCGATCGCCGTCCCCACCATGGCAGACCTGAATCTGCCCCCCGGCCTGGAGCGTCTCGCCGAGATGCCCCGCGGGCTGCTGCTGGTGACGGGCCCGACCGGCAGCGGGAAATCCACCACGCTTGCCGCCCTGATCAACCACATCAACCACCATCGCTCCTGCCATATCGTCACCGTGGAGGATCCCATCGAGTACCTGCACCCGGACATCAAGTGCATCATCGACCAGCGCGAGGTGGGAGCGGACACGCATTCCTTTGCGCACGCCCTGCGCCACGTGCTGCGCCAGGATCCGGACGTCATCCTGGTCGGGGAGATGCGGGACCTGGAAACGATCGGCACCGCCATCACGGCGGCCGAGACGGGGCACCTGGTCTTCGCCACCCTGCACACGCAGGGGGCGGCGCAGTCGGTGGAGCGCATGGTCGACGTCTTCCCTCCTTATCAGCAGGAGCAGGTGCGCATCCAGCTCTCCCAGTCCCTCCTCGGGGTGCTCTCCCAGGCGCTGCTGCCTCGGCGGGACGGGAAGGGGCGGGTGGCCGCGGTGGAAATCCTCAAGATGAACCCTGCCGTACGCAACCTGGTGCGCGAGGGCAAGACCTTCCAGATCCCCTCGGTGATTCAGTCGGGCTCGCGGGACGGCATGCAGTCGCTCAACCAGGCGCTCCGCCGCCTCGTCGAGGAAGGGCTGGTCACCTATGAGGAGGCCGCGTCGCGGGCCACCAACCTGGAGGAGTTCGACCAGCTGCTGGGCAGGACGCGTCCGGCCGTCGTGCGCTAGAGTCGGAACCGGCGGCTCGCGGGCGCTCCGCCGTTGATGCCGTTTTCCTCCCCTGTTAGAATACCTGCCGTAGCCTAGGTCACCACTCGCTTTCTTCGAGGCAATCCCCATGACCCCGGTTTCGGAGTGTGTGCAGTGATCAAGCCGCCGCTCGAGGCTCTGCTGGACCGTGTGGACAACAAGTACGCCCTGGTCATCGTGGCGGCGAAGCGCGCACGCCAGCTGAAGGAAGGCGCGCTGCCGATGGTGGACGTGGAGACCGCGAATCCAGTGAGCATCGCCCTCGAAGAGATCAGCGCGGGCAAGATCCGCTACGAAGCTCCCCGCCTGGGGATCAAGTAGTTCCCTCTCGTCCCCCATAGGGCGGGAACCACCGCCTTCAGCATCGCGTAGTATGAAGCGGAAGACGACGACTCGAGGTGACGGCTCGTGCCCGTTCCGCTGCTCTGGTTTGTCATCGCCGTCCTGGCGCTGACCGTGACGGCGTCTCCTATGGTGCAGGAGGCGCGGGGAACACTGCGCCTTGAATTAAGCCTGAGCAAATCCAGCTTCATTGTGGGCGAGCCGGTGGAAGCCACTCTGACGCTCCGGCACGGAGGGGAGAACCCCACGCGGCTGCAGTTCACCTCGGGGCAGCGATTTGACGTGCTGGTCCGCCGTGGAGGCACCCTCGTCTGGCGGTGGTCGGACGACAAGGCCTTCGTGCAGGTGATCCAGGACCTCACCTTGCGCGCCGGGGAGACGCTCACCTTCAAAGCGGTCTGGAGCCAGCAAGACCTGCAGGGACGCCGCGCGGCCCCGGGAGGCTATGAGATCGTCGGGCTCTTCCTGGGCCGTGCCGGGGAGGCGCCCACGGGGATCACCACACCGGCTCTTCCCTTCCGGATCAGATAGCGATCCCGCCCGTCGGAGCATGTCCCTTCCGATCGGCCGGCCTTCTGTCCGGTGGACCCCCTCGGACGCTATAATGAAGGAAGTGGCGGCGTAGCTCAGCTGGTTAGAGCACGCGGCTCATACCCGCGGAGTCGGGAGTTCGAGTCTCCCCGCCGCCACCACTTGGGCCTTCGCGAAGGGGGCTCTTTTGCTTTGGCGGACACAATCCTGGAACGTGTGGAGGCGGCCCTCCACCGGCGGACACTGCTGCGTCCGGGCGATCGGGTTGTCGTGGCGACCTCCGGGGGCGCCGATTCGGTGGCGCTCCTGGCCTGCCTGCGCGACCTCGCCCCGCGCTGGGCGCTCACGCTGGCCGTCGCCCACCTCGATCACGGGCTCCGGCGGGAGGCCGTGATCGACGCTCGCTTTATTGCCGCGCTCGCCTCGGCGTGGCATCTGCCGCTCTACCTCGAGAGCGCCGATGCCGCCGGCTACGCCCGCACCCACCATCTCTCCATCGAAGCGGCCGCCCGCCAGGTGCGTTATGCGTTCCTGGGCCGTGCCGCGCAGCGCTGGGGCGCCGGGGTAATTGCGGTAGGGCACACGGCCGACGACCAGGTCGAGACCTTGCTGCTGCGCCTCCTGCGCGGCGGGCACCCGGGCGGGATGTGGGCCCGTCGGCCAAGAGGCGGCGTCGTCATCATCCGGCCGCTCCTGGACCTCTGGCGGGGGGAGTTGCGCGCCGAACTGATCCGCCGTGGGCTCCCCTGGCGCGAAGATCCCTCGAACCAGGATCTCCGTCACTCGCGAAATTCACTCCGGCATGACTTGATCCCGGCCCTGGCAGGGTATATGCCCGATGTACAGAAGAGGCTGAAGCAGACAGCGGACGCGCTGGCCGTCGATGATGAAGCGCTGGACGCGCTGGCCGCATGGGCGGCGCACGCCGTGATCGCGGTCGCGCCGGAAGCCGTGACGATGGACCGGCGCCGACTGCTCGAGCAGTCAGAGGCGATCCGGTGGCGACTGCTTCGGCGGGCGGTGGGGATGGCCGGCGGGAACATCGGCCGCCTCAGGATCGTCCACTTAGAAGAAGGGGTGCGTCTCGCGGAGCAGGGCCGTCCCGGCCAGCGGCTCAGCCTGCCCGGAGTCGTCCTGGAGGTCCGGGAGGGTGGTCTCCTCCTCCAGTCTCTGGCCCGCCTGGAGAGGCCAACCGGGGAGCACGTCGTGCCAGAGCGGGGACGCCTGGAGGTGGCTCCGTTCGGTCTCGTGATGGAGAGCGAATTGCTCACCGCCAGCGAGGCCGATGTGAGCGACGGCGCGACCTATCTCGATGCCGACCGTGTGCGTCCGCCCCTGACACTGCGAGCGTGGCGTCAGGGGGACCGGTTTCGCCCGCTGGGGATGCGGGGCAAGAAAACGGTAGGGGACTTTCTCACCGACGAAAAGGTCCCCCGCCTGCGCCGCCCTCGGATCCCCGTGTTGGAGGACGGCGACGGCGCGATCGTCTGGGTCGTCGGCTGGCGCGTGGCGGAGGACGCCCGGATCACTCCTGAGACGCGGCGCGTGCTGCGGCTACGGGCCTGGTGGCGTGCCGGTGACGATTCGGCGGAAGCAGTCGGCGTGTCCCCGACGCCGGGGGGCACAAAGAGTCTGTATAGTGTGGGTGGAGGTTCCTCGTGCTGAACCGGTATCTGCGCAACATGGTCGTCTGGGCGGTGATCATCGCAGTCATCGTCTACATCTTCCTGCCCCTCTACCGGAAGCACACGCCGCGCACGGAAATCACCTACAGCGTGTTTCTGAACTACGTGCGGCAGGGGCAGATCCGTGAGGTCAAGATCAGCGACGACCGGATCACCGGCAAGCTGCGCAGCGGCGAGAACTTCATCACCTATGGCCCGGCCACGGAGGACACCATCGCCCTGCTCGCCTCGAAGGACGTGGCCATCGAGTACGAGCCGCGGTCGCGATCGGCGCTCTGGCCGAACATCCTTACCTCGATGCTGCCGATCCTCTTGATCGTCGGCGTCTGGATGCTGATGCTGCGCCAGGCCCAGTCCGGCAGCAACCAGGCGATGTCCTTCGGCAAGAGCCGCGCCCGGCTGCACACCGAGAACAAACCCAAGGTCACCTTCGATGATGTGGCCGGGGTGGAGGAAGCGAAAGAAGAGCTCGAGGAAATCATCGAGTTCCTCAAGCATCCCAAGAAGTTTCAGGCCCTCGGTGCAAAGATCCCCCGCGGCGTCCTGCTGGTCGGGCCGCCGGGCAGCGGTAAAACGCTGCTGGCCAAGGCCATTGCCGGCGAAGCGGGGGTTCCGTTCTTCTCCATCTCCGGCTCCGAGTTCGTGGAGATGTTCGTGGGGGTCGGCGCCAGTCGCGTGCGCGACCTCTTCGACCAGGCCAAGAAGTCGGCGCCCTGTCTGGTCTTTATCGATGAGATCGACGCCGTCGGCCGCCAGCGCGGCGCCGGGCTGGGCGGGGGGCATGACGAGCGCGAGCAGACCCTGAACCAGCTGCTCGTGGAGATGGACGGGTTTGACCCCAACGCGGGAATCATCCTCATCGCCGCCACCAACCGCCCGGACATCCTCGACCCGGCGCTACTACGGCCCGGCCGCTTCGACCGCCGCATCGTCGTGGACAACCCCGACACCAAGGGGCGCAAGGCCATCCTGGAGGTGCACCAGCGCGGCAAGCCGCTGGCCGACGACGTCAACAGCGAGACGCTGGCCAAGCGCACCCCCGGCTTCTCCGGCGCCGATCTGGCCAACATGGTCAACGAGGGGGCGTTGCTGGCGGCCCGGCGCAACAAGAAGAAGATCACGATGGCGGAGTTGGAGGAGGCGATCGAGCGTGTCATCGCCGGCCCCCAGCGCAAGAGCCGCATCCTCAGCCCCAAGGAGCGGGAGATCGCCGCCTTCCACGAGGCCGGGCACGCCCTGCTGGCCAAGCTGCTGCCCAACGCCGACCCGCCGCACAAGGTGACCATCCTGCCGCGGGGCATGGCCCTCGGCTACGTCATCTCTGCGCCGCCGGAGGACAAGTACAACTACACGCGCAGCGAGATCCTCGACCGCATCACCGTTGCCCTGGGCGGGCGGGTGTCCGAGGAGCTCACTTTTGGCGAGGTGACCACGGGCGCGCAGAACGATTTCGAGCAGGCGACCGAGCTGGCCCGCCGCATGGTGACCGAGTTCGGGATGTCCGAGAAACTGGGCCCGCTCACGCTGGGCAAACGCCACGGCCCGATCTTCCTGGGGCGCGATCTGGTGGAAAGCCGCAACTACAGCGAGGAGATCGCCTACGAGATCGACAAGGAGATCCGCCGCATCATCGACGAGTGCTACGAGCGCGGCCGCACCGCACTGACGGAGAACCGCGACAAGCTGGACCGCGTGGCGAAGACGCTCCTGGAGAAGGAGAGTCTGGAGGCCGAGGAGCTAGAGCGCGTGTTCCAGGGGCTGCCGGCGGAACCTCCCGCCCCCGCGGCCGCTCCTGACGCCATCCAGCCTGACCTGCCGGTGGAGAGCAAGCCCCGCCCAGAGAGCGGGCTCCCCAGGCTCAAGCCCAAGCCCGAACCGTCCTAGACAAGACGCGCCCACGCTTGGAATTGACCCCCGGGCGATCCTGTCCCTAGAATGAGCCGGAAGCCTCAAGAGAACTGCAGAACGGCGGAGGAGGAGGGGACGGATGTCCACTCGCCGGATCGCCTATGTCGCGGTGATGGCCGCGCTGTACGTGGTCATCGGGTTCTATATCACGCCGCTCTTGCCCAATCCGATGGTCAGGGGGGCGGTCATCGCCATAAACATGGTCGTGGTCGTGATCGCCGGGATCCTCTTCGGCCCCACCGTCGGCGCTCTGGTCGGGCTGATCGGTACCTCGCTCAACGCCGTGGTCGGTCCGGCCGCCAGCCGGCCTTTCGAAGTGGCCGCCATCATCCCGCATCTGATCATGGGGTTCAGCGCCGGGTGGGTCGCGCGGATCAGCCGGCCCGTGGCCGCGCTCACGATACTGGTCGGGCACGTCCTGAACATCGCGGCGTTCATCATCGTGCGGCTGATCCCTCTCAGCGATCTGACCGCCACCATTTTCTCTGTGGGGCTGCTCGTGGAGGCGATCATCGACATCGTGGTGATCTGGCTGGCGGTGGCCGTGTTGACCCCGGTGGTGCGGTCGGCGCCCGCCTGAGCGCGTGAGCGCCTCCGGCGTGGCGGCCACGCTCGAAGTTCCCGCCTACACGGTCGAACGGGAGGTCCCGGTCGACGTTCGCACGACTGCGTTGATCGTGGTGGACATGCAGAACGACTTTGTGAAACGCGGCGGGGCGCTGGTCGTCGAGAGCGCCGCCGCAACGATCCCCGCGATGCAGCGACTGCTGACCCTGGCCCGCGCCCGGGGGATGCGGGTCTTCTTCACGCAGGATACCCACCAGGAAGGGGATCCTGAGTTCCCCATCTGGGGGCGCCACGTGCTGGAAGGCACGTGGGGATGGCAGATCATTGAAGAGCTGGCTCCGCGGTCGGGGGAGCGGGTGATTCAGAAGCTGCGCTACGACGGGTTCTTCGGCACCTCGCTCGATCACGAACTGCGGCTGTCCGGCATCGAAACCGTCGTTATCTGCGGCACGGTGGCGAACATCTGCGTCCTGCACACCGCGGGCAGCGCCGCGCTGCGCGGCTACCGGGTGGTCCTGCCGGTGGATGCCGTCTCGGCGATCACGCCGTTCGACCTTCAGGCGGCGATCCGGCAGGTCTCTTTCCTGTACCGCGGGGTGATCACCTCGAGCGAGGCGATCCGCCCAGAGGCATAGACCGGGCGGACCGCTCAGCATCACAGCGGAGGTGGCGTAGTGGCACGAGCACCAGTGGGGCGCATCGCGCGGAGGAGCGGCATCAACCCGCTCCCCATCCTCGTCTTCGTCCTGGTGGCGGCGCTGGCGGGAGGAGGGCTCTTCGGCTGGGATTACCTCTACCGCAAGCGGCAGGAGGCCGCCAACCGGCCGCCGACCCCGGAGATCGTCATCAAAAATCTGATCGAGAACATCATCGGCCGCGACACGGTCAAAGAGGCCACCTTTGATCAGACTGCCGGTGTCGTCTCGGTCACCTTCGAGTCGGCGACCTT
Source organism: bacterium (assembly GCA_036004665.1). Taxonomy (GTDB): domain Bacteria; phylum Sysuimicrobiota; class Sysuimicrobiia; order Sysuimicrobiales; family Humicultoraceae; genus JACQGZ01. The sequence goes on along the minus strand of DASYRG010000055.1, from coordinate 4,339 downwards.
CAAACCCGGTCTGTCGACGCAGGACTCCCGCACGTTCCTGTCTGCGGAGGCCGAACTGGCCAGCGACGTCATCCTCACCATCCCCGACCAACTCGCGGCGGCGCAGCCGGCGCTGAAGAAGGTCAAGCGCGTCGATCTGACGCTGACCTACCAGGGCGCCACCCTGGCTACGGCCAGCACCGAACGCAACAAGAAGGTGAAGGTCACGTTCCTCGATTCGCGCGTGAAGTAACCTCCGTGCACGTCTACATCGGGGAACGGCTCACCCTCGAGGACGTCGAACGGGTCGTCCGCCAGGGGGCGCGCGTCGCCCTGGCGTCGGGCGCGGCGGAGCGGGTCCGGCGGTCGCGCGAGGTCGTCGATCATCTCATCGGCAGCGGCGAGCCGGTATACGGGGTGACCACGGGGGTGGGTGACCTGGCCGGCGTGGCCATCTCCGCCGACCAGGCCGCCGTGCTCCAGCTCAACATCGTGCGCAGCCATGCCGCCGGTGTCGGTGATCCGCTTGGCGCCGACGTCGTGCGGGCGATGATGCTCCTGCGGGCCCACGCCCTGGCCCTCGGCCATTCGGGGGTTCGCCTCGAGGTGGTGGAGGGATTGCTGGGGATGCTCAACGCGAACCTTCTCCCTCTCATCCCCGAAAAAGGATCGGTGGGAGCCAGCGGGGATCTCGCGCCGCTGGCACATCTCGCCCTCGCGCTCGTGGGGGAAGGCGCCGTCCTGGGATCCGGCAACCCCCTGCCTTCGGCCGAGGCGCTGGCCGAGGCCGGCCTGGCGCCGGTCCGGCTGGCGTCCAAAGAGGGCGTCGCCCTCATCAACGGGACCCAGATGATGACCGCCGTCGGGGCGCTGGCGGTCGCGCGCGCGGAAGCGCTGGCGCGGTGCGCCGACGTCGCCGGGGCGATGAGCGCCGAGGCGCTGCTGGCCCTGCCGGAGGCGTTCGATGCCGCCCTCAATGCGTTGCGACCCCAGCGCGGGCAGCAGGCCAGCGCCGCGAACCTGCGCCGTCTCCTCGCCGGCACGCGCCTGGACCGTCCCGCGGGAAAGGTGCAAGACGCCTATGCGCTGCGCTGTATGCCGCAGGTGCACGGCGCGGCCCGCGACGGCGTCGCCTTCGCCCGTGCGATCATCGAGATCGAGATCAACTCCGCGACCGACAACCCGCTGGTCGTCGACGGCCGCGTCCTCTCCGGAGGCAACTTTCACGGTCAGCCGGTGGCCCTGGCCATGGACACCCTGGCGATCGCCGCGGCGGCCCTGGGGACGATCAGCGAGCGGCGCATCGAGCGGCTGGTCAACCCGCACCTCTCCGGGCTGCCCGGGTTCCTCACGGCCGAGGGGGGGCTGCACTCCGGCCTGATGCTGGCCCAATATACAGCGGCGGCGCTGGTCTCGGAGAACAAGGTGTTGAGCCACCCCGCCAGCGTCGACACCATTCCGACGTCGGCGAATCAGGAGGATCACGTCAGCATGGGGAGCATCGCTGCGCGCAAGGCCGCCCAGGTGGTGGAGCACGTTGAGCAGGTCCTGGCCATCGAAGCGGTCGCGGCTGCGCAGGCCCTGGAGTTTCGAGGCGTAGAGCGCGCGGCACCGGCGGTGCGCGCCGCCCGCGGGCGGGTCCGGGAGGCGGTTCCGCCCCTGACCGCGGACCGGGTGCTCTCCGCCGACCTGGCGGCGGGCCGCCACATCGTCGGGACCGGGGCGCTGGTGGCCGCGGCCGAAGCGGTCGCCGGACCTCTGGACTGATGGCGCGGACGATCTGGCAGGGACAGCGGTGAGTCAGCCTGGGCCGCGGGTAGTACGGGCACCGCGGGGGAGCACCCGATCCTGCAAGGGGTGGGGACAGGAAGCGGCGCTGCGCATGCTGATGAACAACCTTGATCCTGAGGTGGCAGAGCGGCCGGAGGAGCTGATCGTCTACGGTGGCACCGGGCGGGCGGCGCGGAACTGGGCGGCCTTCGACGCGATCGTCCGTTCGCTCACCGACCTGGAGGACGACGAGACGCTGCTCGTGCAGTCGGGGAAACCGGTGGGCGTCTTCCGGACTCACGAGTGGGCGCCCCGCGTCCTCATCAGCAACGCCATGCTGGTTCCCGCCTGGGCCACCTGGGAACGCTTCTGGGAGTTGGAGGCGGCGGGGCTGACCATGTTCGGGCAGATGACCGCCGGATCGTGGATCTACATCGGGACCCAGGGGATCCTGCAGGGCACGTACGAGACCCTCGCCGCGGTGGCGCGCCGGCATTTCGGGGGGACTCTTCGCGGCCGCACCGTCCTCACGGCTGGCCTGGGCGGCATGGGCGGGGCGCAGCCGATGGCGGTCACGATGAACGAAGGGGTCGCCCTGATCGTCGAGGCCGATCCCGCACGAATCCACCGGCGCCGCAGTGCCGGCTGGGTCGATCGCAGCAGCGACCAGCTGGATGAGGCGGTCGCCTGGGTCGAGGAGGCGCAGCGTCGGAGGACGCCGCTCTCGGTCGCCCTCCTGGGCAACGCGGCGGAGACCCATCCCGAACTGCTGCGCCGCGGCGTCGCCTTTGACGTCGTCACCGACCAGACCTCGGCGCACGATCCCCTCGGCGGCTACATTCCCGCGGGAGTGTCTGCCGAGGAGGCGGTGCAGCTGCGCCGGCAGGATCCCGACCGCTACGTGCAGATGGCCCGGGAGGCCATCGCCGTCCACTGCGCCGCCCTGGTCGAGTTCGGACGGCGGGGGGCGGTGGTCTTCGACTACGGCAATAACCTGCGGGGAGTGGCCCGAGAGGCCGGCTACGCGGACGCCTTTGCCTACCCGGGCTTCGTGCAGGCCTACATCCGGCCGCTCTTCGCCCAGGGGAGGGGGCCGTTTCGCTGGGTCGCCCTCTCCGGTGATGCGGCGGACATCGCCACCACCGACGAGACGGTGCTGCGGCTCTTTCCCCAGGACGAGGCGCTGGCCCGCTGGCTCCGGCTGGCCCAGGAGCGCGTGCCCTTCCAGGGACTTCCCGCCCGTATCTGCTGGCTGGGGTACGGGGAGCGGGCACGGGCGGGGGTGGCGTTCAACGAGCTGGTGGCGTCCGGCCGGGTTCGCGCGCCCATCGTCATCGGCCGCGACCATCTCGACGGCGGCTCCGTGGCCTCGCCGATGCGGGAGACCGAGGGGATGCGCGACGGTTCCGACGCCATCGCCGACTGGCCCATCCTCAACGCGCTGGTGAACGCCTCCGCCGGCGCCACCTGGGTGTCGGTGCATCACGGGGGCGGGGTGGGGATCGGGTATTCCATCCACGCGGGACAGGTCGTGGTGGCCGACGGCACGCCGCTGGGAGCGCAGAAACTGGAGCGGGTGCTGACCGCCGACCCGGGGACCGGGGTGATCCGCCACGCCGACGCCGGGTATCCGGAGGCGCTAGCGGCGGCGCGCCGGGGAGGCATCCGGCTGCCGATGGGGAAAGAGTAGCCGCCGTGTTTGCCATCAACTTCTATTCCTCTCTCTTCGGGGAGATGCTGCGCCAGGGCCGCAAGACGGCCACGATCCGTCTGGGGGACAAGCGCGACAAGTACCAGGAAGGGCAGGTGGTCTGGCTCACCGTGGGGCGGCGCTTCGGCACGCGCCGGAAGGTTGGGGCGGCGATCATCGACCGGGTGGAGTTGAAGCGACTCTCCGAGGTGAGCCCGCGGGAGATCGAGCGGGACAACCCGGAACTGCGCCGCCACGAAGACCTGACGGACTTCCTGGCCAAGATCTACGGGCGAAAGATCTCGCTGGAAGATGAGGTCACGGTCATCCACTTCTCGCGCATCGATGAGGGGCCACCTGACACGGGGCCGCCCGTGGGCGGTCTGATGGGCGGAGCAAGCGGCTGAGCTTGGCCACCGCACTGGGGGGCGGCGGCACGGGCTCGAAGAGGCTTGGGGGCGCCCTCGTTGCCGACGGTGCAGATCACGGCGGAGGAGTTCCGGTTCACCCCCAAAGAGCTGACGGTCACGCCTAGGGAAATCGTCTTCTCCGTCACGAACAAGGGCAGATCGAACACGACTTCGTGATCGAAGATACCTCAGGCAAGAAGGTCGGCGGGCTCGCCTCGATTCTTCCCGAAGGGACGGACCAATTGCTCGCCACGCTCAGGTCGGGGAATTACATCATCGTGTGCGACCTGCCCGGTCACAGAGACGCCGGAATGCACGGAAAGCTGACCGTGCGAGACTAAGCCTGATTTCTAGATGTGGTTCCCACACACGTTGTTTACACCTATCGAGGCTGGCACGCGGCCTCCGAGAGCTGTGTGGGGACGATGGTGATTGTAATAGTGAAGCCATTTCGGGAAGGCCCCATGCCGCTCCTCGTTCGACTGGTAGA
>DASYRG010000054.1:0-40484 GCA_036004665.1 bacterium | reverse complement strand
AGCAACAGGCGTCCCAATGGAGTGAGTTTGGCGTTTCGATGGGCCACGACGACCTCCAAGAGGGAAGTGGTATCACCCTGTCCCACATCACTCTCCGGAGGCCGGTTAGTGTCAACAACCTATCTGGGAACTACATCTAGTGCTTACGCTCCTGCTCAAAGCGGGCCGTCTGCTCGGCATCGCCCAGAGCCTCTAGGATCTTGAGTCCCGCCGTCATCTCTCCCTCGTCGCTGGTGATGAGCGCCCGCTCGCAGCGGACGCGCGCGACGTATGGAACGGCGCCGGTGCGCTCGAAGAGCTCCAGTGCCCGCCTGAATTCCAGGGTTTCTTGGCGCGCCATGCCCAGGGCGCGCCACGCCTGCGCTTCGAGGATCCGGTGCCCGTGGCGGCCCGCGAACTCTACGATCGGCGGGAGGAGCTCCGCAGACACTGCATGGCCACGGTCGCAGCACAGGGAGAGCGTGCGCTCCAGCGCATCCGGTCCGCTTCCCCCCGGTGTGAAGTTGCGGATCACCTTCTCCTCCAACTGCTCTAGGTCTCCCGCGAGATAGGGAAGAATTCGGACAAGGTAGCGAGTCCGGTCAAGGCTGCGGATGATTCTCTCCAAGGTGTCACGGAAGGCCTCCATGCGCGGCTCGTCCCTCCGAGCCCGCGCCACGTCCAACCCGGCGAGGAAGCCGCGCACGGCATAGCCTGCGGAGAGGACTCCCGATTCCGCCCAGAGCGCGCGCGTTCGATCCGCCGTGACCAGCGCCTCGTCCCACCTGCCCATCAGCGCGAGAGCATAGGTGCGCCAGGCGGCTAGGTGCAGGGCCCAGGCAACCGCCTGTCCCGGCTGGAGGAGGGCGAGCCCTTCTGTCGAGACCCGGTCGGCGTCATCCAGGTCTCCCAGGTGGACTGAAGTCCACGTTGCCATGCTGTAGGCGTCCATCCGCTCCTGGAGGTCGAGGCGGTCCTGGAAGGTCAGACGCTGCCGCGCCCACTCGCGTGCTTCCTCCCAGGTCCCCCGCTGCTGGGCCAGCGAACTCAGGCCGTCCAGCGCCGCGCTGCGGAGACGGGCATCGTCCAGCTCTTCTGCGACGTCCAGCCCTCGCCGCGCACTCCGTTCGGCTTCCGTGATCTCAGACGGGGCCACCGCCGCCGCCCCGCCGCCGACGCGCCAAAACGGGATAAATGCCTCGGCGACAAGAAAGGCGGCGACGGCACGTTTGTCGCCTGCTCGTTCGAGTAGCGCACGCCCTTCCGCCCGGAGCCGGCCGAGCTCATCCCCGGACGGGCGGGTGCTCATCGATCCCCCGAAGCGCGTGTAGAGCATCAGCAGGCTGGCCACCAGCCGCAATTCCTGATCCGGCGACCGGCCCGCCTCACGGCAGAGCCGGAGCCCCGTCAGATAGGCTTCCGCCGCCGCATCTCCCGCCTGGACGTATCCCAGCCGCTCGTACAGGTCTGGAAGTTCCCCGGGATCGGCCAGTTCGATCGCGCGCTGGAGGTGCCGGGCGGCCTCGCCCAATGCCGCCGCCGCCGTTGCGACATCCGCCGCCCGCGTAAGCCAGGCGGCACCCTTGCGGCGCAGCTCGGTTTGTCCCGTCTCGCCTTCTGGTCTCGGCGAGACGCTGGTAGCCTCCCGGTAATGGTAAGCAATGATCTCCGCCAGCGCCTCTTCCTGCCCGGCTGCACGATTCTCCAGCCACGCACCCGCTGCAGCATGGAGCCGCGCCCGCTCGGCCCGCGGCAGCGTCTGATAGGCCACCTCCTGGATGAGGATGTGGCGGAAGGCAAACCGGTCGGTGTCTGAGGGACGGATGAGATCTTTGACGACCAGTTCCTCGGTCGCGCTCTCGCTGTGGGGCAGGAGATCCGGTTCCAGCGCAGCCACCCCGGCGGCTCGGAAGGCCCGACCGAACACCGCCCCCACCTGTAGCAGCCTGCGCTCTTGGAACGGGAGGATGTCGAGGCGGGCCAGGATGGTCGCATGGACGGTGTCGGGCAGCGTGGCCAGGGCGCGTTCGACAGCCGACACATCGTCCAACGAGGGCACGCGGTCCATTACCGAGCGCACGATCTCGCCGGCGTAGAAGGGGTTTCCCTCCGCCCGGGTGACAACCCGCTCGACGATCTCTCGAGAGGATCCGCCGATCATGTGTTCCACGAGAGCCGCCACGGCGTCGTCGGCCAGCGGCTCCAGAGAAAGCGAAATGTAGTTGCGCCGTCCGCCGCCCCAGGAGGGCCGGCGATCGAGCAGCTCAGGCCGGGCCAGCGCAATCATCAGGAGCGGTGCATCGCCGCGGGGCTGCATGACGAACTCGGCCAGGTCGAGCAGGCTGTCAGATGACCAGTGCAAATCCTCGAAGACCACCACGAGAGGCGACTGCCGCGAGGCGGCTTCGATTGCCGTGCGCCACGCGGCGAAGAGGGCGGCGCGGTCCACTGCTTCTGTCTCTCCCAACCCGATCGTAGCGGCCAGGAGGTCCCCGGTTCGGCGCGACGACTCGACCCCGGAGTTCTCGAGCCACAAGAAGATCCGGTCACGCGCAACGGCAGCCTCGGCGTCCTCAGCGAGGCCTGCCAGACGGAAAAGCACCGTCCGCAGCGGCCAGTAGGTGAGCCTTTGCCCGTAGGGCAGGCATTGGGCAATGGCCACCGTCGCTTCGACACCGGTGGCCGGCAGACGATCCAGAAACTCCTCCAGGAGGCGAGACTTTCCGATGCCGGCTGGCGCGATCAGGCTCAAGAGGAAGGGACGGCGCTCCCCGAACGCTCGTCGCGCGGCTAATTCGAGCTGTGCGAGGTCGGCGTCGCGGCCGATCAGCGGCACGCGGAGAGGGACCGCCGCGGCCGTCCGCCCCAGCACCGAGCGCGTGCCAACCGGTTGTGTCTTGCCCTTGGCCAGGACGGCGGAGGGGGGTCCGAACGAGAATCGGCGCACCGCCGCCCGCGCCGTGCGCTCCCCACAGAGGATCATCCACGGCTCGGCGGCTTGCTGCAGGCGCGCGGCCGTGTTGACGGCGCCGCCGGTGATCAGAAAGTCTCCGGCGGCACTGTCGCGCGCGGCGACGACCTCGCCGGTGTCCACACCGATCCGGATGGGCAGCTGCGCCCCGAGGAGGACGTCGCCCTGGACACGATCGCGGAGTTCCAGTGCGGCCGCCAGCGCTCGCTCCGCGTCGTCTCCGTGCGCGTGCGGCAGCCCGAAGACCGCCATGATCGCATCCCCGATGAATTTTTCCAGGGTGCCCCCATGCACCCCGATGACCTCCTTCGCGATCGCGTAGAAGCGTCCGAGGAGAGCTCGGACATCTTCGGGATCGCGCTGTTCCCCCAGAGCCGTAGAGCCGGCCACGTCGGCGAAGAGGACGGTCACGAGCCGCCGTTCCTCCGCCATTAGGAGTCGGGGGTGCTCACGAGGCGCGGGTGCGCGGATCTTCCATCGTCGCGGCCCGCCGGGTCAACAGAATCGACCGGCGCCAGAGCAGCAGCACGAACGGAATTACCGCCAGAGCATAGGCGGACTGCGAGAAGACCAGGGCGTCGTAGACGGTGTGGGCCAGGGTGGCCAGTCCCAGTCCAGTGAAGAGCCACTTGGTCTCGCGCGCGGCGAACTTGGCGATCCCCAGATAGTACCCCATCACCGCTCCGAAGAAGGCGTGCCCGGGCACCGAGAGGAGCGCCCGCGCCACACCCACCCCAACGCCGCCGCTGACGACGTAGAAGACGTTCTCGACCGTGGCAAAGCCCAGCGACGCGGTGACCGCGTAGACGATCCCGTCGATGACCTCGTCGAACTCGGTGTGCCGGTAGGCGGTCACCAGCACGGCGGCGAACTTCACCCCCTCTTCGATCAGCCCGATGAAGGCCGCGGCGATCAGCGCCTCGGGCATCCCCGCCTCGAGAGACAGGCCGGCAGCCCCCAGCACGCCTGCCTCCAGCAGTCCGGCGGCGAACGCGGCGGCCACCCCGACGAAGAAGACGCGCCGCACCAGTGAGCGCGGCTCCGGGCGGAGCCGGTCCTTGGCCAGGAAGTACCAGAGCCAGAAGATCCCGGGGCCGATGGCCAGCAGCAGGAGCCGCATCTACGCGCCGGGGCCGGCGAGCGAGAGACACAGGAACTCAACGGGCACCTGCGCGACCAGATAGAGTCGGTCGGTCGCCTGATAGAAGGGCAGGCCCCGGTCGTGGGCGCGGCGCGCAAAGATGGTGGCGATGTCGTAGCGGATCGTCTCGCCGGTCAGATCGAAGCGGCGGCCGTCCAGGCGCGCCATCTCCTCGATCTCGCCGCGCTCGAGATCTTCCCACCCGTTGGCTCGCAGCGCCTCAGTGAGCGCGTCGAGGGAGAGACGGCCCAGCGGGTCGAGCGGCAGGCCGACCTGATCGGGGCGGTGGCGAAGAATCAGCGAGAGAAACTTGCTGAGGCGGACGCGACGCTCCTGGTGCATCGACGGAGCCAAGCCTTCGCCCGGGCTGAGGCGACTCCTGCCGGAAAGCCGCATAGTCCTGACCGTTCGGAGGGCGGGTGGTGTAGGCTTATACGCGGTGCGGGGAGGGGCGGCGTGAGCAAACCGATCGTCGAGTGCGTCCCCAACGTCAGCGAGGGGCGCCGCGCCGAAGTGATCGAGGCGATTGCGGAGGCGGTGCGACGTACTGACGGGGTTCGCCTCCTCAACGTCCAGTCCGATCCGAGCCACAACCGGTCCGTCATCACCTTCGCCGGAGCGCCGGAGGCCGCCGCGGAGGCGGCCTTCGCCCTCTGCGCGCGCGCCGTGGCCCTGATCGATATGAACGAGCACCGCGGCGAGCATCCCCGGATGGGCGCCGTCGACGTGATCCCCTTCGTCCCCATCACGGAGGTGTCGATGGCAGAGGCGGTCGGCCTGGCCCTCTCCTTGGGCGCGCGGATCTGGGAGACGCTGCGCGTGCCCGTCTACTTCTACGCGCAGGCGGCGCGGCGGCCCAAGCGCGCGCGGCTGCCCGACATCCGCAGGGGCGAGTATGAGGGGTTGGCTCAGAAGATGGCCGATACCGTCTGGGCGCCCGACGTCGGGGATGCAACGCCGCATCCCACCGCCGGCGCCGTGGTCGTGGGGGCGAGGCGGCCCCTGATCGCCTACAACATCAACCTGACGACGACCGACGTCGACGTGGCCCGCAAGATCGCCCGCGCCGTCCGGGAGAGCAGCGGTGGCCTGGAGGGCATCCAGGCGATGGGAGTGACCTCGGCTCGGGGGCAGGCGCAGGTCTCGATGAACCTGCTCGATTACGAGACCACCTCCATCCTCACGGCCTTCGAAGCGGTCCGGCGCGAGGCGGTGGGCTACGGGGCCGAGATCGCGGAGAGCGAGATCGTCGGCCTCGTCCCCCTCGACGCGCTCGTGGATGCGGCGCGGGGCGGGCTGCGGCTTCGCGGTTTCGATCGTTCCCAGATTCTGGAAACGCACCTGATGGAATGACTGCCGCCTCCGCCCATGGCATGAGCGACGCCGACCTCCTCCTCGTGCACGCCGGAGAACTCCTTACCTTGGCCGGAGGCCCCCAGGGCGCAGAGGGGCCGAGGACCGGCGAGGGGCTGACGGACCTGGGCCTGATCCGCGACGGCGCGGTGGCGATCGCCGATGGCCTGATCACGGCGGTGGGCACGACGGCTGACCTGCTCGAATTCGTCCACGCGGCAGAGACGGTGGACGCCCGCGGCCGCGTCGTGCTGCCGGGGTTCATAGATCCGCACACCCATCTGCTCTTTGCCGGCTCGCGCGCCGAAGAGTTCGAACGACGGTTGCGCGGGGCCACCTATCTCGAGATTGCGGCCGCGGGAGGCGGGATTCTGCACACGGTCGCCCAGACCCGGCTGGCGGACGAGCGCGCGCTGGTGGAGGCGGGCGCGGTTCGCCTCACCCGGATGCTGGCCCACGGCAGTACGACGGTGGAAGCCAAGAGCGGGTATGGGCTGGCCACCGACCAGGAATTGAAGCTGCTGCGGGCCCTGCACCAGTTGTCCGCGGCCCATCACGTCGACGTGGTCCCCACGTTCTTGGGGGCGCACGCCGTGCCCGCCGAATTTGCCTCCGACCCGGACCGTTACGTCGCGCTGATCATTGACGAGATGCTCCCGGCGGTGGCCGAGGAGGATCTCGCCGACTACTGCGACGTCTTCTGCGAGGACGGCGCTTTCACGCTCGATCAGAGCCGTGCCGTCCTGGAAGCAGGGGCGGAGCTAGGGCTGACCCCGAAGATTCACGCCGACGAATTCTCCGATCGCGGCGGGGCGCGGCTCGCCGCGGAGGTGGGCGCTATCTCGGCGGACCATCTGCTCCATGCTTCCCCCGACGGGCTACGGGCCATGGCTGAACACGGCGTGATCGCGGTCCTGCTGCCCGGAACGGCGTTCTTCCTCGGACTCCCGTACGCTCCGGCCCGGCGGATGATCGATCTCGGCGTGCCGGTCGCCCTGGCCACCGACTTCAACCCGGGCAGCAGCCCCACCTATTCCATGCAGATGGCGGTGGCCCTCGCCTGCCTGGGGATGCACCTGATCCCTGGGGAGGCGATCGTCGCGGCAACCCTCAACGCCGCGTGGGCGGTGGGGATGGCTGAGGAGGTGGGGAGCCTGGAACCGGGGAAGGTGGCCGACCTGGTGATCCTGGGGGCATCTGACCACCGCGCCCTGGGCATGCACTTTGGGGTCAACCTGGTGGATGCCGTGTACAAACGGGGCCGTCTCGTCGCTTCCAATGGGGCCGTCACCGGTTCCTTCGCCCAGGGCGCCCTCCCACAAAGGGTGACCCTGTCATGAGGCTCGTGGAACGGCCTCTCGCGGTGTTTCTCGATGAACTCGCCTCTTCCGCACCTACTCCCGGAGGAGGCAGCGCGTCGGCGCTGGGCGCGGCCGCCGGCGCGGCGCTCGTCGCCATGGTAGCCCGCCTCTCGGAGCAGCAGGCAGCCGAGAGATCTGCGGCGTTGCGCGATCGGGCCGAAGACCTGCGTCGGACGCTCACGGGTTTGATTGAGACGGACGCGGCGGCCTTCGACGCTGTCCTGGCCGCCTACCGGCTCCCCCGTGGAACCGACGATGAGAAGTCCCGCCGGCGGGAGGCGATCCAGGCGGCGCTGACCCGCGCCGCCGACGTGCCCCTCCAGGTCGCCGCGGGAGGCCTGGCCGTGCTGCAGTCGGCGATGGATCTCGTGGACTCGGCCAATCCCAATGCGGTCTCCGATCTCGGTGCGGCGGCGGCCCTGGCCGCGGCCGGGGTGGAGGGAGCCCGCTTGAACGTACTCATCAACGCCAGATCGATCACCGACGCCGCCGTGGCGGCGCGCCTGCGCGGCGAGGCGGAGCGATTGGCCGGGACGGCGCGGACGTTGGGCGAAGGGGTGCTGGCAGCCGTGGAGCGGCGCATTGACGGCTGACCCCAGGGAGGCGGGATCCCGCTCACGGCTGATCGGCGCCGTCCTGATCCGTGTGGACCGTGCCGTCTCCACCAACGACCTGCTGCGCGAGATGGCGGGATCAGGCGCGCAGGAGGGCACGGTGCTTGTGGCCCGGGAGCAGACGGGCGGGCGAGGACGGATGGGGCGGGCGTGGTTTTCCCCGCCGGGAGGACTGTGGTGGTCGCTGCTGCTGCGCCCCCCGGATCCGGCCGATGCGCGAATCCCCCTGACCGTGGCCGTTGGGGTCGCGGAGGGCGTGAGGACGGCGTGTGGCGCCGATGTAGGACTGAAGTGGCCCAACGATCTGATCCTGGAGGGACGGAAGCTCGGAGGAATTCTCGTCGAGTCGATGCCTCCGAGGGTCATCGTCGGCGTCGGCATCAACGTCAACATGGATGCGCCGACCCTCCCGGCAGAGATCGCTGAGACGGCGACGTCATTGTCCGCCTCATTGGGGCACGAGATTGATCTGGACGCCCTGCTCAGGGCCGTCTTGGACGGAGTCGAAGGGGCCTACAGAATGCTCATGGCGGGACGAGGCGACGAAGTCCTGGCCCACTGGCGGCGTCTCAGCGTCACCCTGGGCCGACCTGTCCAAGTGCAACATGGGGCGGAGAGACTGCACGGGAGAGCCATCGACATCGACGCGGCGGGGGCGCTGCTGGTCGAGCCGTCGGGCGGGGGACGCACGCGCGTCATCGGAGGAGACCTAACCGTGCTGGAAGGGGAGCGGAGGCCGTGACCCCCTCGCGCGTGCCGCAGCGTGGACTGACCGCCGTCCCGGGCATCCGCGTGGGACACGCCACCGATGCGGAGGCGCTGACGGGGTGTACCGTCGTCCTCACCCCCGCCGGGGCGGTGGCCGGGGTCGACCTCGGCGGAGGCGCCCCGGCGACCCGCGAGACTGACCTGCTCCGTCCGGGGATGCTCGTGGACCGGGTCCACGCCGTGCTGCTGAGCGGAGGCAGCGCCTTTGGACTGGCCGCCGCCGACGGCGTGATGCAGTACCTGGAAGAGCAGGGCGTGGGCTTTGAGGTGGGGCTGGCCGGTGAACCGCCCGTCGTCCGCGTGCCCATCGTCCCCGCGGCCGCCCTCTTCGATCTGGGGGTCGGACGGGCGGACGTCCGGCCCACCGCGGAGATGGGCTACAGGGCCGCCCGCGCCGCCACGGACGGGCCGGTGCCCGAAGGGATGGTGGGCGCGGGAACGGGGGCGACCGTGGGCCACCTCTTCGGCACGGGCTCGATGCGCGGCGGCCTGGGGACGGCTGCGGTCGATCTTCCCGGCGGGGTGATCGTGGCCGTGCTGGTGGCCGTGAACGCCTTCGGTGACGTGCGCGACGAGCGCAGCGGCGAGATCATCGCCGGGGCCCGCTCGCCGTCGGGCGAGTTCGTCGACACCGCGCGGGCGTTCCTGGAGCAGGAGAGGGAGGTCGGCTTTGCGGCGGGGAGCACGAACACGACCCTCGCCGTCGTCGCCACGAACGCCGTGCTGAACAAGGCAGAGGCCGGGCGGGTGGCGCGCTCGGCGCAGGATGGACTCGCGCGCGTCATCTCTCCGGCGCACACGATCTTCGACGGGGACATCGTCTTCGCGCTCAGCCTCGGTGAGCGCGCCTCCAACCTGGCCTCCCTCGGCGCGGCCGCGGTGGAGGTGGTGGCCCGCGCGATTACGCGGGCGGTGCGGATCAGCAACGGGCTGCCGTGAATCTCGGCGCGGCCTACCGGCAGTTCAGGCAAGAGATCAGCGTCTATCAGTGCGCCATGCGGGATCCGAGAACTCCGCGGGTCGCCAGGTGGCTCCTCGGTCTGTCTATTGGGTATGCGTTTCTGCCGTTCGATCTCATCCCAGATTTCATCCCCGTCATTGGCCATCTGGACGACATCGTGATCATTCCGGCTCTGGTTCTGGCGGCAAGAAGGTATGTTCCAAAAGAAGTCTTGGAGGACTGCCGGCGGGATGTCCGGGGCCGCTTGCAGGCGTCCTCGCCAAGCGATACCTTGGAAACGATGGTATAGCCGGCATCCGAAGGGAGCCGGACTGGACGAGGCCAGTGAGCGCTCTGTCCGGTATCTGCGCGGCAGAACTGGAACGGAGGGATAGAAAATGAGAATCACGTCCTACCAGATCGCCGTCGCGGCCATCTGCGGCGGGCTCGCTATCGCTCTCTCCTACACTCCCCTCGGACTGATCGCCGTTCCGAACATCTCGGGCGCGGCCACGACCCTCCACATTCCCCCCATCGTGGCGGGCGTGGCGGCGGGGCCGGTTGCCGGCGCCCTGACCGGTCTGGTGCTGGCCATCACCTCCTGGCTGCGGTTTGGGGGTCTCTTCATGCAGTTCGCCGGGGGGAACGTAGTGGTGGCCGTCGCGGCCGCGTTTCTGCCCCGGATCCTCATCGGCGTGATCGCGTACTATGCCTACCGCGCGCTGCGGGGGGTTCCCGCCGCCCTGGCTGCGGCGCTGCTCGGCACCAGCACGAACACGGCCGGCGTGTTGGGGATACTGCTGGCATTCGGGACCTCCGACTTCCGGACGGGTGTCGTGCCGATCATCCTGGTGAACTACCCCTTTGAGATCCTCTTTGCGGCCGTGGTGGCGGTGCCGGTCTTCGCGGCGCTGGGCCGCACCCGCCGGCTGGCGGCCGCGCGCGGATGAACGTGCTGCTGGCCCTCGACGTCAACAACACGCAGATCAAGATCGGCCTCTATCGGGACGCCGACCTGCTGCACCACTGGCGCGTCGCCACCGACCGGGAAAAGACGGCCGACGAGTACGCGATGCTGCTGCGCTCTCTCTTTGCCTCGGTGGGCCGCTCGCTTGAGGATGTCGAAGGAGTGGCGGTATCCTCTGTCGTCCCGCCGCTGATGGAAACGGTGGAGCGTCTCTCCCGCACCTATCTGGGCGCCGCGCCGCTCGTGGTGGGCCCGGGCATCCGCACCGGCATGCGCATCCTCTACGAGAACCCCAAGGAGGTCGGCGCCGACCGCATCTGCAACGCCGTGGCCGCCTTTGCCAAGTACGGCGGTCCCGCCATCGTCGTCGACCTGGGCACGGCGACCACCTTCTCCGTCGTCTCCGCGGACGGCGATTTCCTCGGTGGCGCGATCGCGCCGGGGATCGGCATCTCCGTCGACGCCCTGGCCGAGCACGCCGCCCAGCTTTACCGTGTCGAACTCGCGGCGCCGAGGACGGCGATCGGCCGCTCCACGGTGGCGGCCATGCAGTCCGGGATCCTCTATGGCTTCGTCGGACAGGTCGAGGAGATTCTGCGACGAATGCAGGAGGAGCTCGGCGCCCCCGCCGTGACGATCGCAACCGGCGGGTGGGCCGACCTGGTCGTGCGGGAGTGCCGCGGCGTCCGGCACCACGAGCCGCTCCTGGGGCTGGAGGGACTGCGCATCATCTTCGAGCGGAACCGCGAAATCCACCCGGAGCGGACGCGGGCATGAGCGCCGCGGAGACCACGGCGGCTTTCGTGGCCGCGCCGCCGCGCCAGCTCCGCGTCGTCGGCGTCAGTCTGGGCTCGGCGACGCGCGATCACCGCATTGAACTCACCCTGGGGGAACGCACCATCATCGCCGAGCGAGTTGGGGTAGAAAGCCTTGCGGCGTTTCGCCGGACGTTGCTGGAGCTGGACGAGAAGGTCGACGTCATCGGCATCGGCGGCGCCAACCTGGCGCTGGTGGTGGGCCAGCGGCGCTATCCCATCCGCGACGTGACCCGCCTGGTGGAAGGCATCCACACACCGGTCGTGGACGGCAGCGGGCTGAAGAGCCTGCTGGAGAAGCAGCTCATCCTGGAGATCCTTCCCCGCGACTACGGGATCGACGTGCGCGGGCGCCGCGTCCTGCTGGTCAGTTCGGTGGACCGGTACGGGATGGCGGAGGCGTTCACCCAGGCGGGGGCGGACGTGCGCTTCGGCGACTTCATGTTTGGTCTGGGCATCCCCATCCTCCTGCGCGGGCTGACCACGGTGCACGTGCTGGCCGCCCTCCTCCTGCCCGTCCTGACGCGTCTGCCCTTCACTTGGCTCTATCCGACGGGGTCTAAACAGGAGCAGATCACCCCCAGGTTCGGATGGGCCTACCGCTGGGCGGAGGTGCTGGCGGGGGACTTCCACTTCATCCGCCGCTACATGCCTGACGATCTGTCGGGCCGCATCGTCTTCACGAACACGCTGACGGCCCAGGACGTCGATGCCCTGCGCGCGCGGGGCGTCCGCATGATCGTCACGCCGTCGCCCAACCTCGAGGGTCGCTCCTTCGGCACGAACGTGGTGCAGGCGATCCTGGTGGCGTACTCCGGTCGCCCGCCCGAGACGCTCACCCCGCAGGAGTACCTGCGGTTAATGGCCGAGGTGGGGTTTCGCCCGCGCGTCGAGATCCTGAACCCGTGACCGCCCCCGTCCCGGGTCGCTTCGCCTTTGTCGTGCATCCGCTGCAGATCCGCGATTTCGCGCGCAAGTTCGGCGTGCTGCGGGCGGCGCCGGGGCCCGCCCTGGAGTGGGTCGCGCGCTTCGTCCCTCCGATCGTGGCCTCGCACATCACGGGGATCCGCTCGCGCACCGGGGCCGAGGCGGAGGGCTGGTTCATCGGGCTGCCGCTGACGTCGCGGGTGCTGTTGGCCAGCGATCCCGAATTCGTCTACCGGCGGCTCGTCCAGGCCGGCCATCTCGCCGAGCGGCTGGGCGCGAGGATCCTGGGTCTGGGTGCTTTTACGAAGGTCGTCGGAGACGCCGGCGTCACGGTCGCCCGGCGCCTCGACATCGCCGTCACCACCGGCAACTCCTACACCGCCGCCACCGCGATCGAGGGGGTGCTACTGGCCGCGGCGCGCATGGAGGTCGACCCGCGCCGGGCCCACGCGGTCGTGATCGGCGCGACGGGCTCCATCGGGGCCGCCTGCAGTCAGTTGCTGTCCGGCCGGGTCGGCGCGCTCACCCTGGTCGCCCGCCACCGCGAACGGCTGGAGGGGCTGGCCGAACGGATCGGCGCGCGATCGGGCGCCACCGCCACGGAGGTGCGCGTGGCCACCGACGCGCGCGGGGCGATCTCGCGCGCAGACCTGGCGATCACGGTCAGCGCGGCCACCGACGTGCTGATCGAACCGGAGGATCTTCGTCCCGGCGCGGTGGTCTGCGACGTGGCCCGTCCGCGCAACGTCTCCCGGGTGGTCTACGAACGGCGGGCCGACGTGCTTGTGATCGACGGCGGCGTGATCGAAGTGCCGGGGGCGCCGCAGTTCCGCCTGGACTTCGGCTTCCCGCCGGGCATGGTGGAGGCGTGCATGGCCGAGACGATCGCGCTCGCCTTGGAAGGGCGGTACGAGGATTACACTGTCGGCCGCGATCTCACCCTCTCGCAGGTGGAAGAAATCGACGCGATCGCCCGACGGCACGGCTTCCGCATCGCAGGGTTTCGCCGGTTCGAGCGGGCGATCGGCGACGAGGAGATCGAGCGCATCAAGACGGCCGCGCGGGCGCGTCGGGGGATGCCGCTGCGCGCTTGACGGGGTCGCGCCCGCTCCTCTATACTCGCTTCACTGTAGGCCGCCTGCGGCCTACCTTAATTTTCTTCCGAGCGTCTGATGGCTGACAAAGGCGAAAAGGAAACCATCCTCACCCCGGAAGGACTCCGCCGACTCGAAGAGGAGGTGGAGTTCCTCAAGACGGTCAAGCGCAAGGAAGTCGCCGAGCGGATCAAACAGGCGAAAGACTTCGGCGACCTGAGCGAAAACTCCGAGTACGAGGACGCGAAGAACGAGCAGGCGTTCGTGGAAGGGCGTATCATTCAGCTGGAAGGAATGCTGCGCAACGTGAAAGTCATCGACAACAATGAGGTACGCCGGGACAAGGTCAGCGTGGGCTGCACCGTCATCGTCAAGGATATGACCAACGGCGAGCAGGTCAGTTACATGATCGTAGGCACCGCCGAGGCCGACCCCGACCGCGATCGCATCAGCAACGAATCTCCGGTGGGCAAGGCCCTGCTCGGCCGCAAGAAAGGAGAAACTGTCGAGGTGCGCGTCCCCGCGGGGACGATCACCTATTCGGTGCTCGATATCCGGGGCTGACGGGGCGGTGGGGATCATCCCCGGGGAGCCAGTGGGGCTCCCTTTTCTTTCTCTCCAGGGGTGCCGTGTCCTCCCCTGGAGGGAATTGGGTAAGTACGCGGTGAGAGGTTCCGGCGCGTGCGGCAGGAGGAAACTGAGAGCGCCGAGAATCCGTTGCACTACTTAGAGGGGTCAGCGGCAATGGCGATGTTCGAACGCTTCACGGAGCGGGCCCGGCGCGTGATCATTCTGGCGCAAGAGGAAGCCAAGCGCCTGAACCACAGCGCGGTCGGCACCGAGCATATCCTGCTCGGGATCATCCGTGAGGGTGAGGGCGTCGCCAGCAAGGTGCTGGAGAGTTTGAACATCAGCCCCGAACGCGTGCGCGCCGAGATCGAGGGCGCGATCGGGCGGGGTGAGCGGACGCCCTACGAAGAGGTCGCCTTTACGCCGCGGGCCAAGAAGGTCCTGGAACTCGCCCTCGATGAGGCCCGCCGGCTCGGCCACAACTACATCGGCACCGAACACCTCCTCCTGGGCCTGATTCGCGAGGGCGAGGGGGTGGCCGCCCGCGTCCTGGAAGCCATGGGCGCCGACCTGGAGCGCGTGCGCGCCCAGGTCGTCTACCTGCTCGGTGAAGAAGGCTCCACCTCCTACTCCAAGCAGTCCAGCAAGACCCCCACGCTCGACGAGTTCGGCCGCGATCTGACCAAGCTCGCCCGGGCCGGAAAGCTCGACCCCGTGATCGGCCGCGAGCGGGAGATCGACCGGGTGATTCAGGTCCTCAGCCGGCGCACCAAGAACAACCCCGCGCTGATCGGGGAGCCCGGCGTCGGCAAGACCGCCATCACCGAGGGATTGGCGCAGCGCATCACCCGGGGCGACGTCCCCGACGTCCTGCGCAACAAGCGGGTCGTCCAGCTGGACCTGGCCGCGCTCGTCGCCGGCACCAAGTATCGCGGCGAGTTTGAAGAGCGGATGAAGAAGGTGATGGAGGAGATCCGCAAGGCGCAGGGCGAGGTTGTCCTCTTCGTCGATGAACTGCACACCCTCGTCGGCGCCGGCGCGGCCGAGGGCGCCATCGACGCGAGCAACATCCTCAAACCTGCGCTCGCGCGCGGCGAACTGCAGTGCATCGGCGCCACGACGCTCGACGAGTACCGCAAGTACGTGGAGCGCGACGCCGCTCTGGAGCGCCGCTTCCAGCCGATCCTGGTGGCCGAACCCACCGTCGATCAGACCATCGAGATCCTCAAGGGGCTGCGGGAACGGTACGAGACGCACCACGGCGTGCAGATCGCCGACGACGCCCTGGTGGCCGCGGCGACCCTGGCGGACAAGTACATCTCCGACCGCTTCTTGCCGGACAAGGCGATCGACCTGATGGACGAGGCCAGTAGCAAGATCCGGCTGCAGGCCTCCTTCCTGCCGCAAGAGATCCGTACCGCGGTGGAAAAAGTCGACCGGATGCGGCGGGAAAAGGACGAGTCGATCAAGAGCCAGGACTTCGAACGCGCCGCGCAGCTGCGCGACAAGGAGCGCGTCCTTCGGCAGAAGCTGGAAGAGCTGGAGTCCTCCTGGAAGAAAGAGAAGGGGCACGACTTCTCCTCGGTCACAGCTGAGGACATCGCCGACATCGTCAGTTCCTGGACTGGCATCCCCGTCACCCGGCTGGTGGAGGAAGAGACGGAGAAACTCCTGCGCATGGAGGACGCGATCCACCAGCGCATCGTCGGGCAGGAGGACGCGGTGCGGGCGGTGAGCAAGGCGGTGCGACGCGCCAGGGCAGGCCTGAAAGATCCGAGGCGGCCGATCGGGTCGTTTATCTTCCTGGGCCCGACCGGCGTGGGCAAGACGGAGCTGGCCCGCGCGCTGGCGGAGTTCATGTTCGGCGACGAGGGCGCCCTCATCCGCATCGACATGTCCGAGTACAGTGAGCGGCACACGATTAGCCGGCTGGTCGGCTCCCCTCCCGGGTACGTGGGCTACGAAGAAGGCGGCCAGCTCAGCGAGCAGGTGCGCCGGCGCCCCTACTCGGTGGTGCTCTTCGACGAGATCGAGAAGGCGCACCCGGAGATCTTCAACGTCCTGCTGCAGATCCTCGACGACGGACGCCTCACTGACGCCCAAGGACGCACCGTCGACTTCAAGAACTGCGTCCTGATCATGACCAGCAACGTCGGCGCGCCCATGCTGGACAAGGAAGGCGGGATCGGCTTCCGCCTCGCCCGTGACGCCGCGGAGGACCGCGAGCAGGTCTACGGCCGCATGCGCGACCGGGTCATGGAGGAGTTGCGCAGGACGTTCCGTCCTGAGTTTCTTAACCGGCTGGACGAGATCATCGTCTTCCGCCCGCTCACGCCGGGGCAGATTCGCGAGATCGTGGGCATCCTCACCGAGCGTGTGCGCCGCGAGATGCGCGGGCAGTCTATGGACATGGAGGTCAGCGACGTGGCCAAGGAGCTCCTGGCCAAGGAGGGGTTCGATCCCACCTTCGGGGCCCGCCCCCTGCGTCGCGCCATCCAGCGCCTGGTGGAAGACCCGCTGTCCGACGAGCTCCTGCGCGGCAACTTCAGCTCGGGTGACACGATCGTCGTGGACGCCCGCGAGGGCACCATCGTCTTCGAGAAAAAGCGAGAGCCCGCCCTGGCCGAGTGAGTCACTGACCGTTCGGCCCATCGGGACCCGGAGGAGTGGGTCCCGTTTTTCATTTCCCCTCGAGCCGATATGCTGTAGGAGATGCCGACCCCCCGCCTCCGCTACACCTGCCAATCCTGCGGCTATGCGTCACCCAAGTGGCTGGGGCGCTGTCCCGACTGCGGGGAGTGGAACACCTTCGTGGAGGAGGCGGCGCCCCAGAGCAGTCCTCGATCCCGCCCCCGAGGATCTGCGGGGGCGGCGCAGGTCATTTCCGCCGCGGACGTCCCGGTGGAACTGGAACCACGCCAGGCCACTGGCATCGGGGAGTTCGACCGCGTCCTGGGAGGGGGGATCGTGCCGGGCTCTCTGGTCTTGATCGCTGGAGAACCGGGGGCCGGCAAGAGCACCATTGCCAGTCAGGTCGCAGCACGGCTCGCCGCAGACGATGCTCCGGTGCTCTACGTCAGCGGAGAGGAATCGGTCCGTCAGGCGCGCATGCGCATGGAACGCCTCGGGCCAATCCCGCCCGGGCTGCTGCTGCTCGCGGAGAACGATCTCGATGCGATCTCGGCGGCGATCGAGGGACGCTCGCCGACCTTGTCCGTGATCGATTCCATCCAGTCGGTCTACCGGCCCGACCTGCCCTCCGCGCCCGGCAGCGTCGGCCAGGTGCGGGAATGCACCGGATCGCTGCTGACCCTGGCGAAGGGACGCGGCATCAGCATGCTCATCGTTGGCCACGTGACGAAGGAAGGGACCCTGGCCGGGCCGCGGGTCCTCGAGCACCTCGTGGACACGGTGCTCTACTTCGAAGGCGACCGGCACCACGCCTACCGGGTCCTGCGGGCGACCAAGAACCGCTTCGGCTCGACCAACGAGATCGGCGTCTTTGAGATGGGTCCTGCGGGGCTGACGGAGGTCTCCAACCCCTCCGCGGCGTTCCTGGCGGAGCGCCCGGCCGAGACCTCCGGGTCTGCGGTGGTCTGCGCACTTGAAGGGACGCGTCCGCTGCTGCTGGAGGTTCAGTCGCTCGTCACCCCCACACCCTTCGGCATGCCGCGCCGGACAGCCGCCGGGGTCGACTACAATCGCCTGCTCCTGCTCCTGGCGGTGTTGGAGCGGCGCGCCGGCCTCCATCTCGCCTCGCACGACGTGTACGCCAGCGTCACCGGCGGCATGACCGTGGACGATCCCGCCGCTGATCTGGGCATCGCCGCGGCGGTCGCCTCCGCCTTCCGCGATCGTCCCGTGGATCCGGGGACGGTGATCCTTGGCGAGGTCGGTCTGGCCGGCGAGGTGCGGGCGGTGCGTCAGGCGGCGCGGCGGGCCGCCGAGGCTGCGCGCCTGGGTTTTCAGCGCGCCGTCACTCCGCGGGGGGAGGTCGAGTGGCCCGCGGCCATCGAGATCATTCCCGTCGCCAGTGTGTCTCAAGCCCTGGAGGTGTTGCTTCGCTAACGGGCTGAGGCCGGGACCCTCCCAAAACCGAAAAACTGGATCACGGTTTTGATCGGATCCCGGCCTCAGCCGGTTAGACACGCATCACCGCCCGGGCGTCACCGCGCTGGCGCACGCGGATGCATACACGGCTGGGGGCCACTCCTAAGGAAACCGTATCCTGTACTTCGGTTTCCGCGGGAGTGGCCCCCAGCCTTTAAGGTATGCGGTTACGTCAGGTGGTAGACGCCCAGGGCGGAGACGCGGTCCCGTTCTTTGCGCAGGATGGCATCCAGGTTCAGCCCGGTGATGTGGCAGAGGGCGGCCAGGTAGAAGAGGGTGCTCCCAATCTCATCTTCCAGGTGCTCCCGGCAGCGTTCGCACGGTTCCCCCTCCAGGTGGGTGGAGAGGAATCCGCGGACGTCTCCCAGCCCGACATCGGTGGGAAAGCGTTGGCGCTCGGCGTGGATCTGCACGCAGCCGCACGTTGCGACGGCGTAGGCCATGGCGCGAGAGATGCGCGCGGTGCTTTCGTTGAGCTTGCTCTGGACGTCCAGGATGCTGCGGTGGCGGATCAGATACTGCGAGACCAGGTGCTGCAGGGTTGAGAGATCCGTGTCTTTCACATCGTGCCTCCTCGCGCAGCGGCGATGTCACGCTTCGGCAGGAAACGCGAGCCGATTATAGGAACGCGCTTCACCGACTGTCAAGGCGCCCGTCCCGCGCCCTTTTGCGCCGCCTGGGCAGATCAGGCCTCATGTTGTTATACTTGATGAGAGATGCGCACGCTGATCAGACTGGCCGGCGGCCTCGTCGGGGCCGTCGCTGGTTTTCGACTGGCTATTCTTGCGGATCGATGGTTTCCGCAGCTTGGGGCGCGGGTCGCCCTGGTCGTGCTCGGCGCGCTGGTCGGCTGGCTGGTGGCGCCGTGGCTGTGGCGCCTCTTCGTCCGGGCGATGGCGTGGGTGCTGCAGGGTCTGTCCCACCTCTCCTTCCGCGATCTCGCCCTCGGCGTCCTCGGGCTGACCGGCGGGTTGCTCATCGCGGTCCTGCTGGGATTCTTCCTGCGCACCATCCCTTCGGTGGGACTCTATCTGGCGTGGGGCGTGGCCCTCGTCTTCGGCTATCTAGGTATTCACGTCGCGATGCAGCGCCGCGACGAAGTGAGCGGGCTGCTCTCGCGGCTGGGTGAGGGAGAGGGCAGCCGTCCCGCCGCCACCGCCATGGACGGCGCGCGGATGCCGAAAGTCATGGACACGAGCGTGATCATCGACGGCCGCATCGCCGACGTCTGCCGGACCGGCTTCGTCGAGGGCCCGTTGCTGGTGCCGCGCTCGGTCCTGTCTGAACTGCAGCGTATCGCTGATTCGGCGGACGCGGTGCGCCGCGCTCGGGGGCGCCGGGGACTGGACATGCTCAACCGCCTGCAGAAGGAGTATCCGGATCTGCGGATCGTCGATGACCCGGCGGAGTTGGCCGGCAATGTGGACGACCGGCTGATCGCGTACGCGAGATCGATCGGGGGTTGGATCGTCACCAACGACTTCAACCTCAACAAGGTGGCGGAGCTGCAGGGGGTGCGTGTCCTCAACATCAACGAGCTCGCCCAGGCTCTGCGCACCGTGCACCTTCCCGGTGAGGAGCTGGTCGTCCTCATCACCAAGGACGGCAAAGAGGCTGGCCAGGGGATCGGCTACCTCGACGATGGAACGATGGTCGTCGTCGAAGGTGGGAAGCGCCACATCGGGGAGTCCGCCGATGTCGTGGTCACCAGCGTCCTGCAGACGGTCGCCGGCCGCATGATCTTTGCCCGCCCCAAGGCGGACGTGCCGACCGGGTCCTCGGCCGCGCACCGCCGCTGATCCCCCGCATCATGGAGGCCTCCCCATCTCTGCCTGATCGGGCGGCCGCCATCGTTCTGGCCGGCGGCTCCGGGCGCCGTCTGGGCGGAGCGCCCAAAGCCTTCCTTCCCCTGGCCGGCCGTTCGATCCTTGACCGTGCCCTGGCCGCAGTTCTCACTCCGGCAGAGATCGCCACGGCGGTGGTCGTGGCGCCACCGGCGCGCCTCGATGAAGCCCGGGCGGTGGCCGCTGCTCATCCCAAGGTCACCGCCGTTACTCCCGGCGGAGTGGAACGGCAGGACTCCGTCGCTGCCGGCCTGGCCGCCGCGGGTGAGGCGGCGTGGGTCCTGGTCCATGACGCGGCTCGGCCGCTCGCCTCCCCCGCGCTGGTGCGTCGCGTCCTCCTGGCGGCTCTGGAGACCGGCGCCGCGACGGCGGGCCTGCTGGCGCGCGACACAGTCAAGGTGGCCTCGGGGGGCACCGTCACCGAGACGCTGGACCGGGGGTTGATCTGGCTGACGCAGACTCCCCAGGCCTTCCGGCGGCGGCTCCTGCTCGACGCGCACGCCAGGGCCAGATCACGCGGATTGCGAGCCACCGACGACGCGGCGCTGGTCGAGGCGATGGGCGGGGCGGTGCGCGTGGTCGAGGGGGAGACGACGAACCTGAAGATCACCACAGCGGAGGATCTGGCGATGGCCGAGGCGCTCCTCCGCGCGGGTGCACCCGAGGATCGCCGTACCGGACTGGGGTATGACGCGCACCGGCTCGTCCCCGACCGGCGGCTGGTCCTCGGAGGCGTGGCGATTCCATTTGATCGCGGCCTCGGCGGGCACTCCGACGCCGATGCCGTCCTGCACGCGGTGATCGATGGCCTCCTCGGCGCCGCGGGGCTGCCCGACATCGGCCAGCAGTTCCCTCCCGACGATCCCACGTTCCGGGGGGCGGACAGCCGCGACCTGCTGGCACAGGCCGTGGAGCGAGTCAGGCAGAGCGGCTTTGCGCCGCTGCAGGCGGACATCGTCATCATTGCAGAGGTCCCGCGGCTCGCGGCCCATCTCCCCGCCATGCGCCGCGCCATCGCCGAGGGTCTGGTCATACCGGAGGGCGCCGTCGGGCTCAAGGCCACCACGACCGATGGCCTCGGGGCGATCGGGAGAGGCGAGGGGATCGCTGCCCAGGCGGTGGTGACGATCCGCCGGAGCGGGTGAGATGGAACGCACCCCGAGGCTGCCGCGGTGAGACGAAAACAGGTGCGGCTGCGCAAAGCGGCGCAGGCGAGGCAGTATCGCCGCAAATTGGATCGGGCGCGCGAAGATCCACACCTGCTCTTCGTGGAACGGGCCGCCCTCGCCGACGCGGTGGCGGTGGAGCGGTCGGGGGCGGGGACGCGCGGCCTGGCTGGTTTCTGGCGCGGTGAGGATTTCTATCGGATCCGGCGCGTCGCCGAGGTCCGCCGGGAAGCGGACGCGGTCTACTACCGCGTGATCACGGACCGCGGCAGCTTCGACCTGCGCCGCATCCGCCAGATGGACCCCTGGACACTGCGCCCGATCGTCGCCTGGGAACTCACCGCCGAACTCGACGCCATCGAGGTGACCCGGCCATTCTGACCGTGCACAACACACTGACCAGACGGGAGGAACCCTTCGAGACGCTCGAGGCGGGAGCCGTCCGCCTCTACGTCTGCGGTCCCAACCTGCACGGCCCCGCTCACGTGGGGCACGGATTCAGCTACGCCTTCTTCGACGTCGTCCGGCGCTACCTGGAGTACAAGGGCTACCGCGTCCGCCACGTGCAGAACTTCACCGACATCGAGGACAAGATCATCGAGCGCGCACGCACGGAGGGCCGGACCATCTTCGAGATCGCCGAGGTGTACATCGCGCGGTTCCAGCGAGAGATGGATGCCCTGGGCATCCGCCGCGCGCACGCCACCCCACGCGCCTCCGAGGTGATCGCGACCATCATCCGGATCATCGAAGGCCTCCTCGCCCGGGGGCACGCCTACGCGGTAGACGGGGACGTCTACTTTCGCGTGACCTCCTTCCCGACCTACCTGCGTCTCTCCGGGCGCTCACTCGAGGAGATGCAGGCGGGGGCGCGCATCGAGCCGGACCCGCGCAAAGAGCATCCGATGGATTTCGCCCTTTGGAAGGCGGCCAAGCCGGGGGAGCCCTCCTGGCCCAGCCCCTGGGGGCCGGGGCGGCCGGGATGGCACATCGAGTGCTCGGCGATGACTCTGCAGGATCTGGGAGAGCAGATTGACATCCACGGCGGGGGGGAGGACGTCATCTTCCCGCACCATGAGAACGAGATCGCCCAATCGGAGTCCTTTACCGGTCGGACCCCCTTCGTGCGCTACTGGCTGCATAACGCCCTGATGAAGCCGGCCTCGGGAGAAGAGAAGATGACCCGCTCGCTG
This sequence comes from bacterium, assembly GCA_036004665.1. Classification (GTDB taxonomy): domain Bacteria; phylum Sysuimicrobiota; class Sysuimicrobiia; order Sysuimicrobiales; family Humicultoraceae; genus JACQGZ01. Next base: position 18,671 of record DASYRG010000054.1, on the reverse strand, counting down.
GGGAACTTCGTCTCCCTCGCCGACGCCCTGGCCCGATACGAGCCGGATGCGATTCGTCTCTTCTATCTCACCGCGCACTATCGGACGCCCCTGCGCTGGGTGGAGGAGGCGGTCCAGGCCGGCGCGCGTGGCCTGGAACGGCTGCGGGTGGCGCTGGCCAACGCGGAGGATGCGATCGCCCGCGGCACGGACCAGGAGGACGCGCGGCTCACCGACGCGGCGGCGGAGGCGCGGTCGGCGTTCGAGGCGGCGATGGACGATGACTTCAACACCCCCCAGGCCCTCGCCGCGCTGTACCTGCTGGCGGCAGAGATCAACAGAGTGGCCGACGCCGTCGTCAAAGGCGCGCAGAAGGGTCGGGCCGGACTGTGGCTGGCCACGGACACGCTGCGGGAACTGGCGAGAGTGCTTGGTCTCTCCCTGGCGCGTCCAGGTCTGCGCCCGGAGGTGTTGCCGGGACTGCGGGCCCTGCTTGAGGATGCGCGCCGCGAGGCGCCCCAGCTCTTCAGTGGCGGCGGCGCGGAGGAGGACGCCGAAGGGGTGATCGCCACCCTCCTGGCGGGCCGGCAGCGCGCGCGGGAGGCGCGCGCCTTCCCCCTCTCGGACCGCGTGCGCGCCCGCCTGGCTGACCTGGGGATCGTCGTGGAAGATCTCCCCGAAGGCGCGCGATGGCGTCCCGCAGGATCGGGGGCGGAGGCGGCCGGAGCCGGAGGGGGGCGCGGGAGTCCGGCGCCCTCCTGACGGGTATAGAAAGGTAAGTGGCCGGTGCACGCCGGCCGCGACGTGAAAGAGGTAAGCGGCCGGTTCACCCGGCCGCGACGTGAGACATGATGGACCAGATCGAGGGGCGCCACCCCGTCCGCGAAGCCCTCGCCAGCGGCCGGCCGCTCCGCAGGGTCCTGGTGGCCCGGAGTAGAGCCGAGACGGGAGCGCTCGCAGAGATCGTCTCCCTGGCGCGCCGCCGGCAGGTGACCGTCCAGGAGGTGGATCCGCGGTGGCTCGACCGGATGGCCCGCACGCGGACCCATCAGGGCGTCATCGCCTTGGCGGCCGCGCGCGCGGCGGTCGATCCGGAGGACATCCTGGCCGCCGCCCGTGGGCGTGGAGAGGCCCCGCTGGTGGTGCTGCTGGATGGGATTGAGGATCCGCAGAACGTCGGGGCGATCATCCGGGTGGCGGAAGCGGCGGGTGCGCACGGCGTGATCCTCCCGGCGCGCCGCGCCAGCGGCCTCACCTCTGCGGTGGCCCGGGCCTCGGCGGGAGCGATCGAGCACCTCCCAGTGTCGGTGGTGACGAACCTGAACCGGACACTCAAGGAGCTCAAGGAGGCGGGCCTCTGGACGGTCGGCGCCGACCCCAGCGGTGAGGACCTCTACGCCGCGGAGCTGGCCCCGCCGCTGGCGGTCGTCATCGGCAGCGAAGGCCGCGGTCTCTCACGTCTCGTCCGCGAATCGTGCGACTACCTGGTCCGCATTCCCATGCGCGGTCGCGTCGCCTCCCTGAACGCGGCCACGGCCGCGGCCGTCGTCCTCTTCGAGCTGGCACGGCGGCAGGGAGCAAGAGGGTGAGGCGCCTTCTTGTCGCCCTCGCGGTGATCGCGGTGGCGGCGGCGGGCTTTGGCGTCGCGCTCTCCCGCGATGCCGCGGCGCGCAGGGGACGCATCCATCCGGGCGTCTCGATTCACGCCGTCCCGGTCGGCAATCTCACCCCAGAACAGGCGCGCGTTCGCCTTGAGGCCGCCGTCGCGGCACGGCTGGCCCGCACCCTGGACGTGCGCGCCGGAGGTCCGCTGGCGCAGCCGACCCTGGCCGACCTGGGCGTACGGGCCGAGTACGAGGAGGCCCTCACCGCTGCCTACGACCTCGGGCGGGAAGCCAATGTCTTCCGGCGGCTGCGGACGCGCTGGCGGCTGCGCTCCGGCATCGACGTGCCGCTGCGCTTCAGCCAGGACGACGGACGGATACGCTCCTACGCCGCGGAGCTCGCCGCCGGGGTGGCCCGCGAGCCGGGCGACGCCCAGGTGGCCGTCGTCGAGGATGAGGTCGTCCTCACGCAGCCGTCCGTGGACGGGCGCCGCCTCGACCCCAAGGCGACCGCCGTCCGTATCCGCGACGCCCTTGCCCGGGGCGAGTGGGTGGTCGAGGCGGCCGTGTCGGCAACGCGGCCCAGGGTGACGACAGAAGCGGCCCAGACGATCACGACGCGGCTGGCCGGGTACGCGACGCGGTTCGTCAACGTTCCCAATCGCAACCACAACATCGCTCTCGCGTCGAGCAAACTGCGCGGCGTCATCATCATGCCCGGAGAGGTCTTCTCCTTCAACGCCAGCGTCGGCCCGCGCACCTCCAAGGAGGGGTATCTGCCGGCGCCGATACTCCTCAACAACGTCCTGGTCCCGGGGGACGGCGGCGGGGTCTGCCAGGTCAGCTCGACGCTCTTCAACGTCGCGCTCCTCGCGGACCTGCCCATCGTGGCGCGCTCGAACCATTCCCGCCCGGTGGCGTACCTGCCCATCGGCCGGGACGCGACGGTCGTCTACGGAACTCTCGATCTCCGGTTCCGCAACACGACCAGCTCCCCGCTGCTGTTGTGGAGCAGCGTACGCGGTCTGCGTCTGAGCATCGCCGCCTACGGCGCCGCGGAGGCGGCGCGCCACGTGTCCATTGTCGTCACCGAACGCCGGGTCATCCCCCCGCCGGAGGGCACGGTCACGCGCAAGGATCCGGAGCTGGCCGCAGGAACCGTCATGATCGACCCGCCCAAGCCGGGATACCGGGTGCAGACCTACCGCGTGGTCCAGCGCGACGGACTCGAGGTGAAGCGCGAATTGATCGCTCGCAGCGTCTATGCTGCGCTTCCCCGCACCATCCGCATTGGAACCAAGGCCAGCGGTCCGAGCGCGGCCGCCCCGTGAGCATCGTCGAGCGCGAAGGCCGGCTGGTGGAGCGAGACGCGGACAATTCGCTTGACGGTGCCGGACACCGTTCGTATACTTTTCGCGAGCCCCGCGCTGATGCGACAGTAACAAGGGGTGCGGCTCAGGGGCTGGAGGGAACCGAGTGGCGCTGGCGAGGCGAGAGGGCCTGACGTACACGGACATGCCGGATGAAGATCTCGTCAGGTCAGCCAAGGACGGCGACAGCCTCGCCGCGGAGTTCCTCATAAGCAAGTACCGCAACTTCGTCCGCGTCAAAGCCAAGGCCTACTTCCTGATCGGCGCCGACCGCGAAGACATCATCCAGGAAGGGATGATCGGCCTCTACAAGGCGATCCGCGACTTCCGCGCGGACAAGCTCAGCAGCTTTCGGGCATTCGCCGAACTGTGCATCACCCGCCAGATCATCACGGCGATCAAGACGGCGACCCGGCAGAAGCACATCCCGCTCAACTCCTACATCTCGTTGAATAAGCCGATCTACGATGAGGACTCCGACCGGACGTTGCTGGACGTGATCAGCAGCATCAAGGTGTCCGATCCGGAGGAACTGGTGATCAACCAGGAAGCCTCCAACACGATGCGGGAACGCATCCGGCGGAACCTCTCCGACCTGGAGCACAAGGTCCTCACCGCGTACCTGGAGGGGAAATCCTACCAGGAGATGGCCACAGAGCTCAACCGCCACGTCAAGTCCATCGACAACGCCCTGCAGCGCGTCAAGCGCAAACTGGAACGCAACCTGGAAGGCGAGGAAGAGTAAGCGTCCGATCTACCGCGTCATCTGTCCCCGCTGTCACAATCAGATTCTGCTGGTGGCGCCTGCGGAGGATGAGCCTGTCCTCTGCCCACGCTGCGGCGAGCGGTTTGATCCCAAAGAAGAAGAGTTGCTAGATCCAGAAGATGAGTAAAGGGCGGGAGGGCGACCCCGCGTTTCGAACTACGGGATCACGAAACGCGGGGTCGTCCTCCCGCCTCTCTATCCGCCAATCTGAATCATTACTCTCTTCTCGGGGAAGAGCCGCTCAGCCAGGGCATGGCCGAACGGTCGGCGGTAGGCGCCGGCGGCGAAGTTCTCTTTGATCGCCGCGTAGGAGGCGCCGCGTCGGAGGGGCGTCAGCAGGTCCACCTCGTCGTCGCGCAGCAGGCAGAGGCGCAGTCGGCCGTCGGCGGTGAGGCGGAGCCGGCCGCAGCGACTGCAGAATGGCTGGCTGACCGGACTGATGAAGCCCAGGGTCCCCGTCGCGGCAGGTGCGCGGTAGGTCCGGGCGGGATCGCTGCCGGAGAGGTCCAGGGGACGCAGCGGACCGAGGGCCGCCTCGATCCGCGCCATCGTCTCGTCGCTGGACACGATGCCCGCGTCGGCCACGTCCGCCACGACGCCAAACGGCATCACTTCGATGAAGCGCACCTCCCAGGGGCGCTCGAGGGTGAGCCGGGCCAGGTCGACCACATCCTCCTCGTTGAAGCCCCGGACGACGACGGCGTTGAGCTTGACGGGCCGCAGCCCTGCTGCCTCGGCGGCGGCGATGCCCGCGAGCACCCGGTCCAACCGCCCGCCCCGGGTGATGCGCGCGAACTTGGCCTCATCCAGGGTGTCCAGGCTGATGTTGACCCGTCGCAGCCCCGCACGCGCGAGGGGCGCGGCGAGGCTGTCCAGGAGCAGGCCGTTGGTGGTGAGGGCTATGTCCTCGATCCCCGCTGTCGCGTTGATCGCCCCCACGAGCTCGACGATGCCGGGGCGCACAGTCGGCTCGCCTCCGGTGAGTCGGATCTTCCGCACGCCCAGCTCGGCGGCCACCCGGACGAGGAGCAAAAGTTCCGAATCGGTCAAGAGCTCTTCGGGTGGGCGGAAGTCGACTCCCTCCGCCGGCATGCAGTAGACGCACCGGAGGTTGCACCGGTCAGTGAGGGAGATCCGGAGATCGCTGAGGTCGCGCCCGTACTGATCGCGCATGGACAGTACCCCTATTGTAGCGACTCGGGCACGCCTCACAACCCGCGAACACACCCGTACGAATGCGCGCGAGAAAAAGTTCACGAGGTAGCATGGACTCGCCTCACGTGGATCGGCCGATGGAGCAGGACCAACACTCGCGTCTGGAAAATTCCTGTATCATAAGGTATAGATCTTCCGCCCCCTGGGTACACACTCTCATAGAGATTTGGGCGGGGCACCCGTTTGACGCGTCTTTCGACACGAAGAGCGGGGGTCTGGGAGTCCGTGGCTGTAGAGTAAGAAAGGGGCGTTTAGGGACCGACGATGGGTCAGATTCGCGTGCTGCTTGCCGACGATCTTGCGCTGATCCGCCATGGGATCCGGGCGCTGCTGACCGGAGTGGACGATGTCGAGATCGTCGGGGAGGTCGCGACCGCCGATGACGCCCTGCGGATGGTTCGGGAACTGACCCCGAACGTCGTGCTGATGGATGCGGAGCTGCCGGGCGACAGTCTGGGCGTGACCAGGGCGATCAAAGAGATGCGTCCGGACATCGAGATCATCGTTATGACCAACCGCCTGGACGACGTTCGAGCGCTGCACGCGATTGAGGCGGGAGCCACGGGCTACATCCTCAAGGACATTCCGATGGTCAACCTCTCCGCCGCGCTGCGCTCGGTCACCAACGGCCGGGCCTTCTTCCACCCGGAGATCACGCGCAAGCTGATGGAACGCCTGGCCACCCTCACCCGCGAACAGCGGGCATCACGGCTGGAACCCGAGGGGCTGACCGCCCGGGAGATGAGCATCCTCATCGAGTTGGCCAAGGGAAGCACGGACCGGGAAATCGCGGCACGGTTTGTCGTGGCCGAAGGCACCGTGAAGACGCACATCCACAACATCCTGCGCAAGCTGGGAGTGCGGAACAGGACGCAAGCCGTCGCCTACGTGCTGCGCAAGGGCCTCATCCAATAGGCGGCGCGGCGATTCCATCCTTAGATCGAACCGCTATCCACCAACCGACCGATCGACGCCCCTAGGCGGCCCGACTAGACTAGATCAATTCACTGAGCACGGGTCACGACGTTCGTCCTTCCGGGCGAGGGTGAGGCATCGGCGATGAGCGAATCTCCTCTGGCCGGCAGCGTGCGGCGCCTGGTAGCCAAGGTCGGCACCTCCACCCTGACGGGGGGCAGTTCTCGGCTGTCTGAAGGCTACCTCGACGATCTGGTGCGCCAGATCGCTCAGCTCCGGCTGAGCGGCTGCGAGGTCGTCCTCGTCACCTCCGGGGCTATCATCCTGGGCGCCCAGCGCCTGGGTCTGCCCCACCCCCCTCGCCTGATCCCCGAGCGTCAGGCGCTGGCGGCGATCGGCCAGGCCATCCTCATGCACGAGTATGAGCGGCGCTTTGCCCGCGAGGGCGTGGCCGTCGCGCAGATTCTCCTCACCGCGGACGATCTCGCGGACCGGCGCCGCTACCGTCATGCCCAGGAGGCCATGCGCGTGCTCCTGGCGCGGGGGGTCGTCCCCATCGTCAACGAGAACGACACGGTGGCCATCGACGAGATTAAGATTGGGGACAACGACACCCTTTCCGCTCTCGTCGCCTGCATTCTGCACGCCGACCTACTCTGCATCCTCTCGGACGTGGAGGGGCTGTTTACGGAGGACCCCCATCGCGATCCGCAGGCACGCCTCATCGCCGTCGTTGAGGATGTCGATGCAGAGGTGAGGCGGGCTGCCGGCGGTGCGGGATCCAGCCAGGGGGTCGGAGGCATGGTGACCAAGCTCCATGCGGCCCGCATCGCGACCACCGCGGGCATCCCGACGCTCATCGCCTCGGGGACCACGCCTGACCTCCTGCCGCGGGTGGCGCGGGGGGAGCGCCCCGGTACACTCTTCAAGCCGTCGGCGGCGCCGCTGCGGGCCCGGCAGAGCTGGCTGGCGTTCGCTGCCCGCCCTCGCGGGCGCCTGACGATCGATGCGGGCGCCCGGGTGGCCGTCCTCGATCAGGGGCGCAGCCTCCTCCCCGCCGGTGTGGTGGCCGTGGCGGGCGAGTTTGAGGTGGGGGACTTGGTCGCCCTCGTCGACCCGGAGGGCGAGCAGGTCGCGGTCGGCCTGGCCGGCTACGGCAGCGAGGAGCTGCGGCGCGTGATCGGGCAGCGGAGTGAGCAGATCGCCGCCCTCCTGGGAGGCCGCTCCCACGCCGAGGCGGTGCATCGCGACAACCTCGTGGTGCTCCCACGGTGAAAGAAGCACTGGTCTCGCCTCCTGAGATCATCGCGGCCGCCCGGGGAGCCGCGCCCACCCTGGCCTCCCTGTCCACGGCCGTCAAGAACAGCCTCCTGGCCGCACTCGCCGACGCCATCCGCGCGGGGAGGCCCTCGCTCCTGCGGGCCAACGACCAGGATGTGGCCGCAGCTGAGGCGCGAGGCACCCGCAGGGCTCTGCTCGACCGCCTCCTGCTCACGCCGGCGAGGATCGAGGCGATGGCGGAAGGGGTCCGGCGCGTCGCAGACCTCCCGGATCCCGTCGGAGCGATCATGGGGACGACCCGCCGCCCCAACGGGATGCAGGTGGGCCGGATGCGCGTGCCCCTGGGCGTCATACTGGTCATCTACGAGGCCCGCCCCACCGTCACGATGGACGCCGCGGCTCTCTGTCTCAAGGCGGGGAACGCCGTGATCCTTCGCGGCGGTAGCGAAGCCCGGCGGACTCTCGGCGCACTCGGAGACATCGTCACCGCCGTGAGCGGGCTCCCGCCGGGGGCGGTCCAGATCCTGAACCCGGAGGGTCATGCCGGCGTGCTGGAGTTACTGCGCGCTGAGGGGATCGACCTCGTGATCCCACGCGGAGGTGAGGAGCTCATCCGCACCGTGGTGGAGGCGGCCCGCGCCCCCGTGCTCAAACACGCCAGAGGCGTCTGCCACATGTTCGTCGATCGGTTTGCCGATCTGGAGATGGCCCAGCGGCTCGTCGTGAACGCGAAGACGCAGCGTCCCAGCGTCTGCAACGCCCTGGAGACGCTGCTCGTGGACGCGCCGATCGCCGGCCTCCTGCTCCCCGGCCTTATCGACGCGTTGCGGGAGAGAGGCGTCGAGGTGCGCGGCGATGCGCGGGCCCAGGCGGCGGCGCCCGGCGTGGTTCCCGCCGCAGAGGATGAGTGGGGCCGGGAGTACCTGGACCTGATCCTGGCCGTCCGGGTCGTCGACAGTCAGGAGGAGGCGCAGGCGCACATCCGCCGGCACGGGACCGGGTTGGCCGAGGCCATCGTGACGGAGCGACTGGAATCGGCCAGGCGGTTCCTCGAGGCCGTGGACAGCGCCGCCGTCCTAGTGAACGCGTCCACGCGCCTGGTCGACGGTGCCGAGTTCGGTCTGGGGGCGGAGATTGGGATCAGCACCGATCGCATCGGCCCCCGCGGCCCGATGGGTCTGGAGGAACTGACCACGACCAAGTGGATTGTGCTCGGCTCGGGCCAGATCCGCGAGTAGCTTCAGGGGCGCCAGCGCGGAGCCGGATAGCGGATCGCCAGTCCGGGGGTCGCCAGGGATGTGCCCCGCAGGCGGGCCTCCTGGCCCAGCAGGACGATCCCGGTCGTGAGCAAGGTGCGCTCGACGGGCACCGGCGGTCGGCCCGTCGTGTAGAACTCTTGCAGGGCATGGACGAGGTAGCCGAAATGATCGAACGGCTCTCCCTTGAGCATCACCCCCCCGATGCTCGTGCCTCCGTCCTGGAACTTCGCTCCGAGGAGAAATTCCGCCTCATCGAAGGCCCGGGGGAGGAGCGCGAGTAGCCCGCGCGCGCCGTCGAGGTAGCTGATCTGGAGAAAAACCGGGGATTCCCGACGTCCGCCTCCCGACCCACGTGTTTTCGCCGACGAGAGCAGCGCCGGAAGGAGTGATCCTCCCCACTGTTCCCCCTCAGAGAGGGAGGCCGCGTCTCCACTCACCCCTCTGATGCTGGCCACGCCGGTCTCTCGTGGACCGCGCTGCTCCATGTACCCCTGAAGCAGTTCCGCGGCATGGAAGGCGTAGGCCCAGTAGGGACCCGCTCCGACGACGACGCCTACGACGGCCGTACCCGCGCGCATCGGACGGTCGAGCGGCATGAAGGGCAGCACGGACCCGGCCATCAGAGGGATGGACCGCTGCGCCGCCCCGGCCACAATCGCCTGGGCATCCGCTTGGTTGGTGGCGAGCATCTTGTCGATGAAGATCGGCACCCGTGCGTCCGCCTGGTCTAAGATGCGGAAGACCTCACGCATGAGCTGCAGGCGAGGGCTCGGACTGGCGTCCTGACCGTTCGGAGGCGGATCGGCTCTGGTCGCTACCAGGATGCCGTCCACCGCAAGCCGGGGACGGGCGGCGCGCGGATCCTCGAGCAGCGCTTCAGCGACGGACGCGGCCACCCTGAAGCCGAACCGGCTGGATAGCGCTCTCGTCTGGTCGCTGGGCCTGGGAGCCTCCGCGTACACGGAGGCCACGGTGACCATGGAGGCATAGCGGCGGTCACCCACCCGGTAGCCCTCGAGGAAACGCGTCCCGATCACGTCTGCGTGAGACCGTGGGTACCAGCTGTCCACGAGAAACGCGATGCGTTTGGTCCCAGGGGCGCCCTGAATTCCTGAAGGATGGAGCGTCGCCACCGCTGCCACGGCGATGAGCAGCAGACGTCCCGTCCAGGCACGGGGGATCACGGGCGGGCCAACCGGGGGAAGACCAGGACCCGCAGCGGATAGGCCAGCATGACGTAGAGGGTGCCATCCGGTCCGGCGGTGGATCCTTGCACCATCAGACGATCGGTCGTGCGGTACGGGTACCCGGGAGGCAGGGCAGGGAGTGGGCCGACCTGGCCGACGACCTCCGGAGTCCCGGTGCTGGTCCTCAGCCGGAGCAGGTAGAGGGCGGCGCCACGATTGTAGGTGGCGGTATAGTAGATGTTCCCGTCGGGGGCGGCAGTCATCGTGTAATGCGTCGCCGGGAGCGCCTGCCCCTCCGCCACTGCCGCGCCGTGAAGGTGGACGGTGATGCTGCGCTCTCCGGGCACAAACGTATAGACCTGACCCGTATGCTCCCCCACGCCGTGAAAGCGGGCCCCGTCCGGGCTGGCGGCCACGGCGTAGGGGACTTCGTAGGTGCCGCGTCCGGAGATCTGGAGGGGCAGGCGCTCGATGCGCCCGGAAGAGGCCTGGTAGCGGTTGAACGCGTCCGCGCCCGCTCGGTGGTAGACGTCCCCGTTCGCCAGGACGACGAGGTAGCGGGTGGGAGGGTGGACCCCGATCGCTCCGCGGTCGGCGAAGGTCCGGCTGCGTGGGTCATACACGACGAGGTGGACTTCCGGGTCGGTCAGCGCATAGGCGAGGTTTCGCTGGGGATCGACGCCCACCGCAATGATGCTCTGCCGGGGCTTGATGATCCCCAGGTCAGTGACGCGGCCACCTTGCGGGTCGTAGACGAGCAGGTGCCCCCCCGGATAGTTCGCCTGCCACCGTTCTTCGTCTGCCGGTTTGCCGGACTTCGTACCGAAATAGACCTTCCCGTCCGGGGCGACGGCGGGTTTGGTGTGGATCTTCGCCTGCGCATACGGTCCCGGCGTCTTCTCGCCCGTGGCAGACGCCATCTCTGCGATCAGCTGGAAAGCCTGCCCGCTCGGGGGAAGGACCGCAAACCGGGCAAAGCCGTTGTAGACGGTCGTGCCCAGGTACACCCGCCCATCCGGGGCCGATTGAATGGCTGTGTACGCCCCGCCGGTGTGCCATTCCGGGGGGATCCAGATGGTGACGGGATTCAAAATCGGAAGGGCGGCGCCCGCGGGACTGATCGACGCGGGAACCGTTGCCAGCAAGACGGCCCCCACAGCGCATATGTAGCGGACGGACAGGCGCACAATCCCCTCCTGGAGCGCGTTGTGTCTGGCCCGGGAGATCCTCTCCATGGGATCCCGGCTCTTTGACGGGCTGGCAGACTTCGCTGTTCCCGCGACAGGTCCCTCCGAACGGTGTTTTGGAGGCCAGTACAGGCGGGTCGGGCCTTTGGTTTTGCGAGAATTCCACCTTTCCCTGGCCGACTATCCGTCTTTCGACATATCGACGGCGGAGAGCCCTGGACCATAGACTCAACGTAATCCCTTGAGGCAATTCCCGGCTCGTGGTGGGACTCCAGGATCTCAGACTCGTCCAATGACGGCGGATTCTGTGTCGATGAGCGCGCGTGTGACCGAGCCGGTGCATCTCAATGCCCGCGCCGATCAGTGCTCTCTGGCTACCCTAGAGAGGGGACAGCGGATCGTTCGCTATCAGGGTGAGCCCTATGTTATGGTGGGTCTCTACTTCGCTCGGGGCCACAATGGCCAGCGCGACCTTTTTTACATTCTGCGCCAGGTCAATGGGCGGCCGGAGCGATGAGGAAAACCCGGACGTTCCGGTGGAATTCCAGTTGGCGGGGGTTGACCCCCGACGTCAGGCCTCAGGTTAGGAGGTGGAACGCGTGAAGCCACAAATCGGGTGGAGGAAGGCCGAAATGGCCGCCGCTGCCGCCCTGATGATCATTCTTCTGGTGGGAACCGCTCCGCTCTATGCTCAGGCCCCTGCGCCGCCGGTCACTCCTGCACCGGCCGCGGACTACCTTCTGGGGCCGCAGGACGTGCTCGACGTTGCCGTGTTCGGAGAGGCGGAACTCTCCCGTTCGGTGACGGTGCGACCCGACGGGAAGATCACGTTCCCGCTCGTCGGTGAGGTCCTGGTCGCCGGTCTGACAGCCCCTCAGCTTGCCGAGAAGCTCACGGTGGCCCTCAAACCCTTCCTTAAGAACCCTCGCGTCACGGTGACGGTTTCGGCGGCCCGTCCTGATGCGGTAAGGCTCTGGGTGTACATGGTGGGTCAGGTGGCGAACCCCGGCGCCTACGAGCTCAAGACTGGGTGGACGGTCATGGAAGCGGTCGCCCAGGCGGGGGGTCTGACGCCCCGCGCGGCTCTGCGAAGGGCCTCGCTGATCCGCCGCAGCACCAACGTGACCGTGCCCCTCGACCTTGAGCGAATCGTGGTGAAGGGAGATCCGGCCGCCAACGTCGCCCTCCAGGGCGGCGACGTGATCATGGTTCCCGAGTTCCTCAACCGCGTACTGGTGTGGGGGAACGTCAAGAACCCCGGCGTCTTCGACCTGAATGAAGGGGCGCGCGTGCTGGACGCCCTGCTGGCCGCGGGCGGTCCCGCCGAAAAGGCCGCGATGGACGCGGTGGGCGTGATCCGGCAGACGGCCGACGGGAAGCGCGTCGTCTTCGCCACCGTCAACGTGGGCAAGATTCTCACGAACGCGGACGAGAAGCAGAACGTGCTGCTCCAGCACGCGGACATCGTCTACGTTCCCGCGAGTAACCGGGTCACCTGGCAGGACATTCTCTCTTATATGTCCGGGTTCAGTCTGATCCGCGCGCTCTTCGGGTTCTAGGACAGGACGGAGGGTGGGTCCAATGGGTGGACAAGGTTTTGAGTTTCGCCACTACTACAGGGCCATCGTGCGGAGGCTCTGGCTGGTGGGGTTGCTGGCCGTGCTCATTGCAGGTGGCGTCTACTGGCGCACCAGCTCCCAGGCCCCCAGATACCGCGCGGCGACGACGATCCTCGTCACCGCGCCGGTACTTCAGCCGCCGACCTCAACCGCAGGAACGACGCAACAGTCGAGTTCCTCAGGAGGGCGGTCAACACAGATCCTGATGGGGGACATCACCCACCTGCTGACCACGCGACCGGTGGCCGAGCGCGTCACCGGGACGCTGGGGCTCCGGCTGAATACCTTCTGGGACTCAGTGGCGATTGAGGACGTGCGCGGGACGAACCTCCTCAAGATCCGCGCAAGCTCCACCGACCGCACCATGCCGGCGCGGCTGGCCAATACCACCGCGGAGCAGTTCATCGCGTACTTCCGTGACGTCAACCGTCGGGACATGCGCGAGGTCCGCACCTTCGTCGGAAAGGAACTGGCAAAGACCCGGGCTGCGCTGGAGGCCTCCGACCGCCAGATCCAGGGCTACAAGGAGCGCCACCAGTTCCTCGACCTCAACACCTTCATCGGCTCCATGTCGACGGGGTTGGAGACGGTACGGAACGATCGCGCCACCGCGCTTGTGCAGCTCAGGGAGACCCAGGCTCGCCTGGCCGCGTCCACGGCCCGTTTGAGCCGGGAGAGCTTGACCCGCGTCGGGCAGCGCGACCTGGAGAACAATCCTGTCTTCACCGGGTTGGAATCGCGACTGACCGCGCTCGAAGTGCAGAAGGCGGAACTCTCCCAGCGGTACACGCCCCTGCACCCGCGGATGCAGACGCTGGAGGGGGAGATCGCTTCGATCCGCCAGCAGATCAAGGCTCAGGCGCAGTACAGGCTGGGGCGGCAGGTACAGGAGACGAATCCGATCCACGACCAGATGTTGACCTCGATTGCCAACCTTGAGGTCGAGCGAGCGGCGACGACCGCGAGGCTGGCCGCGTTGTCTTCGGTAGAGCGAACCCGAGCGGCGGCGCTCCTGCCCCTCGCCGGGCAGCAGCGCGAGCTGAACGCGCTCCTACGGGAAAACACCATCCTCTCGCAGTCCTACTCCCTCCTGGCCGACCGCTATCAGGAGGCGCTCCTGCGCGAGAGCGAAGCCGGCTTCATGCCCGCGGGGGTCCAGGTGGTGGAACGGGCGACCACACCGTCTCAACCGGTGAGCGCGGGGTTGCCGATCCGCGTGGGGCTGGGAGTCCTCCTCGGACTCCTGCTTGGCGCGATGGCCGCGATCGTGTTGGAAACCGGTGACGACCGCATCCGCACGCCGCAGGACGCAGAGCGAGCGCTGGGAGTGCCGGTGCTCGTCGGTGTGCCCGACATGTCTCCTCAGCGCACGGCCCCCGGCGGGGCGGTGCTGGTCATCGGGTTCATCCTGTTCCTGCTGGTGAGTTCGTCCTTCCTCGTGGCGCGCACGGGCGCCGAACTGATGACGACATCCAACAACCCCGTGGCCTCCGTGCTGGCGCATCTTGGCCGCGGGATTGACGGCCTGACCGCATGGGTGGGGCAGGCCATTCGCTGAGGTGAGCGTAATGGGGTCCAATAACAACCACTTCACCACGATCGCCAAGTTTTCGCCGGGGACGCCCTTTGTCGAGGCCTTCGGGCTCCTGGCGGCCAATCTCGTATTGGCCGACGGGAAGAACGGCGGGACGGGGATCCACTCCGTCGCCGTCGTCGGCGCCGAGGAGGGGCACGGTGTCTCCACGACGGCGCTGAACCTGGCCTTGATGGCCGCGGCGACAGGCCGGCGCACGTTGCTGGTTGACGCCAACCTGCGTTCGCCATCCCTGCACCTTCCGTTCGGTCTGCCTGTCGGTCCCGGGTTGGCGGAGATGCTGCAGAAGAAGACGGTCTTGAAGGATGCCGTGAAGGCGGCGAAGACCTCAAACCTCTATGTGCTGACAGGGGGGACGCTGACGGGGTCTCCGCACGCCCTCTTCCAGAGCGAGATGCTGGGACCGATCTTCGAGCAGATCAAGGCTACCTATGACTTCGCCGTGCTCGACACGCCCCCGGCGCTCCGCTACCCGGATGCCCTGCACCTCGCCCGCCAGGCGGATGGGGCCATCGTCGTCCTTCCAGCGGAGGGCGCCGGGCGGCGGGCGGAACAAGAAGTCCGCCGGCGGATGGAGCGTGTGGACGTGAACATCCTCGGGATCGTCCTGAACCGGATGGACCCGCGGGAGGTTGTCGCACCGTAGCGTTGTCACCGGGAGGCCAGAGCATCGATGGCCGTTGATCGTTGGTACGCGGTTCAGACCAAACCGCGCTGCGAGGACGAGGTCGTGCACAGGCTGGCGCAGCGCGGAGCGGTGCCGGTCTTCCTGCCCAAGTTGGAAGCGATGCGGCGCTGGCGGGGGCGCAAGGTTCGCACGGTCGAACCGCTCTTCCCGTCCTACCTGTTCGTCCGGATGACCCTGGAGCCGCAGCAGTGGCACGCGGTGAAGTGGACACCGGGCGTCAAGCGCATCGTCGGGACCGATGAGGTCCCGGTACCCGTCCCTGACGAGGCGATCGAGGTGCTGAGAGCGCGCTGCCGGGAGGGGGATGTCGTCCCCTGGGCTCCGCTGCTCCGGCTAGGCGCTCATGTGCGGATCACGGACGGTCCGTTCGTCGGGTTCGAGGGGATCCTTGAGCGCGCGGCGACTCGGGCGGAGCGGGTGCGCGTGCTGCTGATGCTGCTACGAACTCCAGCATCCATAGAAGTGGACGTCGTCGATCTGGAAGAGGTATCGGGTTAGGTTTCGAGGAGAGGTTTCAGGGTTAGGGCTCCCGCTCGGTCCTCTGCCCCGATGGTGGGGTGGGCGGACGGATGCACGTCTGGCGCTTGGCCGCAGGCCCGGTAAGAGAGAATGGGTACTGGGACGGCGGAGCTATGACCGGCCCTCTGAGGGTGCGGCTGCGGCTCCGTCGTTCGCCGTCTAAGGGGTTGGACGGGAGGGCATAGGAGGGGGTAAGCAGAGTCCTTGGAGGGGGTAAGCAGAGTCCTTCACGGGCGCTGACTCCACGAAATAGCAAACCAGGAGTGATCCTGGGACGCAAAGCCACGGGACCGCGCTGCCGGCGCGGCCAGCCGGGATACCGAAAAGGAGCAGCTTATGAACCCCCTCGATCGGAAGTCGCTCGTCGTTCTCCTTGCCGCCAGCCTCCTCGCCCTCGCCCTACCGCCCTCAGGTCAGATCGTGCATGCCGGGGTCACCGTTACAGCGCTGCGGACGGGAAACTGGTCCGACGCGACCCTCTGGACCGGCGGACGGGCTCCGGCGGCTGGGGATACGGTGGTCATCCCCGCCGGGTTCACGGTCACCTATGACCGGTTCTCTGATGTGGAAATGGCCAAAGTGACTATCCGCGGCAAGCTCAAATTCTCCCGCACGACTGGGACGCGACTCGATACGGGTAACGTGATCGTCGAAAGCGGGGGCCATCTGGACATGGGCACGGCGGCGGAGCCCATCCCCGCCAACATCGACGCCGAACTGCGGCTGGTCACCTCCCCGACAGGCGGCTGCGTCGGTGGCGCAAACTTTGCTGAGTCGGACATCGGGCTCTGGGTCATGCCGGGGGGCCGCTGGGATGCGAATGGCTGGCCTCTCCGCCACACCTGGGTGAAGCTGATCGAGGATGCTCCGGCGGGGGACACGGTGCTGAAGGTCCGGGAGAACGTGAGCGATTGGGAGGTCGGGAGCACGCTGCTCGTCACTCCCACCAGCCGCGGCCTGAATCCCGCAGAGTTTGAGCAGCGGACCATCGTCCGCGCGACCTACCTGGGGACCTACTCGGAGATCCAGCTCTCTCAGGGCCTCAGCGCCGCTCACAGCGGCGCCCCCACCACGGGGGCCGAAGTGGCGCTCCTCTCGCGCAACGTGGTCGTCAGCAGCAAGTATCCGACCTATCCGATGAATGGCCACACAGTTTTCATGCACACTGCCGCCGGCTCCGTCGGGTATGCGGAGTTTCGCGACTTGGGGATGTTCGGCTGCCTCGGGCGCTACCCGCTGCACTTCCACATGATGGAGGATGCCTCGCGCGGGATGGTTGTGCGGGGGGCGTCCATCTGGCGGTCGGACAATCACTTCCTCAACGTGCACGCCTCCAACGGGATCCTCTTCGAAGACGTGGTCGGCTACGATACCACCGGCGTCGGCTATTTCGTGGGAGAAGCCGCCGCCGGCATGCTTGGAGGGGTGGACAATGTCTTCATCCACAACCTCTCGGCCAAGGTGATCTGGCGGGCGGGGGCGCTGGACGGGCGGAACCGCGCCGCGGGGTTCTGGATCGCCTCGCGCAACAACGTCTTCATCGACAACGCCGCATCCGGCACCTCCGGGATTTCCACGGCCGACTCCGATGCGGGGTTTCACTTCGCCGAGGGAGGAACGTTCGTCGCCACGTTCCGTCCGCTGGTGATGGTGCGGAACGAGTCCCATTCGAACCGCTCGAACGGGTTCCTCAGCTGGATCAACCCGGAGCCGAACTTCATCGTGCTGGACTTTCGGGGTTGGCGGAACGGCTCAGCGGGATTTCGCTGGGGCGCGTACTTCGGCCGCTGGCAGATGCACCGGGCGAAGCTCTATGAGAACGGGGAATTCAACGCGCTGACGTACGTGGTCGGCTGGCACCTCCAGGACAGCGAGCTCTACGGGAGCGCCGCCTTTCCCACGCCGATCGGCCTCCTCGTCCCCGCCTACGGCACAGCTAATGACCCGAACCGTCCCAGCAAGCTGCTGCGCAACGTCTTTTCGAACCACGGGAAGGACTTCTCCCAGGATCACCTGCCCTGCTCGTCGTCGGCGGAAGGGTTGAATCCGCTCTCGGAGGTGTGTTCGGCCGTCTATGTGGTCTCCGTCGGCACCAAGTTCAACTCGCCGGTGGCGATTGACTTCGGCTGGCAGCGGAACGCCAATTCCTATTTCACCGTTCGCGGCTGGAGCGGGGCGGGTGGCCTGACGGTGAGTACGGGGGACTTCCGGCTGACCCGCCGCGATCGCCCGAGGCCTGACGTGGACGCGTTCTACTACCAGCTCTTTGACGCCTGGCTGGACCCCTTGCCCTCTCTCTCCGGCACGACCGGCCCCAGTGGGGCGCTGGTGGCGGGTCCGGCGGGTGGCGCGTCCGGTCAGCTGGTCTCCCAGAAAGGCCCCAGCCCCAGCCCAACACCCATCCCCTCCAAGGGCCCCCGGCCTGCCCCGACGCCCACTCCGAACCCTTCGGGCTTCTACTCTCTGCCGACCATCGCCTGGGTCAGCCCTCAGGAGGGGGACGTGCTGGGAGGATCCATCACGCTCGACGCGACGGTCGGCGCCACCATCCCCATTAGCAACGTGAAGTTCTATGCGGATGAGCAGCTGCTGGCCACGGTGACGGCGCCCCCGTTCCGCTACACGTGGTCGTCGTCCACCTGGGCCCGCCGGCGGGCCTATGTCTACGCATGTGTCACCGATACGGCCGCCAACCTGGCCTGCACGCCGGTGCTGAAGCTGATCAAGCCGGGCTTCTAAGCTCGTACCACCCGCGTCACGGCGGAGAGGAGGACCACCGTCCTCCTCTCCGCGTTCTTCCACGGACCATGCCTGGACCCACTCATGCCTGAGCGATCTCGATTGGCCCTCTGGATCCTGGCGATCGTTGCGCTGGCGCTGCCGCCGGGAGGCGGCGGTGCTGCCGCGGCTGGGGCGCCCGCGGTCAGTGTGCGCAGCGGGCGATGGTCCGATCCGGCGACGTGGGCTCGGCGGGCGGTGCCGGGGCCGTCCTTAGGAGTGAGGATCGCCCGCGGCACGGTGGTGGAGTACGACGTGCACTCCGACGGCGACCTGGGACCGATCGCAGTGGCGGGCACGCTGGCCTTCTCCAGCCGCCGGTCCACGCGGATGGACGCGGCGGGCGTGATCGTCGAGGCGGGTGGGGTCTTGCAGATGGGGAGGCCAGGTCAGCCCATCCCTGCGGGCGTGACTGCGGAGATCCGCCTGGTCATAGCCGAGGGGCAAACCTTTCAGGGCGGGGATTTTGTCGCCGGCGACGTGGGGATCTGGGTGATGCGCGGAGGGCAGTGGGAGGTCAACGGAGCGCCACTCCGCTACACTTGGGCGAAGCTGGCCCGGACGGCCCGCGCGGGCGATCGGACGGTCCTGGTGGCGGAGGATCTCTCGGACTGGCCCGCCGGAGGGCAACTCCTGATCACCCCCACGGCGGCTGGGCCTACCGCTGAGGCGTTTGAGGAGCGGGCTCTCGTCGGGGTGCGCCGCGTGGA
>DASYRG010000053.1:0-13984 GCA_036004665.1 bacterium | reverse complement strand
TCCCTCCGCTCAACCGGTAGAAATTCATGCCCTCGACTGTGACCCGCTTGCCGGTGGCCGGAACTCCGAAGAACTCCGCCTTGTGCGTGCCCGTTACTGTCCAGCGGGTCGCCACGAGATCGCTCTCGCCGATGACGGCCTGGATGTCGAGCTGCGAGTCGGGGAAGATCGCCTTGTATGTCGCGATGGTTTCTTTAACCCGGTCAGGGTCGGCTCCTGGCCCGGCGCCGGGTTGTGGTCGACGAGGTTCGGGTCGCACAGCTCATCGATGGTTCCGACATTGTTGGCTGCGAACGCCTTCTCGAAGCGGTGCACGATGGCATTGTTGTCCTCAGGCATCCTCGACAACCTCCTCAGAGTTTGGGGTGGCGGGCCCGGAGGGAATCGAACCCCCGACCAGAGGCTTAGGAGTCCCCTGCTCTATCCACTGAGCTACGGGCCCAGACTCTAAGTATATCTCCCACGCTTCGCCGCGGCGTTGGCCGCCCTAGAGGACTGGAACGTCCCCCGGCTGGGCCGGTCCCACAGGAAAGGCGGCGTCGATGCGAGCGATCTCCTCGTCAGTGAGGCGAACCCCTCCGGCTCCGGCGTTGTCCTCTACGTGGGCGACGCGAGATGCTTTGGGGATGGTGAAAACGTGAGCATGGCGCGTCAGGAACGCGAGGGCGACCTGGCGCGGCGTGGCCGAGTGGGCCCAGGCCACCTCCTCCAGCACGGGATGAGAGCGAAACCGTCCCTGTGCGAAGGGGCTGTAGGCGACGAGCGCGACGCCGTGCCGCGCGCAGCTCGGCAGCACAAAGTGTTCCACCGCCCGTTCCCCGAGATGGTAGAGCACCTGGTTGCAGGTGACCCGGCCGGGCCCGGCCAGGCGGACGGTCTCTTCGAGTTCTTTCTCGTCAAAGTTGGAGACCCCCCAGGACTGGGTCTTGCCGTCCGCGACGAGCTGTTCAAAGGCGGCGACGATGTCAGCGAGCGGGTGCGAACTCGGCCAGTGCAGCAGGTAGCAATCCAAATGGTCGGTGTGGAGACGGGTGAGACTCCGCTCACACGCGGTGATCGTCCCTTTGCGCGTTGCGTTGCGCGGGTTGACCTTCGAAACCAGGAACACCTCCGCCCGCCGGCCCTCGATCGCTTCCCCCACCACCTCTTCGACCGCGCCGCGTCCGTAGGATTCGGCCGTGTCGATGTGGGTGAGGCCGAGGTCAAGGCCGCGGCGAAGGGCTTCGACGGCTCTTGCGCGCGGCGCGTATTCCATCTTCCAGGTGCCCTGCCCCAGGACCGGGACGGGGACGCCCGTGGGTCCGAAGGGACGGCGAGGGATCTCTGGCCGCGCCCTCATCCCCCGGCGCCTCCGACGGCCTCGCCCTCCCGGAAGACACGGCGGACCGGCACGCTCTTGCGCGGGAAGAGCTGGCGCCGCGCCGCACGGAACAGCGCCTGGACGGCGGGATTGCGGTGACGCATCGCCGCCCATAGTGGCATGATTTTCCCGCCGAAACGGGTCTTCGCGATCTCGGTGCTCTGGCCCATCGACAACACACGCGCGCCCCGGGAGATGGCCAGCCGGATTACCTCCGCGAGTTGGTTGAAGTAGAGATCCGCCTGGGCGTTTTCCGCGTAGTCGATGCCATGAAACATGTCGTAGGCGACCCCGTCGGCGAAGAGCATGGCGACCCAGCCGACGATGCGCCCGTCGCGGCGCAGCCGGATAATTGGGGCGGACTCCCCATAGGCCCGTCCGAACGCGATGAAGAAGGCCGGCGTGAGGTGTTCCAGCTGGACCGTTGCCCGGTCCATCACCGCGTCGTAGAGACGATGCATGCCCAGATCATATCCCTCTCCCAGCGGGAGAGTGTCGACGACGATGCCGGCCCGGTCCATTTTGCGCGCCGCTCTTCGTATCTTGTAGCGGTAGTCGCTGCGCAGGCTGCTCAGGTACCCACCGTAGCCGGACCAGCGCAGCGCAATGCGTAGATTGGGTTCGGACGGGACAAGGATCCAGCCGGCCGGCTCGAGGGCGCTCCGGGCCTCCGCCAGCGCGCGATCGGGGAATTCTTTGAAGCCGCGCCAGGGCGTGTGGTATTGTTCCGCAGCCTCGCCGAGCAGACCGGCGAGCTTCCGCAGCACCGCAGGCTGGTCGACGCCGCCGATCATCCGCGCCGGCGGATTGCCCACTGAGAGCGGGGCGCCACAGACCATCGCTGCGGTGCGCATGAATCCCGGGTAAAGGTGCCGGCCGCCCGCGATCATCCGGCGGAGCGCGCCGCGGCTGAGGCGGGATCCGTCGATCTCCACGCGGGTCAGGGGCGCCGCGGCGATCCATCGACCGGCGGCGTCCTCGAGGGTGGCGTACCACATGCGGATGCCCTCGAGCTGCGCGGCTTCCAGCGCGGCGAGGGTGGCATGGCTGCTAAAGGGATCGGACGGTCCATCGCCGCGGACCCCGTCCCAGCGCTTCGGCTCGACCTCGGCAATGCGCTGGTAGATCCGCGTCTTCATCGGAGCGCCGGGGCGAGCAGTTCGACGCGCGGTTCCATCCCCGCCGCGAGCAGAAGGTCCACGTACTGAGGCGGCGTGATCTCTTCCGGTCGGCGGCCGGTCGCGGCCACGACGGTGGCCTGCAGGACGTTGGTGGCGAATGACCGCCCGCCCATGGCCGGGAAGTCGACGATCAGCCGCCGCGCCCGCCGCAGGCGGAGCAGCTCGACGTCCTCGGCAGTGATGGTTTGGGTCACGATCGTCTTCCCCTGCAAATCGGGCGGCAGGTGCCGACGGATGTAATGAAAGTCGCCGGCGATGACGTCGGCCCAAGCGTAGTACTTCTGATGGCGGGGGGTGATGTCTTCCTGCCGCGCGCCCGTGGGGTAGAGGGCGGCGTACGGCACCTTGCTCACAATCGGTACGAGGATCGCGGCCAGGACGCGGCCCACCACGGGGGAGCGCACGGGGAGAGGGAGGCCCAGCCCGAAGATGAGATCGCCCGCCATGACGTCGGCGCCCGCGTGGAGAAACGCCTCCGTCATCCCGACGCGATCCACGGCGGGAACGAGCAGCACCTTTGTGCCTTTGAACGAGATGCCGTGGCGGGGAAGGTACTCGGCAATCATCCACCGTTCCCATGACTCTTTGAGGGCGCCACCGTCGACCACGGGCGTGCGGGTGACGCCGCGGATCATCCGGGCTGCGTCGCGCACCCGGTAGCGCCGGCGGCCCGCGTAGAGGTGGAGCGCGATGCCCCCCACCCCGAAGGCGTCGACCGTGCCGTCGAGGGCGCGCAGCAGCGCGTTGGCACGGGCCAAGTCGCCGTCGGTGCCGATGCGCTCGATGAGGATCCGGTGGCCCAGGAAGTCGGTCTCGAAGCGGTGATCGCGCGCGCGGGAGCCCAGGCTGACCGAGACGACGCGCTTCAGTGCGCTGCCCCGCTACGTGCCGGCGAAGGAGAGGCCCGCGACCGCGACGAGCGGCGCACCGAACACGCCGCCCATCATGCCAACTTCTCGCAGCCGCTCGAGACGATACCGTTTGGGATGAGCCTCGAAGCGGAACTCAGGATGGTGCAGGCCGCTGGCCGCGCGGGCCTGGGCGATGACCTCACGCACGAGCGTTTCGTCAAGCATCTCGCTCCTTCCAGACGTCCCCGGAGGCCCAGAGGCGGTGGCGTTTCCTCCCGATGAGCGTGGGTTGGACGTCCGGCTAACGCACCGGCTGGGCCGCCGGCTGGGCGATCTGCGGGGCTCGCTCCGTAGGCTCCAGCAGGTGCCGCTCGAACCAGGCGACGAGGTGTCGGAGCCGCTCAATGCGCGGCTTGGGCCGGCCGGTGGATCCCATCGTGTGGCTCTCTCCCGAGAAGCGCAGGAAGACGGCCTCCTTGCCGAGCTTCTTCAGCGCGATGAAAAATTGCTCCGACTGCTCGATCGGACAGCGGTGGTCCTCCTCGTTGGCCGTGATCAGGACGGGACAGTTCACGCGCTTCGCATACCAGTAGGGTGAGTGCTCCAGGAGGATCTGCGCCCCGTCCCAGGGATCGGCGCCCCATTCCAGTTCTCCCCAGGTGAAGCCGATGTCGCTGGTGCAGAAGAAGTTGAAGAGGTTGCTCACGCAGACCTCGGTGACGGCGCAGCGGAAGCGGTCGGTGTGCGTGATCAGCCAGTTCGTCATGAAGCCGCCGTAGGAGCCGCCTGCGACCGCCACCCGCGCTGGATCGATGAACCCCTGGGCGATGAGGTGGTCGAGGCTGCGGAGGATGTCCTCGCTGTCCTTGCCGCCCCAGTCGCGGACGACCGCTCGTGCGAACGCTTCTCCGTACCCACCGCTGCCGCGTGGATTGGTCCAGAAGACCACAAAGCCGTGCGCCGCCAGGACCTGGACGTAGTGGTTGACGAGATCGCCGTAGGTGGAGTGGGGGCCTCCGTGGATGCGCAGGATGGCCGGGTACTTCTTCGTGGGGTCGAACCCGGGCGGCGTCACCATCCACCCCTCCATCGGCCACCCGTCCGCGCCTGCGTAGGCGAAGCGCTGGGGCTGCACCAGATCGAGCCTCGCGGTGAGCGCAGCGTTGAGGGTGACGAGCCGCCGGGGCTCGCCGCCCGGTGGGAGGATCCACAGCTCGTCGAGGGAGGAGGGGGTCATGCGCTGGTAAACGATCTGTCCCCCCGCCGCGCTGATGTCCGCCACCACCTCCGGCCCCTCGGTCAGCTGCCGGACGGTGCGCTCGGCCACGTCGACGCGGTAGAGGTGCGTCCGGCCGCCGTCAGTCGCATAGAAGACGATCCCCGCGCCGCCGTCGGCCCACTCGACCGTGGGGAAGAGCGGGGCGAGGCGGGTGTCGCTCCAGACGGAATTGACGACCGACCGGTCGAACGCGGCGGTCAGGTTGATGGCCTCGCCGCCCTGCGCCGGGACGATCCAGAGGGCGTTGTTCGTGGCTGGTCCGGCATGAAGGTCGTGGCCGACGAAGGCGATCCACCGGCCGTCCGCTGAGGCGGCCGGCGCGATGCAGGGGCCCGCGCCCCGCGTGATCTGCCGCAGCCCACCGGTCCTCACGTCGGCGGCCCACAGCTCTCGGATCAGCGTGAGATCGGCGTCGGGCGCGCGATTGGTGACGAAGGCCACCTCATCCCCACCCGGAAGCCAGAGCGGCCATTCGTGGTCGAAGTCCCCGCGGGTCAGTTGTGCGGGCGTCCCGCCCTCCGCCGGGACCGCCCAGACATGAGCATACCCGTCGAAGACCCCCATCCCGTCGTACTTGTACTTGGGTCGGGTGATCTCGCGGACAATGATCTCGGGGGGTTCACTCCCCTCTGGTCTGTCCAGGGCGCCGCGGGTGACGAACGCAATGCGGCGGCCGTCCGGGGACCAGGTCGGCTGGGTGACTCCCGCCTCGAAGGAGGTGAGCTGCCGCGGCTCGCTCCCCGTGGCCGAGATAATCCACAATTGCATGGGCGCGCGTTTCCTTCCCTGCCGCTTGCCGCCCCGGTCCGAGAGGAATGCGATCCACCGACCGTCCGGAGACCACTTCGGGCTGGCATCGCGCCCCTCGTCCGTGGTCAGCGCTGCGGGGTCGCCTCCCGCGGTGGGGACGACCCAGAGCCCGGCGCGAATGGCGTTCCCGTCGTAGTCGAAGCGGCCCCCCGCGAAGACCACGCGGCTGCCGTCAGGAGAGACGGCGGGATGATGCGGCATCTGGATCGCGAGCAGGTCGTCGATGGCGACGGGGCGTCGGCTCACTCCATCTCCTCCTTTTCGGGAACAGACCGGCTTTCTGCGCTCACTCTGCCGCTCCCTTCCGCAGCGCCGTTCGACTGGCCGGGGCGCAGCGCGAGAGGGACGCCCTCGGCCGTCCCCGTAACATGAGGACAATGGAGAGCGTCAAGACTGCCTCATCGCTCGCGGCGCTCCAGGCGCGACGTCTGCGTCTGCACCGGTTAGATCCGTCGCGGCCTCTCCCGAACGCGCGCAGCGCCGCCGCCTTCGTCCGCGAGCGCGGCATGGTCATGACCACGGGCCATTCCAGCTTGCCGTCACTCTCCGAGGGCATCGCCGGCCGGCCGATCTCCGGGAGCTGGATGGCCACCCCCGACGTCCACCGCATTTACGCGATCCTCCGGGGCCTGCGGGCGCACGACCTGGTGGAGGCCCCGCTGATTCTCGGCAAGGCGGTGCTGATGCATCCCAGGCTTGGCCCGGCGCTGCAGCGTGTCGCGCGCGATCCCGGCCGCTGTGAGAAGGCGCGAGAGGAACTGTCACCCCTCGCGCGTCGGCTGCTCCAGACCGTGGAGGTGAGGGGAGCGATCCGCATGGATGCGTGGGGCCCCGCCGCGCGTTCCCGACCGGCGCGGACGCTGCTGGAACGGGAATTGCTGGTCGTGGCCGACGAGGTGCACACTGAAGGCGGCTATCACACGGTCAACCTGCGGCCGTGGCGGACCGGGCAGATCGCTGCCCGGTTCGAACGGGAATCTCGCCACCTCGCTTACGACGAAGCCGCCGAGATCCTCTTTCTGGCCGCCGTCCATGCGGCGGTGACCGCGCCGGAGCGCGAGGCGCGGCGCTGGTTCGCCTTCGGGGGCGACCTGGTCGATGCGCTGCTCACGCGGAAGGCGATCCGGCGACTTCGAGACCGCGGGATACCCTATGTGGTAGCGGGCAGGAGTACGTCCACTAGATGTTGAAGGCTTCAGCCCGGATTGAGCCCAGGCCGGTGGCGGATTCTTCACCTTCCGACCCGCTCCACGTTCTGCCTGCTAGTTGCGCTCGCGCTGTTGGAACTGGCCGGGCCGGCTCTTCCCTCCGTCGTGGGTCAGGTTGTCCTCGAACTGCCGCTTACGGGATCTCCTTACTGGGTGAGATCGGATCTTGAGAGCCTGCTTTTTGGTCTGATCAATACGGAGCGGCGCACCGCCGGGCTACCGGGAGTCGCGTCACACGCAGGGCTCCGCGAAGCCGCCCGGGGCCACGCCCTCGACATGGTGGCCAACGGATATTTCTCCCATCAGTCCCGGGATGGGCGCGGCCCACGGCAGCGCACCGTCCCGGCCACCGCCACCGTGCGGGTCCTGGGGGAGAACGTCGCCTATGCCACCGACGTCCGCGCGGCGCACTCGGCCTTTATGTCCAGTGTCGTGCACCGGCGCGTGATTCTATCGGGCAGCGCCCGCCTCGTCGGCGTCGGGGTGGTCGAGACGGCGGGATCCGCCGTCATTGTCGTCCAGGATTTCGGCCGGTAGGGCGTCCTCTCGCTACACCAGCCAGAGGGTGCGCTGCGGTTTGCTCAGCCATTCGATGCCGCCCTTGGTGACGAGGACGTCTTCTTCAAGTCCGACGTACCCGCGGCCGGGCACCCCGACGCCCAGCTCGAGCGTGAAGACATTGCCCGCCTCCACCACGCCCAAGGGAGCCTGCCCGTAGCGGTCCCAGCGGGGCCCCAGGAGGGTGGAGCCGTCATGCGCCGCGCGACCCAACCCGTGGCCGAGGGCATGCGGGTATTCAGGATAGCCCGCGCTCACCAGCGCTGCGCGCGCGGCCGCATCGACCTCCCAGCCCAGGACGCCGGGTTTCAGTCGCGCTGCCCCCGCGTCCATCGCGGCCCAGCACGCATCCCAGGCGCGACGCACCTCGTCCGGCGCGCGCTTTTCCCCCCGCTGGCGGAAATACCACATTCGCTGGAGGTCGGAGCAGAAGCCGCCTTTCTTCACGCCGAAGTCGATGTGCAGCAGCTGCCCGCGCGAGGTCTTGAATCGCCCGGGCGCGGCGTGGCCGACGGGAGAGTCCGGCCCCGCGTTGACGATGGGGCAGTACGGTTCGTCCCAGGCGGTGCTCAAGGAGAGTGTGGCCATCGCCGCCTTGATCGCTGTGGCGATCTGCTGTTCGGTCTGGCCGGCCCTCAGGCCCTTGCTCACCTGAGCGAAGAGCCGCTCCGTGGCGCGGATGGCGGCGCGGATGCGGCCGACCTCTGCCGCCGACTTGCGCCCGCGCAGGGCCATGACAAACTTCTCGCCGGAGATTAGTCGGCCGGCGTAGGTGGTATCGGCCAGGGTCTCCTGCAGCGTCAGCCACAGACCGTGCGTGAGGCCGTCGGCTGAGGGGTCGCTGGGCGAGTAGTTCACGGCGATCGTCTGAGGATCGATCCGCGCCAGCGCCTCGCGGAGGGGCGGACGAATACTCTGGTCGTAGGGGATGATCTCGCTATATCCGCCGATGGCGCGGATGTTCTCGGCGTCAAAGCGGCCCACGATGGCCACGCGCGCGCCGGCGCGGCTGACCAGGAACGCCGAATGCCAGACCATGTCCAGTCCCACAACCAGGTCGATGCAGGGGTCAGGCGTCAGCGAGGTCTCGCGAACGAAGAGCAGCCACGTATCAATCTGCTGCTCTTTCAGCAGCGCTTCCGCCTGGTTCAGTTTCTCGTTGACGATGCGGAAATCCATGTGCTTTATCCTACTACGCTTTGCAGACGGTCGCCCCCTTCAGAAGGGTTTCTTGCAGGAGGACAAAAGAGGGATGTCGCCTGGTCTGGGGACACGGGTACGAGACCCAGTTTCACATGCTTCGGGTGAGCGTCAGCAACTTGAGGCACAAGCTTGAACCGAACCCATCAGATTCTACGTATATTCTTACGGAGGCTGGCGTGGGGTACCGTTTGAGAGTCGACGGGTAGAGCTTCTTTGACCTAACCCCCGTAACTTGACCCGCGCTTGACACGTCCGGTCTTAGACTGAGTGAGATGGATATTCTGGAATGTCACGTTGAAGAACTTCCGGAGGCCGATGTCCTCCACGTTCGCGGCGAGGTAGACCTGGGCACTGCACCCCTCTTCCAGGACGCCTTGGAAGGACTCGTCGGGAACGGTCGGCAGGTCATCGTGGACATGAGCGAACTGCGCTACCTCGACGGGAGCGGCCTGCGGCTGCTCTTCTGGGCTCGGGAGCGATCGGTGGCCCATGGCAGGCAGGTGCTCCTCGCGGGGCCGTCCCCAGTTCTCCGCCGTCTCTTGCAGATCGTGGGACTGGACGAACTGGTCCCGATCGTGGAGACCGTGGCCGAGGCGATCGAGCGCTTGCGCGGGAAGAACGGGCCGATCTGATGTGGAAGCTGAGCGTGCACCTCACCACGGCACTGCCGGAGCTCCGAGCTGTTCGACACTTGGTGGCCTTTGCCTGTCGCAACGAGGGTGGGACCGACATCGAATCGGGACTCATTGAGATATCGTTCGGAGAGGCGCTCGCCAACGCGCGTCTCCATGCGCACGCCAGCGGTACCGGCCAGATCATGGTTGACATTGCATATGACCGGCCGGCAATGACCGTCAGTGTCTACAACGACGGCAGTCCCCTCCTGGACAGAAGCGCAATCCCCGATGCCCGACCGGAAGAAGAATCGCGCGGCTGGGGTCTCTATGTTATCGGGCGCGCCATGGACGAGGTAGAAATCCAGCGGTCTCCGCACAGTGATCGCGGCACGCTGATCCGTATGACAAAGAACTTCGCGCTGGTGTGAGGCGTGCGATTCTTTCAGCTGAATCAGCGGGTGTAAACTCGGCGATGACCCATCCCCGATAGGGTCCCCGTTCTGGTCTAATCAATCCTTGCTGAGCAGGCCTCGATCTAAGCAGGGTTGGGGAAGTGGCGCGCCCGGCGGGACTTGAACCCACGGCCTTCGGCTCCGCAGGCCGACGCTCTATCCACTGAGCTACGGGCGCGCGCTCACCCATTCTATCATGAAGTCGAGGAGGAACCGTCTCCCGTTCCCCCCGAAGCAATCTCGGGATGGCTGCTGCGACTGGGATTGAGGCCACTGTGCGCGACCGCCTAGGCGACCGGCTCACCCTGGCGGCGTTCCTGGTCACCGTTCTCCTGGGCGGGCTCAACTTCGTCGCTGTCCGCTTCAGCAACCGCGAACTTCCGCCCTTCTGGGGGGCGGGGCTGCGCATCGGAGCGGCGGCGCTGGTGCTCCTGGCAGTGGCGTCGATCCAGCGTCTGCAGTTTCCGCGCGGGCGCGCCCTGCTGGGTGCTTCGATCTACGGGCTGCTCGGCTTCGGCGGCAGCTACGCCCTAGGTTATTGGGCGATCCTCTACATCCCCGCGGGGCTGGCCGCGGTCATCCTGGCGTCGGCGCCGCTCTTTACCTTTGTCCTGGCGGTCGTTCAGGGGTTGGAGCGTTTTCAGTGGCGTGGTCTTCTGGGGGCGGTGCTTGCCATCACCGGGATTGCTTTGACCTCCCTCGGGTCAGTGGGGGGAGCCGTTCCTTTCTGGCCGCTTTTGGCGGCCCTGGGAATGGCGCTCTGTTTTGCCGAAGCCAGCATCATCATCAAACGGTTCCCGGCGAGTCACCCCGTCAGCACCAATGTCGTGGCCATGGCGGTGGGCGCGGTGGTGCTCCTGGGGCTCTCCACCCTGCGGGACGAGGCGCGGATCCTTCCGGCGCAGACGTCGACCTGGGTGGCCCTGCTCTATCTGATCCTGCTGGGGACCAGCGCGGTGTTCGTGCTGTTCCTGTTTGTGCTGAAACGGTGGAGCGCATCGACCATCGCGTATCAATTCGTCTTGTTTCCTCTCGTCGCCGTGGCCGCGAGCTCCCTCCTGGAGGGCACGCCCGTGACCATGGGTCTGCTCCTCGGCGGCGGTCTCATCCTCGGCGGCGTCTACGTGGGCGTCGTCGCCCCGGGCGCCCCGCCCCAGCCGCATCCCCGGATGGGGAGCGAACCCTGCACGAGCTGCCCCACCTGAGCCGGTCGGAAGAGAGGAACGTTACGGTGAGATCGCTTCAACGCGCTCCTCTTGCAGAAAGTGGAGGTAGTCGAGGTCCTGCGCCTCGAGGCCGAGGTGCCGCAGCATCGCCATCGCCTGCGCGCGATGGTGCACCTCGTGGAGGAGCAACTGGGTGGCGACGTCGCGCTTCGTCGCCCTCAGAATTCGGACACGCTTGTGCCCGTACATCCGCGTCTCCACGACCTTGTCCAGGTCGGTCAGCCCGGCCAGCGTCGCCCTTGTCTGCGGCGCCTGCTCCGTCCACGCCCGCTCCAGCTCCGCGAAGGTGGCGTGCTGGTTCATGGGGAGGTCCTTCCAGGAGAAGGGCCGGGGCATCGGTTCCTCACGCAGTCGCACGGTAAACCACCATTCATGCGTCGCGATTTCGTGCATGGTGGCCCGGAGCGTGCGATGGGCAAAGGGGAATTCTCGCGTGTAGTGCTCCTGGCTGAGAGGGCGGATCCAGTCAAAGAGTTTCGCGCGGGCCTGCGTATGGATATCGTAGACCCGCGCGAAATCTATCAACATTCTCGCCTGCTGATCTGCCGGTGCGTCGGGGTAGCCGGGGCGTTCTCTAGGCGGCCTTCGGGTCGTCCTGCCAGACGGCGAAGGTGTTCATCTCCGGATCAGTGAGGATGGCGAACCAGCCCTGCTGCGGAACCGCCGATTTGGGGCGGATCACGGTCGCTCCTAGGCTCTTGGCCTTCTCCACGGTCGTGTCGAGGGACGCAACGGTGACATAGCTGATCCAGTTGTGGGAGTCCGGCATCGGCCGCTTCATCAACCCGCCGTTGATCCCACCCGGAGTGGTCGGCGCCCCCTTCTCGTCCGTTGGAACGGTCTTGATCAACCAGTACTGCTGGCCGGGGACACCGGCGTCTTTGATTTCCCAGCCGAAGACCCCTTTGTAGAAGTCCCCGAGCTTCTCGGGATTGTCCCCGTAAATCTCAAAATGCGCGACAGGATTCGGCATAATATTCCTCCTCGCGATTGGTGTCCGGCGCTTCTCGCTGAAGTTAGAAAGCGGCGCAAGATAATTCTACCACCCGCTCAGCGGGCGCGTCGAATCTCCTCGAGCGCCTGCGGGTTCTCCAGGGAGGAGAGGTCGCCGGCGGCGGTACCGAGATGCGTCGCGCGGATGACGCGTCGCATGATCTTGGCGTTGCGGGTCTTGGGCAGGTCGCCGACGAAGCGGACCTCTTTCGGGTCGAGCGTCTTGCCGAGGATCTCGACGATGCGCGCTCGGATCTCCCCGCGCAGCTCGTCGGACGGCTCCACTTCTGGGCGCAGGACGGCGAACAGCACGACCGCCTCACCTTTGAGTTCGTCGGGTACGCCGATCGCGGCGGCCTCCGCGACTGCCGCGTGGGCGACCGCGGCCGATTCCACCTCGGCCGGACCGACCCGCTTGCCCGCGACCTTGATCGTGTCGTCGCTGCGTCCGAGCAGAAACCAGAAGCCGTCTTCGTCGATCTTGGCCCAATCGCCGTGCACCCAGACGTTGGGCCAGCGCGACCAATAGGTCTCGAGGTAGCGCTCCGGATCGCGCCAGAAGCCGCGCGTCATGCCCGGCCAGGGGCGCCGCAGGACGAGCTCGCCGACCTCGCCGCGCACGGGCCGGGCCTGATCGTCATAGACGTCCACGTCCATCCCCAGCACGGGCGCGGTGAAGGCCATCGGTTTCTGCGGATGCAGGACGGTGCATCCCAGGATCCCGCCGGCGATCTCAGTGCCCCCGGTGTAGTTCATAATCGGGCAGCGCCGGCCCCCGACCCTGTCGAAGAGCCACATCCAGGGCTCCGGGTTCCACGGTTCGCCGGTGGAGCCGAGCAGCCGCAGCGCGGAGAGGTCGTGCCGGCGGGGCAGCTCATCGCCGTGGCGCATCAGCGCCCGGACGGCGGTAGGAGAGATGCCGAGGACCGTCACCTTGTGCCGGGCGGCGATCTCCCAGAGGCGGTCCGGCCCCGGGTGGTCGATCGCCCCGTCATAAAGCACCATCGTGGCGCCGAGGGTGAGGACGCCGATGATCTCCCAAGGGCCCATCATCCAGCCCAGGTCGGTGAGCCAGAACATGACGTCCTCTTCGGCGATGTCGAAGCCGTAGGCCATGTCCATCACGCCTTTGATTGGAAACCCGCCGTGCACGTGCACGGTGCCCTTGGGCCGCCCGGTCGTGCCGGAGGTGTAGATGATCACCTGCGGATCTTCGGCGTTGGTAATCTCGGGGGCCGCGTCGGGCGATGCGCCCGCGACCAGCTCCTCCCAGCGGTGGTCGCGCCCGGCGCTCATGGTCACGGCGGCGCCGGTGCGGCGCTGCACGATGACGTGGCGGACGCTTGGGGAGGCGGCGACCGCCTCGTCGGCGATCGCTTTCATCGCCACGGGAGTGCCACGCCGGGTGAAGCCGTCGGAGGTGATCAGCGCGACGGCCTCCGCGTCCTGGAGCCGGGTGGCGACGGCCCCGGCGGCAAAACCCGAGAAGATGGGGACGTAAACGGCCCCGATGCGGTTTACGGCGAGAGTGGCGATCGCGCACTCGGCGGTCATCGGCATGAAGATGCCGACGCGGTCGCCTGTGCGAATCCCCAGGCGGCGCAGCGCGTTGGCCAGGCGGTTGGTCTCCTCCAGCATCTCGCGGTAGGTGAGCCGCCGCAGCGACCCTTCCTCGCCCTCGGCGATGCAGGCGATCTTGGTGCCGAGGCGTGCGACGTGGCGGTCGAGACAGTTGTGCACGTAGTTGTAGCGGCCGTCGATCCACCAGGTCGCCCAGGGGATGCCTTTGCTGACGTCGAGCACGCGGGTGTACGGACGGAACCACTCCAGCGCCAGGTCTTTGCTCACCGCGTCCCAGAACCACTCCATGTCCTCAATAGAGCGGCGGTGCAGCGCCTGGTAGTCGGGGAGCCCGTGGCGCCGCATGAAGTGCGTGAGACGGCTCCGCGCGATGTGCTCAGCGGAGGGCTCCCAGACGATCTCGGCCGCGCGGATGGCCATGGGCGGCTTCTCAGTATCCGGACGCGGTGACGACGATCTGTCCTCGCATCTCCTGGTGGATCGTACAGCGATAGTCGACGGTGCCCGGGGCCTGGAAACGGAAGGAGAAGGCGGCGCCCGGGGCGAGCGCCCTGGAATCAAACGCGCCGCGGTCGTCGGTCACGGTGTGGGTCGAGGGCCCCTGGTTCACCCAGCGGACCTCCACGCCGGGGCCGTACTCGCTGACAGTCAGACGGGTCACCGCT
>DASYRG010000052.1:0-41391 GCA_036004665.1 bacterium | reverse complement strand
AGCCCTTCGGCTGCGTCCCCCCCACCCCCGCCAACGCGTGCGTGATCGCCGCCGTCAGCGTCGTCTTGCCGTGGTCTACGTGCCCGATCGTCCCCACGTTCACGTGCGGCTTCGTCCGCTCAAACTTCGCCTTCGCCATCTCGCCCCTCCGTTCTATCGTCCATCCGACGCGACGGTCTGCCCCCGCACCACGTCGGCGATCCCCGCAGGCACCTCTTCGTAGAAGGCAGGCTCCATGGTGTAGGTCGCCCGTCCCTGCGTGGCCGAGCGCATCGCGGTGGCGTAGCCAAACATTTCCGCCAACGGCACGAGCGCGCGGATGACCCGGGACTTGCCCTGCTGCTCCATCGCCATGATCCTGCCCCGACGGGCGTTCAGGTCGCCGATGACGTCGCCCATGTACGCCTCCGGCGTGATCACCTCCACCCGCATGATCGGCTCCAGCAGCACCGGCTTGGCTTTCGCCGCCGCTTCCTTGAACGCCAGTGAACCGGCGATCTTGAAGGCCATCTCGCTGCTGTCGACCTCGTGGTAGGAGCCGTCGACGAGGCTGGCGCGGAAGTCGACGATCGGGTAGCCGGCGACGATGCCGCCCTCGGCCGCCTCGCGTACACCCGCCTCCACCGGAGGAATGAACTCCCGCGGAATCGCCCCGCGGGTAATCTTGTCCTCGAACTCTACGCCCGCGCCGCGCTCCAGCGGCTCCAGCTCCAGTTCGACGTGCCCGTACTGGCCACGCCCGCCGGTCTGCCGGATGTACCGTCCTTCGGCGGAGGCCGCCTGGCGGATCGTCTCCTTGTAGGCCACCTGCGGGCGGCCGACGTTGGCCTCGACCTTGAACTCGCGCAGCAGCCGGTCGACGATGATCTCCAGGTGCAGTTCGCCCATCCCGGAAATCAGCGTCTGGCCCGTCTCGGTATCGAAGCGCACTTTAAAGGTAGGATCTTCCTCCGCCAGTTTGGCCAGCGAGGCGGAGAGGCGCTCCTCGTCCGCCCTAGTCTTGGGCTCCACCGCCACGGAGATGACCGGGTCGGGGAACTGCATCGCCTCCAAGACGATCGGGCTGTCTTCGGCGCAGAGGGTGTCCCCGGTCGTGGTCACGCGCAGTCCAACGGCGGCGACGACGTTGCCCGCTGAGACCTCTTGCACGTCCTCCCGGTGGTTGGCGTGCATCTGCAGGATGCGCGAGATCCGCTCGCGCTGATCCTTGTTCGCGTTGTAGACGTAGGAGCCGGCGCGCAGCCGGCCGGAGTAGACCCGGAAGTAGGTGAGTTTGCCGACGTAAGGATCGGTGACGATCTTGAAGGCCAGCGCGGCGAAGGGTGCCTCCTCATCCGGCGGACGCACGGCCAGCTCCCCCGTGCGCGGGTCGACGCCCTGGACCGGCGGGGTGTCCAACGGCGAGGGAAGGAAGTCGATGATGGCGTCCAGCAGCGGCTGGACTCCCTTGTTTCTAAAGGAAGAACCGCAGAGGACCGGTACAATCCGAGCCGCGAGGGTGCCCTGCCGCAAGGCGGCGCGCAGGACTGCCTCGTCGATGGTTTCGCCCTCCAGGTATTGATGCAATAGCACATCGTCCTGTTCGGCGGCCGCCTCGACGAGGCGGACTCGCATCTGCTCCGCCTGCTCGCGCAGCGCGGCGGGGATCTCGGTCTCGTCGGAACGGGTGCCCAGGTCGTCCAGGTAGACGACGGAGCGCATGCGCAGCAGGTCGATCACGCCGCGAAAGTCGTCCTCCGCCCCGATGGGCAACTGCACGGGCACGGGCGTCGCACCGAGACGCTCGCGCAGCATCTCCAGGACGCGCTCGAAATCGGCGCCGGTGCGGTCCATCTTGTTCACGAAGACGATGCGGGGGACGCCGTACCGGTCGGCCTGCCGCCAGACCGTCTCGGACTGCGGCTGGACGCCTTCCACGGCGGTAAGGAGCACGACCGCGCCGTCCAGGACGCGGAGGGAGCGTTCCACCTCTACGGTGAAGTCCACGTGACCGGGCGTATCGATGATGTTGATGCGATGGTTCCGCCATTCGCACGTGGTGGCGGCCGAGGTGATGGTGATGCCCCGCTCCCGCTCCTGGACCATCCAATCCATGGTGGCGGAGCCTTCGTCCACCTCCCCGATGCGGTGCACGCGTCCGGTATAGAAGAGGATGCGCTCGGTCGTGGTGGTCTTGCCGGCGTCGATGTGTGCGACGATGCCGATGTTCCTGGTTTTCTCCAACCCCACCGTGGTGACCATCACCGCGCTCACGCCTGACTCCTCATCTCTCTGACCGTCCGCCCTCTACCACCGGTAGTGCGCGAACGCCTTGTTCGCCTCCGCCATGCGGTGCGTGTCCTCGCGCTTCTTCACCGCGCCCCCCTGCCCGACGGAGGCATCGAGGATCTCGCCGGCCAGCCGCGCGGTCATGCCCTTCTCTTTGCGGGCCTGGGCGTGCTGGACCAGCCAGCGCAGCCCCAGCGACGTCCGCCGCTCGGGCCGCACCTCGATCGGCACCTGATACGTCGCGCCTCCAACACGCCGCGGGCGCACCTCCAGCAGAGGCATGATGTTGCTCATCGCCTTGTCCAGGACTTTGACCGGCTCCTGGCCCGCCTTCTCCTGGATAGTTTGGAAGGCCGTATAGACGATGCGCTCGGCGACGCTCTTCTTGCCGCGCTCCATCACCTTGTTGATCAGCCGCTGCACCATCACGCTGCTGTGAACAGGGTCTCCTCGGATCGCCCGCCGCGGGACTCCACCCTTCCTTGGCATTAGACTCCACCCTGCCTTGGCATTAGACTCCACCCTGCCTTGGCATCTCCGTCTCCTCAGGCGCTCTTGGGCCGCTTGGCCCCGTACTTGCTGCGGCCGCGCCGGCGCTCGGCGACCCCGCCGGCGTCCAGGGTGCCGCGGATGATGTGGTAGCGGATGCCCGGGAGGTCGCGCACTCGACCGCCGCGGATCAACACGACCGAGTGCTCCTGCAAATTGTGACCGATCCCCGGAATGTAAGCGGTGACCTCTTTCTGGTTGGTCAGCCGGACCCGCGCGATCTTGCGCAGGGCAGAGTTCGGTTTCTTGGGAGTCGTGGTCTTGACCTGAATGCAGACGCCCCGCCGTTGAGGGTTCTGACCCAACGCCGGGGACTTGCCGCGCCCGGCCGTCATGTGCCGGCCGCGGCGCACCAACTGGCTAATTGTCGGCATCCGCTTCCTCCTTAGCTCACGGCCAGTTCGCTGCCGCGAACATGGCCGTCACCCCTACTGATCTACGGCCTTCGCTGATGCGAACGCGCCGCACACCTCAACCGACGAACCACCCCTTCGCGCACTCGGCGCGCAGACACAAAGCCCCTCACGCTGGGGAAGAGGGGCAGACGCCCGCGCGATGTCCGGTGGATCACCGGATTATCGCAACACGTCTCCGTCCCGCTCGAGAGGCTGCGCCATACGAGGCACCAGAGGCGGTGCCCTGCGGCGCATCACAGGCGCTCTCCGAAGGTGAGATGAAGCTGCTGCGGTGGAGAGCCCCGAGTTATCGCGGCCTACGTGCCCGCCGCGTCTGGCAGCGCGAGGACGGCAGCGGCCGCCGCCTCGACGGCAATCCCGCACGCCCGGCCCAGTTCCCGCCGCGAGTCCACCTCGACCAGCGGAACCCCGTGGCGTTCAGCCGCGCGGATGACCGGTTCAACGACTTTCCGGTCCGCGTCCCGGGCAACCAGCACCAGGAGGGCCCGGCCGTGCTCAATCGCTCTGACAGTCTGGTTGGTCCCGACCGCCCGCGCCGCCGCGGCGCGAACCTGCTCCAGGGGCGGCATCGATGCGGTCATCGCCCAACCTTACAGAGGATATCACCCTGTTTAGGTGATGTCAAAGGGACGCAGGAGGGCTCCAATGGCCTTCAGCGGTGGCGAATCGCTCGGCGTCGCCGTCTAAATTTGGGCGCATTTGTCCATAATTCCGTGGCAAGCCCCAGGGAAGCGCGCGGCAGACGGACGCGCTCTCGGGCCACCCGATGCTTCCGAACACAGGCCTAGCTGACCGGTGAACCCTCCACGAGCTCCGGGCACAACCCTCCAGCGCCGCATCCTGGCGCTGCTGGACGACCATACCACCAACGGGGATCACGTCACCGCCGAGAGCCTCGCCGCTATGGTCGCCCTCCCGGTTTCCGACGTCGCAGCTGAGCTGGATGCCCTGGTCTCGCTGGGAAACCTCACCCGCAGCGACAGTGCCGGCGGCCAGCCCCACTACAGCGCCGCGCCCCGGCGGCAGATGCTCGGCCATATGCTCGTCGATGCCGGGCTGATCACCGAGGATCAATTGAAGGAAGCGCTGGCCGAGCAGTCGCAGACCGGCGAGCGCCTGGGCCGCATCCTGATGGACCGAGGCTACGTCAGCAAACAGACGCTCGGCCAGATGCTGGAGGTCCAGCGCGGAGTCCCCTACGTCAACCTCTCCACATACGCCATTGACGAGGCCCTCGTGCGCGCGCTTCCGGAGTGGGTCGTGGTGCAGCACAAGGTGCTCCCCCTGGCCCGCGTGCGCCGGGAGATCCACCTGGCCATGCTCGACCCCACCGATGTCCTGGCCATCGACACCGTGGCCCGCCATCTGAACGGCCGGGTGCGCCCCTTCCTGACCACGGAACGCGACTTCGACTGGGCGGTTACCAAGTTCTTCGAAGTGGGCCGCCGCGTCGGCGAACATCTCGCCGAGGTCGCTCCCGAGGACAAGGCGGCTGAACCATCGGCGGCCGTCGCGGTCACCGACGCCACCGACGCACCCCCGCTCGTCCGCGTGGCCACCTCCATCCTCACCGACGCGGTGCGCATCGGGGCCACGGACATCCACATCGAGCCCGATGTCGACGACGCCCGCGTGCGGGTGCGGGTGGATGGCCTCCTCGTGGACAAGGCCGTGCTGCCGCACACAGTGGCCGCCGCCGTCGTCTCGCGACTGAAGGTCCTGGGAGGGCTGGACATCGCCGAGCGGCTGCGCCCCCAGGACGGCCGCATCCTGATCAGCATTGAGGGGCGGGAATATGACCTGCGCCTGGCCACCGTCGGCACCGCCTTCGGCGAACGCGCGGCCATCCGCCTCCTCAACACCCAGCAGGTCCTGCTGGGACTGGAGCGGCTTGGGCTCTTCCCCGAGCAGCAGCAGACGCTGGAGCGGCTGCTGGCGCGTCCCCATGGGATGGTGCTGGTGACAGGCCCTACCGGCAGCGGGAAGACCACCACACTGTATGCAGCCATCCGCCACATCAACCAAGCCACCCGCAACATCATAACCATCGAGGACCCGGTGGAGTATCGGCTGGCCGGGATCACGCAGATCCCCGTCCGCGAGAAGGCGGGCATCACCTTCGACGTCGGACTGCGAGCGATTCTCCGTCAAGACCCCGACGTCGTCATGGTCGGGGAGATCCGCGATCCCCAGACCGCGTCTATCGCCATCCAGGCCGCTCTTACCGGCCATCTGGTGCTCTCGACCCTGCACACCTCCAGCGCCGCGGGAGCTCTTGTTCGCCTGCTGGACATGGGCGTCGAGCCCTACCTGCTCACCTCTTCGGTGCTGGCCGTGGCCGGGCAGCGGCTGATCCGGATGCTCTGTACCGCCTGCCGGAAGCGCTACATGGCCCGGGATGAGGAGCAGGCCCTCCTCGGCCTGGCCGGAGGAGAGCGGGTGACTCTCTACCGCGCACAGGGGTGCGTCGAGTGCGGAGAGCTCGGCTACAAGGGGCGGACCGGCATCTTCGAGCTGCTCGTGATCGAAGATGCGACCCGCGACCTCATCCTGAACCGGCGGCCGGTTACGGCCATCATGGCGACCGCCCAGGCGGCGGGGATCCGGACGCTGCAGGCCTCCGCGCGCCAGAAGGTCCTGGACGGTGTGACCAGCGTGGAGGAGTGGCAGCGCCTCATGCTGGGAGAATTGGCCTAGGATGCCGAGCTTCGACTTCGCCGGCCGGGACAGCGCGGGCGCGGTCGTGCGCGGGCGCATGGATTCGCGCACCGGCGCCGGGGTGCGCGCGCGACTGGCCGCCCGGGGGCTCTTTATCACCTCCATCCGGGAACGCGCCCTCGCCCGCCGGCGGGTGCCGCAGGAAGAGCTGACACTCTTCACCCAGCACCTGGCCATGCTCCTGGGAGCCGGCCTCCCTCTGCTCCAGGCGCTCGAGACGCTGGCCGAGCAGACGGAAGAGACGCGCCTGCGGGACGTGGTGAGTCAGGCCGCCGATGACATCCAGGAAGGCCGGACCCTCTCCCAGGCGCTGGCCCGCCATCCGGAGCTGTTCGCGCCCGTCTACATCGGCGTGGTCCGCAACGGCGAGGTGAGCGGCCGCCTGGACGACGCGCTGGCACGCCTGGGCGCTTATCTGGATCGGGACCAAGAGTTCCGCCGCAAGGTGCGTGAGTCGCTGGTCTACCCTGCGATCGTCTTGGGCCTGGCCGCGATCGTGATGACGGTCTTTCTCGTGTATATCATCCCCGCCTTTGACAAGGTCTACCGCACCGTGGGGGCCGAGCTGCCCTTCCCCACCCGGGTGCTGCTCGCAGGGAGCCGGCTCTTTCGCGCCAACTTCCCGCTCATGCTGCTCGCCGGTGCGTCCCTGATCGCGCGGCCCGTTCGCCAGGCTGTCTGGTCACGGCTTGCCCGGCCACTGCAGGCGCTGGTGATACGTGTCCCCCACGCTCGCCACCTCGCTCAGACGATCTCCCTCAGCCGCTTTGTACACGCTCTGGGGGCGATGTTGCAGAGCGGGGTTCCGGTGCTCCCAGCGCTCGAGGTGGCGGGGCAGGCCGCCGGATCGCGTGAGTTTGGAGCGGTCGTCACCTTCCTCCAGGGGCAGATCTCCCAGGGGCGCCGCTTCCACGAGGCGATGGCCCAGACCGGCCGCTTCCCGCCCATGATCGTACGGATCGTCGCCGTGGGAGAGGAATCCGGGCGCCTGGATACCATGCTGCAGCGGGCGGCGGCCCTGATGGACCGAGAATTCGAGCTGCGGATGCGGAGGTTCCTTACCTTCCTGGAACCGCTCTTGACCATCTTCCTGGGCGGAGTGATCGGCCTGCTCCTGCTCGCCCTGTACCTGCCCATTTTCGGCCTCTCGTCGGCGTTGACGCGATGAACGCGCGGGGAGAAGGCGGCTTCACCTTCGTCGAGCTTCTGGCTGTGGTATTGGTGCTCGGGGTGTTGGTACTGGCGGCGCTGCCCAACTATTTCGGCGCGGAGGTCGGTGCCCGCCGCGACGTGGACCGCTCCAACGTCAACGCCATCAACGCCGCGCTCGCGCTCTTCCGAGTCCGCAACGGCGGCGCCTGTCCGGGCGCCGACGGTTTCGAGGCCTTCCTGCTCGATCCCGGCTACTTCGCCGATGGAGCGCCCCTTGACCCCTGGACCAACCCGCACACCTACAAGCCCTATCTCGACACCTACAGCCCGGCCCTCTGCCGGGTGCAGATGAGCGTCGGGGCGCCCCCACCGGTCGACCACGAGACGGGTCTGGGACATTGAAGAAATGGGCATGGAACATGCGGTCCGGTTGTGTAGAAGTCCGTAGGGACTTTGAAGGAGGGACAGCAATGGGGAGGGCCAGGATCCACGCGAGGATGAGGCGTCATCTTTCCAATGAGCGAGGGTTCACGTTCGTCGAGCTCCTCGCCGTGGTGCTGCTGCTGGGGATTCTGGTCCTGGTGGCGCTGCCCAACTACTTCGGCGCGGAGAACGACGCCCGACGGGAGGTGGACCGCTCGAACGTCCGCGCAATCAACACCGCGCTGGCGCTCTACCGGTTCCGCAACAACGGCACCTGTCCGACCGCCGGTGCCCAGTTCGACGCGTTCCTGGCGGACACGCTCTACTTCCCGGACGGGGTGCCGGTGGACCCGCATGACGCCGACGGAACGCCGGATGGGGATGACTACTCTGCGACGTACAGCGCCGCCCTGTGCCGGGTGCAGCTTGTTGGTGGAGTGGGAACTCCCAACCACGGCACCGGCGCGAACCACGACTAACCGCTCCACCTCGGCTCGATCCGCCCCGGGGAAGCCCACCCGGGGCGGACGCGTCTTCGCGGGGGGGCCCGCCGGCCTCTCCTTTGTCGAAGTGATCCTGGTTGTGGCGCTGCTCGGGATCCTGCTGGTTGCCGCAGTGCCGCAGCTCTTCGTTCCCGACGAGCTGGACGTCGAACTTGCCGCACGGTCCGTCGCGACCGATATGGAGCTGGCCCGACGGTTCGCCATTACCCGGCGGGCGAACTTCGTCATGACGTTTAGTCCGGCGGGCGGCCCCTATGCCTCCTACACCCTGACGACGGGAGGCGTGGCCGAGCCCGACTTCCCCAAGGACCTGCCGCTTACCGTTACTGTCACCGGCACCGCCTCCATCACCTTTCGGCCCTCCGGGTCCACCACGGCCGGGGCCACGCTCACGTTCAGCGCCGGCGGCGAAACGGCGCAGGTCACCGTCCTGGCGGCCACCGCACGCGTGGAGATCAGCGGACCATGAGGTGGGAGGACGGGGTCAGCCTCATCGAGGTGCTGGTGGCCGTCACGCTGATCGGACTGGCCCTCATTCCGCTGATGCAGCTCTATCCTCCGGCCTTGGACGCGGATCGGGAAGCGGAGACGGGCATGCGGCTGGGGACGGTCGCCGCGCGCAAGATGGAAGATCTCATCCAGCAACTGCGCTTTGACATCACCTCTGTCGTCTCGGGCAGCGAGTCCTGTGCCGGTAACCTCCCCACGTGCTGGCTGGAGTGGACGGTCGCGAGCGAGGCCAGCAGCGCTACGATGGGGGTCGGTGTCCTGATCGCCGTCAACGTCATCGCCTGCCTGGACGGCAGCGCCGACCTGAGCTGCGGCGCGGGTGAGCAGCAGGCGCGAAACGATGCGAAGGTCACGTCTCGCCCCTAGACTACGGTCGGCGGAGCGGGGACTATCCTTCTTCGAAGTCCTCGTGGTCCTGCTGCTACTTTCCATGGTGGTAGCCGCCATGCTGCCGTTGCTCAGTTCTGCCGAGAGCTCCTACCAAGAAGTGCGGCGGCGCCAGGCGATGATCCAAAACGCCCGCGTGGCCATGGACAAGATGCTGCGCGAGCTGCGCGCCGCGGAGTCCCTGCGTGTGATCCAGAACGGGCTGCTGCGCTTCACTCTGTCCTATGGAGACGGCACCGGGGCGAGACCGACGGCGGAGTACGTTCTCGATGCGAACGGCATGCTACTCACCCGCTGGCAGGCCAACTGGGACTACCGGCGGGTGATCCACGTGCGGGCGCAGGATCCCGTGGCCCTGGGCTATGCGGTCGCCCTCACCTTCAATCACGCCACGCTCGTGTCCGCAGGAAAGAGCCTGCCCAACGGCGATGATGTGCGGGTCTGGTTCGGAGGGACCGAGGTGGACCGGGTCCTCGATCCCACCTCCGGCTGGAACCGCGCCGACACAACGATCTGGTTCAGGCTGCAGCGGGCCGTCGCCGCCGGTGTTACCGATACGGGGTATTTCCTCTACTATGGCAATCCGACCAGCGGGCCGCCGCCGGCCAATGGGGACAATGTCTTCCTCGACTACGAGGACGGCACGAGCCTCGACGGCTGGACGCGGCGGGACGGCTGTGCCGGCGCCTACAGCACCTCCGCCAATGGCTTCGTCTTTACCGCCGGGAGCGAGGACTGCCACCGCCAGTTGAGCCGGAACATCCCCCACGGGGATGTGGAACTCTTCTGGGGGTTCCGCAGCGATCCCAGCGGCGGGAGTGACAGCCACCAGACCGGGGTCAGTGCCCGGCGCAGTGATACCGGCGAGGGGTATGTCCTCACAGTGGCCGACGAGGTCAACACCACGCTACGGATCCTGTACTGGACCGTCTGGAGCACGACAGGTGGGGCGATCGCCACGACGCCAGCCTCGGTCACGCCTGGGACCGACTACTATGGACGCTTCTACCTGGTGGGGGGCGATCTCAGGGTCAAATACTGGGCGGTTGGCAGCGCCGAGCCGGCCTGGATGCTCCAGGTCTCCGACGCGACGGTGGCGTCTGGCCTTCACTACGGCCAGGTGGATGGGTATGCGACTCCCCAGGATCACCACCACCGGACGATGATCCTGCGGCCGCGCGTGGCGCTCGAGCCCATTCTCACGCTCGGGGAGGAGGTCGGGGGCACGCGGAAGGACGCCCTGGTGCGGCTGGCGGGGACCTTCCAAAGCATGGAAGTCGCCTGTTTCGGTGCGGATGGGACGGCGGTCCCCGGCTGCGCACCTGTGACGGCTGTGCGGGAGATCGAAATCACCCTGATCGTCACCGACGCCTCGGGACTCGTCCCCCCGATCCCGCCCATCACCGTCCGCGGTCGCGTGTTCCGGCAGAGTCGATGAACCACTCTCCTCGATCGCCGTCCGCCGCCCGCACCTCTCTTCATCGCAACGAGCGCGGGCTGGCCCTACCGCTGGCGATCCTGGCGGTCCTCCTCCTCGCCGGCCTGATCCTCATGCTGGCCCAGCTGACCGCCAACGAATTGGACATCGACCGGTACACACGTGGCGACGTCCGGGCACAGTACTTGGCCCAGGCTGGGATCGAGCATCAGATCTACGTACTGAAGGGGGACAAGAATGGCGCGGCGCTGGCGACGCCAATCAACTTCCCTGCGAGCGGGAGCGGCCAGTACCGATACTCCACCTCGCTGACCTGCCTGCTCAATTGCACCGCCAACCGGGAGAGCCGACGCTGGCGGATCGTCAGCACGGGGCAGATCCGCCGCCCGAACCCTGGCGGCGGGTTTACGGTCATCCAGACCCGGGCGATCCGCGCGGTGGTGGAAATCGCCTACAGCGGAACAGGAGCCGATCTCTACCGCTTTCCCACAGAAGTGACAATCCTGCGCTGGGAAGAAGTCTACCCATAGAGACACGAAGGCCCGCCCGGCGAAACCGTGATCTAGTAGTTCGGTTTCGCCGGGCGGGCTTCGCGTCTTGTTGGTTAGAGTTCCGCTGAGATCTTGATGTTGCGGTAGCGGGACATCCCGGTGCCGGCCGGGATCAGCTTCCCGATGATCACGTTCTCCTTCAGGCCGATCAGCGGATCGACCTTGCCCTTGGTAGCCGCGTCGGTGAGGACACGCGCGGTTTCCTGGAACGAGGCGGCGCTGAGGAAGGAGTCCGTGGCGAGGGAGGCCTTGGTGATTCCCAGCAGCGTCGGTCGTGCCTGGGCCGGCTCCTTGCCCTCGGCGATCGACTTGGCGTTCTCCTCCTCAAATTCGAACTTGTCCAGCAGTTGACCCTGCAGGAACTCCGTGTCTCCGGGCTCCTCGATCTTCACCCGCCGAAGCATCTGTCGGGCGATGATCTCGATGTGCTTGTCGTTGATGTCCACGCCCTGGGAGCGGTAGACGGACTGGATCTCCTGCACCAGATAGACCTGCAAGGCCTCCAAGCCCTTGATCCGTAGGATGTCGTGCGGATTGACCGAGCCCTCGGTGAGCTGGTCGCCCGCCTCCACCTTCTCCCCTTCGGCGGTGCGCAGGCGGACCCCGAAGGGCGCCGAGTACGCCTGCTCCGTGCCGTCCTTGCCGGTGACCACGAGGCGGCGTGCGCCCTTGGCCTCGCCGAGACTCACCTTGCCGGGGGTCTCGACGATGATGGCCTGCCCCTTGGGCTTTCGGGCCTCGAAGAGTTCCTCAACCCGGGGGAGACCCTGGGTGATGTCGAAGCCCGCGACGCCGCCCGTATGGAAGGTGCGCATCGTGAGCTGCGTCCCCGGCTCGCCAATGGACTGCGCGGCGATGATACCCACCGCCTCGCCGATCTCCACGAGTTTGCCGGTGGCCAGGTTGCGCCCGTAGCACTTGGCGCACACGCCGTAGCGACTCTTGCAGGTGAGCACAGAGCGTACGACCACGCTCTCGATGCCGGCCTGTTCGATCCGGTCTGCCGCCTCCTCATCGATCTCCTGGTCGGCTTCCAAGATGGCTTTGCGGCCGCGCGGCGGGGTGACGTCCTCCGCGGTGACGCGGCCGATGATGCGGTCCCGCAGGGGCACGACGACGTCGTGGCGCTCCGTGATCGCGGAGAGGCGCACGCCTTCGGTGGTGCGGCAGTCCTCCTCC
Organism: bacterium; assembly: GCA_036004665.1. GTDB lineage: Bacteria > Sysuimicrobiota > Sysuimicrobiia > Sysuimicrobiales > Humicultoraceae > JACQGZ01. Next base: position 29,297 of record DASYRG010000052.1, on the reverse strand, counting down.
CGGATGATGACGTCCTGCGCCACATCCACCAGCCGGCGGGTGAGGTAGCCCGACTCGGAGGTACGGATGGCCGTGTCCGCCAAGCCCTTGCGCTGCCCGTGGGTGGAGATGAAGTACTCCAGCACGGTGAGCCCCTCGCGGAAGTTGGCCTTGATCGGCAGTTCGATGATCCGGCCGCTGGGGTCGGTCATCAGCCCGCGCATGCCGGCGAGCTGGCGAATCTGCTGCGTGTTTCCCCGCGCGCCGGAAAGGGTCATCATGTAGAGCGGGTTGAAGAGGTCGAAGCCTTCCAGCATCGCGTCGGTGACCTCTTCCGTGGCTTTGGTCCAGACGTCGATCGCCCGCTGGAGCCGCTCTCCGTCGGTGATCAGGCCGCGGCGGAACTGGTTCTCAATCGCGTCGATCTGGCGGTCCGCCTCCTTGAGGATCTTCTCCTTCTGCACGGGGATGGCGATGTCGCCGATGGCGATGCCCGAACCGCTCTTGGTGGCGAAGCGGAAGCCCACGTCCTTGAGGGCGTCCAGCAGCTGCACCGTCTTGGTCGAGCCCAACCGGTTGTAGGCCTCCGAGACCACCTGGGCCAGGACCTTGCGGTCGCAGACCTCGTTGATGAAGCGCAGTTCCTCCGGAATGGCCTCATTGAAGATGACGCGGCCGATCGTGGTCTCGACGACCTCGCCGTCGCGGGCCAGCCGCACCTTCACCTTAGCGTGCAGATCGACGGTGCCGGTCTCGTAGGCCATGACGGCCTCGTTGGGTGTGGAGAAGATCTTGCCCTCGCCCCGGGCGCCGGAGCGCTCCTGGGTCAGGTAGTAGCAGCCGAAGACGATGTCGCGCGTCGGGCTGGTGATGGCCCGGCCGAAGGCCGGCGAGAGGATATTGTAGGCGGAGAGCATGAGTAGCCGGGCCTCCGCCTGCGCGGCGGCCGACAGCGGCACGTGCACCGCCATCTGGTCCCCGTCGAAGTCCGCGTTGTAGGCGGTGCAGACGAGGGGGTGCACCTGGATCGCCTTGCCCTCGATCAGCACGGGCTCGAAAGCCTGGATGCCGAGGCGGTGCAGCGTGGGCGCGCGGTTGAGCAGCACCGGGTGCTCGCGCACGACCTCCTCCAGGACGTCCCAGACTTCGGGCCGCGATCGCTCCGCCATCCGCTTGGCCGACTTGATGTTCTGGGCCAGGGAGCGGTCGACCAGCTTCTTCATCACGAAGGGCTTGAAGAGCTCGAGCGCCATCTCCTTGGGCAGGCCGCACTCGTGCAGCCGCAGTTTCGGCCCCACCACGATCACCGAGCGGCCGGAGTAGTCCACGCGCTTGCCCAGCAGGTTCTGGCGGAAGCGGCCTTGCTTGCCCTTCAGCATGTCCGACAGCGACTTCAGCGGCCGGTTGTTGGGGCCCGTCACCGGGCGGCCGCGGCGGCCATTGTCGATCAAGGCGTCGACGGCTTCCTGGAGCATGCGCTTCTCGTTGCGCACGATGATTTCCGGCGCGCCCAGGTCGAGTAGACGCTTCAGCCGGTTGTTCCGGTTGATCACGCGGCGGTAGAGGTCATTGAGGTCGGAGGTGGCGAAGCGTCCCCCGTCCAGCTGCACCATCGGGCGCAGGTCGGGCGGGATCACCGGCACGACGTCCAGGATCATCCAGACGGGCCGGTTGCCGCTCTTGCGGAAGGCCTCCACGACTTCAAGGCGCTTGAGGATCTTGATCCGCTTCTGTCCCCCGGCATCCCGGAGATCGCTCCGCAGCTGCCGGGAGAGTTTCTCGGGGTCGATCTCGGTGAGTAGCTCGCGGATTGCCTCGGCGCCCATGCCGGCGCGGAAGGCCGGGCCGTACTTCTCCCGCATCTCGCGGTATTCGGCTTCGGTGAGCAGCTGGCGCTTGTTCAGCGGGGTCGTCCCGGGGTCGATGACCACGTAGATGGCGAAGTAGACGACCCGCTCCAGCGCGCGCGGGGACATATCCAGCAGCAGCCCGATGCGGCTGGGTACGCCCTTCAGGTACCAGATGTGGCAGACGGGCGCGGCCAGCGAGATGTGCCCCATCCGCTCGCGCCGCACCTTCGAGCGCGTGACCTCCACGCCGCAGCGGTCGCAGATGATGCCTTTGAACCGGATGCGCTTGTACTTGCCGCAGTGGCACTCCCAGTCCTTCACCGGCCCGAAGATGCGCTCGTCGAAGAGTCCGTCGCGCTCCGGTTTGAGGGTACGGTAGTTGATCGTCTCCGGCTTCTTCACTTCGCCGTGCGACCAGAGCCGGATCTGCTCCGGCGCGGCCAGGCCGATCTTGACGGCATCGAAGTTGTTGACGTCCTGCATTAAGCCTCCCTCGCGACCGTAGTTCCTTCCGCGCCGTGCGCCCGCAGCAGCGCGGCGATCTCCTCGCGTTTGTCCTCGACGGCGAGCTCCAGCGCGGTCTTGCCCTGATAGTTCTTCCAGGTGAGATCGGGAGTGTCCGATTCGAGGAGCCAGCGCGTCATCGCGACATGTCCCTTGCTCACGGCGTTGCTGAGGGCCATGGAGATGCCCTCTCGGGCTCCCCGCTCGAACAGCATCTGCGCCAGGCCGACGTCGCCGCTGAGCGCCGCGTGGGCGATCAGAGGGATCCCGTGCGCGCCACGCGCCCGGATCAAGTCGGCATTCTCTCGCAGCACCTGCTCGACCGTGTCTGTGCGCCCCAGCATCGCCGCCGTGCAGATTTCGAGGGGCGCTCCCTGCGCCAGCAGAAACTCCGCCACGTGCGCGCTCCCCGCGTGCGCCGCCGCCTGGATGGCCGTCTCCGTATCCCCCGGCGCCCACTCATTGGCGACGTTGAGCAGGTCAGGGTGCTCCGTCAGCATCTCCCTGACCCTGGGGAGATTCCAATGGCCCGCGATCACGAACTCGCGGATCAGTTCCGGTGATAGGTTCTGAGCCTGCGTGCTCTGTGGCATCAATTCTTGCGTGCTCCTAAGTGTTCGTCGGTACGTGTTTGACGGGATGGGGGAGGTCCGACGGCGAGTCAAAACGCCTTCGAGCCGGCGGGCCTCCCCCTCCCGCCTAATACTCCTCGACCAACGCTTCTTCGCCCTCGAGATTAATTCCAAGAGCTCGAGCAGTCTCAGCGATGTCTTCCTCAATTTCCTTTAGCTCGATTTCCTTCTTATCTTCACTGAGCACCTTGACATCCAGGCAGAGCGACTGCAGCTCCTTGACCAGCACCTTGAACGACTCCGGAACGCCGGGCTCCTGGATGTTCTCGCCCTTGACGATGGCTTCGTAGGTTTTCACGCGGCCAACGACATCGTCGGACTTCACGGTGAGCAGCTCCTGCAGCGTGCTGGCGGCGCCGTAGGCTTCCAGCGCCCAGACCTCCATCTCCCCGAAGCGCTGGCCGCCGAACTGGGCCTTGCCGCCCAACGGCTGCTGGGTGATCAGGCTGTACGGGCCGGTGGAGCGGGCGTGGATCTTGTCCTCTACCAGGTGCAGCAGCTTCATCATGTAGATGGAGCCGACCGTGACGTCGCGGTCGAAGGGGTCGCCGGTGCGTCCGTCGATCAGGCGGAGTTTGCCCGTCTCGGGCAGGTCGGTCTGGTTGAGCAACTGCCGGATCTCGCTCTCCCGCGGACCGTCGAAGACGGGGCTCTCCACCCAGATGCCGAGCTTGTCCGCCGCCCAGCCCAGGTGGGTCTCCAGGACCTGGCCCACGTTCATGCGCGAGGGTACCCCGAGCGGGTTCAACACCAGGTCGACCGGCGTCCCATCCGGCAGGGCGGGCATGTCCGCCTCGGGCAGGATGACCGAGATGACGCCCTTGTTGCCGTGGCGGCCGGCCATCTTGTCGCCGACGGTGATCTTGCGCTTCTGCGCCACGTAGGCGCGGACCAGCGTGTTCACCCCGGGCGGCAGTTCATCCCCCTGCTCCCGGCTGAACATCTTCACGCCCACCACTTTGCCTTTCTCCCCGTGGGGGACCTTTAGGGAAGTGTCGCGCACCTCGCGCGCTTTTTCGCCGAAGATGGCGCGCAGCAGCCGCTCCTCTGCGGTGAGCTCCGTCTCCCCTTTGGGGGTGACCTTGCCCACCAGGATATCGCCGGAGCGCACCTCGGCGCCGATGCGCACGATGCCGCGCTCGTCCAGGTCGCGTAGGGCCTCCTCGCCCACATTGGGGATGTCGCGGGTGATCTCCTCGGGGCCCAGCTTGGTGTCGCGGGCCTCCACCTCGTACTCCTCGATGTGGATGGAGGTGAAGAGATCCTCCTTCACCATCCGCTCGCTGATGACGATGGCGTCCTCGTAGTTGTAGCCTTCCCAGGGCATGAAGGCCACCAGCACGTTGCGGCCGAGGGCCAGCTCGCCCTGGTCGGTGCAGGGTCCGTCGCCGATGACCTCCCCTGCCTTGACCTCCTGTCCGCTGCGCACCATGGGCACTTGATTGATCGCGGTCCCCTGGTTGCTGCGCTGGAACTTGATCATCTTGTAGGTGTCGCGCTTGCCGCCGGAGACCTTCACCACAATCTCTTCCGAGGACACCGATTCCACGACCCCGTCCCGGCGCGCCACGACCACGGCGCCGCTGTCTACGGCGCTGCGGTACTCCATGCCCGTGCCCACCAGCGGAGCCTCGGTCTTCAGCAGCGGCACCGCCTGACGCTGCATGTTCGAGCCCATCAGCGCGCGATTGGCGTCGTCGTGCTCCAGGAACGGGATGAGCGCAGTGGCCACGGAGACGATCTGCTTGGGCGAGACGTCCATGAAGTCGACCTCATCCGGGCGCACCAACTTGATCTCGTGGCCATGGCGCGAGGTGACCCGTGGCCCGACAAGCCGGCCATCGTCGTCGAGGGTCGCGTTCGCCTGAGCGACGACGTACTTGTCCTCCTCGTCGGCGGTGAGGAATTGGATGCGCTTGCCGACGACGCCCGCTTTGACCTCGCGGTAAGGGGTCTCGATGAACCCCAGGTCGTTGACCTTCGCATAGGTGGCCAGCGAGGAGATCAGGCCGATGTTCGGCCCCTCCGGGGTCTCGATCGGGCACATCCGCCCATAGTGGGAGGTGTGTACGTCGCGAACTTCGAAGCCGGCTCGTTCCCGGGAGAGCCCGCCCGGCCCGAGCGCGGAGAGGCGCCGCTTGTGGGTCAGCTCGGCCAGCGGGTTGGTCTGGTCCATGAACTGGCTGAGCTGGCTGCTACCGAAGAACTCCTTGATCGCCGCTACCACTGGGCGGATGTTGATGAGCACCTGCGGCGTGATCTGCGCCGTATCCTGAATGGTCATGCGCTCGCGGATGACGCGTTCCATGCGCAGCATGCCGATGCGGAACTGATTCTGCAGCAGTTCCCCCACCGAGCGCACCCGGCGGTTGCCCAGGTGGTCGATGTCGTCCTCGGCCGCCCCCGCCTCCCCCCGTACCAGGCGGGTGAGGTAGCGGATGATCTCCACGATGTCTTCTTTGGTCAGCGTGCGGGTGTCCAGGTTGTGCTTCAGCGCGAGTTTCTTGTTGAGCTTGTAGCGGCCCACCCGGCCCAGGTCGTAGCGGCGGGGCTCGAAGAAGAGGGTGTGCATGAGGGTGCGGGCCGACTCCACCGTGGGAGGGTCGCCGGGGCGGAGACGGCGGTAGATCTCGACGAGCGCCTCGTCCTGGTTCTTGCTGTTGTCCTTCTCCAGCGTCGCCCGGATCACCGGGTTGTCGCCGTACAGCTTGAGGATCTGCTCGTTGGACTCGTAGCCCACGGCCCGCAGCAGCACCGTCGCCGCGATCTTGCGGGTGCGGTCGATGCGCGTGTAGAGAATCTTGTTGTTGTCCGCCTCCAGTTCCAGCCAGGCGCCGCGGTGTGGGATGACCGTGGCCGCCGGAAGCAGCCGGCCGGCGGTGTCCGGGGCGAAGCTGAAGTACACGCCGGGAGAGCGCACCAGCTGGCTGACCACGACCCTCTCGGCCCCATTGATGATGAAGGTGCCGCGCTCGGTCATCAGGGGAAAGTCGCCCATGAACACTTCCTGCTCCTTGATCTCTCCGGTCTCCCGGATGACCAGGCGCACCTTTACCTTGAGGGCGGCGCTGAAGTTGTAGTCGCGGTCCCGGCACTCCTCCTCCGTGTACTTCAGCCGCTCAAAGCGGTAGCCGCCGAAATCGAGCACCGGCTCGCCCTCGAAGATACTGTCGGGGCGCGCTTTGGGCTTGCCCACGGCGAAGTGGAGTTCCAGGTTGCCGGTGAAGTCCTGGATCGGCGAGATCTCGTCGAAGACCTCCCGGATCCCCTCCCGCAGGAACCACTCGTAAGAGCGGCGCTGCACCTCCACGAGATCGGGCAGGTCGGTCACCTCTGGGATCTTGCCGAAGGACAGCCGCGGGCGCCGTCCGCGCCGCACGACGCGTCCTTCCAGGCCGAGCTTCTTCAGCGGCGTGGATGGGCGCAGGGCTCGTCGCATCGTCTGCGTCTTCACAGTGGCAGACCTCACCTCCAAGGGATTCTCTGAACTGAAACGTTCAGACGGTCAGCGTGAACCGGTCATGCGCATGCCCTGGAAACGGTTCTCCGGAAATGACGAAAGCAAGGCTCGGTCTCGGCCTCGCTTTCAACTCGTGCTGGGGCGTGCCGTGATCTCAGGATCTCCCCATCTACCCCGGGTTCGCGCAGTAAAAAAGATACTAACACCCGGGCTGGGGAGCGTCAAGGGGCAGGAGCCGGGCAATTAGGGCCGGCGACGCGCCGGCCTACTTGATCTCGACTTTCGCGCCTTCCGCCTCTAGTTTCGTCTTGATCTGCTCCGCTTCCTGCTTGCTGACCTTCTCCTTGACGGGTTTGGGGGCGGTGTCGACCAGATCCTTGGCTTCCTTCAGCCCGAGGCCGGTCAACTCGCGGACGACCTTGATCACCTGGATTTTCTTCTCGCCGATGGAGGCCAGAATGGCGTCGAACTCGGTCTGCTCCTCCACCGCCGCTGCGGGGGCAGCCCCTCCCCCGGCCGCCGGCGCCGCGGCCAGGGCCATCGGAGCGGCGCTGACGCCAAAGCGCTCCTCCAGAGCCTTGATCAGATCGGCGAGCTCGAGCACCGTCAGGCTCTCGATCGCCTCCAGGAGCTCCTCCTTGCTGATCTTCGTCTTCGTCGCCATTCCTCTGCTCCTCCCCGCGCAGCCTCAGGCCGCCTCTCGCTGCTGCCGAATCTGATCCAGCGCGACGACCAGACCCCGCGTCACGCCACTGAGCACGGTCATCATCCCCGTCAACGGGCTAGCAATGCCTCCCACCAGTTGCGCCAGCAGGACCTGCCGGGGCGGAAGCTCGGCCAACCGCTTAATCTCCGCCGCCGTGACCACCCGGGAGTCGATCACCCCGCCCTTGGTCGCCAGCTTGCGCATCTGGCGGATGAAGTCGTGGATGATCTTTGCCGCGGCCACCGGCTCGTCGTAGCCGAAGGCCGCGGCCGTCGGCCCTTCCAGGTACCCGTCCAGCCCCTCGATGCCCGCGTCGCGTGCGGCGATGCGAAACAGGCGGTTCTTCACGACGCGGTACTCCACCCCCACCGCGCGCAGCTTGGCGCGCAGCTGGCCGATCTCGCCCACGGTGAGGCCGCGGAAGTCGGTCAGGACAATCGTCTGCGCCCGGCCCAACCGGTCGCGCAGCGCTTCGACCTCAGAGACCTTGTCCGGACGTGCCATCTGCCTTGGCCTCCACAACAGAACGCGGACGGTTTCCCCAGACAGGGCGGCTCCGTCCGCTACGATCGTCGCCTCGGCAGGCGGCGGGATCAACTTCCCCGCCCTTACGCCGGGTGGCACCTGCTGTCTGGGGCTATGGGACTCCGAAACAAACGCCGTGAGTCTAGCATGAGTCTCACGCAGGCGTCAATTGAATGAATGGCCTCAGTAGATCCGTTACACTTTGCCTCCTCTCATCGGTGATCGGCCTGGCAGCGGGCGAGGAATTCGTTCGGGGTAAGGTAGCCCAGCGCCTGGTGGGGACGCAGTCCATTGTAGACGGCCTCATGCTCGCGCAGCAGGGCGTTGTGCAGCCCCAGATCCTCAGGCACCTCCACCAGGTCGTAAAACTCTTCTTGGTGCGTGCGATGCGCCCGCTCCACGTGCCCATTCAGCTGCGGGCTCCGGGGTGGCAAGACGAAGAGGGTAATGCCCAAGGCTTCGCAGGCGCGTTCGAAGCGCGCCTTGAATTCTGAGCCTCCATCGATTTGGATCGCCCGAATGGGAAAGCCCATCCGGGGCAGCTCGTCACGCAGGAAGCGCTCCGCGGCCCGGCTCGTCGCCGCCCCATAGGCCGCCAACACATCCTTCCGGCTCACCACATCCCGGGCCGTGACGTGCACCCGCTGACACCCCGGGTACAGCGTGATCGGGGTCGTGTCCAGCTGGATCAGGTCTCCGGGGTGGCACACCACGTGCCCGTCGGGGCGTCGGCGCGCGTAGCGCCGCGCCAGCTGGGCTCGGCGCCGCTTCTTGTGGAGGGCCGTGCGCACCACCGCCGGCTCATCCAGTTGCCCCGTGCGCCGCAGCCGCCCTAGGACCCGCCCGATCGTCGCATGCGAGATGGTCCAGCCTTCCGCTCTCAGGAGCGCGGCCAGCTTGCGCTCTCCCCACCGCGGGTAGGTTTCCCGCAGCGCTCGCACCCGCGCCTGCAATGCCAGCGGCGTCTCTGGGTGCCGCACCCGTTGCGGCCGGCGGGTCCGCCGATCATCCTCCAACGTCTGCAGGTTCCGAGGGTTGTAGCGGTGCCACCACCGATAAAAGGTCGGGCGACTGATATCGAAGTGGCGGCACGTCTGCGCGATGTTTCGCTCGTGCGCCAGGTAGTAGTCCATCCAGCGCAGCCGACGGCGGGCGTCCGACGATAACAAGGGCCCGACTCGCAGGCGCCGACCCTGCGGGAGGACCATCTCTTGGACATTCATGGGGCCAGTGTAGCCCCGGCGGACTGGTCGAAAGCGGTTCCTGATCCGAAACACCCCTCAGGTCGGGTGTAACGGATCTATCTGAGGCTCTCCATTGAACGCCTGTCTGCCTCCCGCAGGGCAGTCTCAAGGAAGAGGGCAGGGCCGCTGTTGGTCCGGATTACGGCGGCGAGAGGGGAAGAACCGCTTGAGCTTCCACGACGACCCCGCCGCCGACGCTGAGCCATCACGATGCAAGAGGTGCCTCGGCCGTGGATCAATCACACTAATCCACGACCGAGGCCCTAAAGGCGCTCCAGGCTCGTCAACGTCCGCTCGTTCCTCACGTTCCCTGTGTTCAGGGTCGTCTTTGGCTCGAGCAAGACGACGTGGACCTCATCGGTAAGGGCGAGGGGACAATGCTCGGTCCTCCGCGACACCACAATGAACTCTCCAGGTCCAACGTCCCTGTCCCCGTCCCGCATCTGCATCCGCAGCCGGCCCTGGACGACCAGGAAGAGTTCGTCCTCCTGGTCGTGGTGATGCCAGACGAACTCGCCTCGGAGCTTGACGAGCTTCACCTGCATCTCGTTGAGATCGCCGACGATCTTGGGTGACCAATAGTCGCGGATCCGGCCGAATTTCTCGGCCAGGTTGACGACGTCCACGTTCAGGCGACCTTGGACAGCCCCTGGGCCTGGGTCGGGTCGATTTTAATCCCCGGGCCCATCGTGCTTGTGATCGTGAGCGAGCGCAGGTACTGGCCCTTCACCGCGGCCGGCCGCGCCCGCACGAGGGCGTCGATCAGCGCCACCAGGTTCTTCATGAGATCCTCTTCGCTGAAGGTGGCCTTTCCGATGGGCACGTGGATGATGCCGGCCTTGTCCACCCGGAACTCGATCTTACCGGCCTTGATTTCGCGCACCGCCCTACTGACGTCCATCGTCACCGTCCCGGCCTTGGGGTTGGGCATCAGCCCGCGCGGGCCGAGGATGCGGCCGAGGCGGCCGACCAGGCTCATCACGTCCGGGGTGGCCACGGCGACGTCGAACTCGGCCCACCCGCCCTGGACTTTTTCCACGAGGTCCTCGACGCCGACGACGTCCGCGCCGGCAGCCTCCGCCTCCTTGGCCTTCTCCCCCTTGGCGAAGACCACCACCCGCACCGACTTCCCGGTCCCCGCCGGCAGGGGCACGGTGCCGCGAACCTGCTGGTCGGCGTGCTTTGGATCGATGCCCAGGCGGGCGTGCACTTCGACCGTCTCGGGGAACTTCGCGCGGGCGGTCTGCTTGAGGAGCCGCACCGCCTCCTCCGGCGCGTAGAGGCGCGTCCGGTCAACCAGCTTGCTGGCCTCAGCGTAGCGCTTGCCAGGCTTGCCCATCGTGTGCCTCCTGTGGTCCGTGCGGACGCCCCAGGGCGGCGCCCTCCCACACGGGATTGTCTAACCGACGACGTCAATACCCATAGACCGGGCGGTCCCTTCGATCATCGCCATGGCGGAGTCGACGTCGGATGTGTTGAGATCCACCATCTTCTGCTGGGCGATCTCGCGGATCTGCCTGCGGGTCACCTTCCCCACCTTGTTCTTGTTGGGCTCGCCCGAGGCTGTCTCCAGCCCCGCCGCCTGCTTCAGCAGCACGGCGGCCGGTGGCGTCTTGGTGACGAAGGTAAAAGTGCGGTCGGCGAAGATGGTGATCTCGACCGGCACCACAGTCCCCGCCTGGCGAGCGGTGCGCTCGTTGTAGGTTTTCACGAACTCCATGATGTTGACGCCGTGCTGCCCCAGCGCCGGACCTACCGGAGGCGCGGGGGTGGCCTTCCCCGCCTGGATCTGCAGTTTCACGACGGCGACGATCTTCTTGGCCATGTCCTAGACTCGCTCCACCTGTCCGAAGTCCAGCTCGACGGGTGTCTCCCGCCCGAAGATGCTGACCAGGACGCGGACCTTCTCCTTTTCCATCATGATCTCGTCGACAATGCCCGTGAAATCCTGGAACGGGCCCGCGGTGATGCGCACCGGCGACCCCTTCTGGTAGGTGATTCGGTACTTGGGGGTCTCATCCCGCAGTTGCCGCAGCAACTGGCGGACCTCCTTGTCCTCCAGAGGGACGGGCCGCGCTCCCGAGCCCACGAAGCCGGTCACCCCCGGCGTATTGCGGACGACGTACCAGGAGTCGTCGTCCATGATCATCTGCACCAGCACGTAGCCCGGGAAGATTTTCTTCTCGACCTCGCGCCGCTTGCCGCCTTTGATCTCTTTCTCTTTTTCCATCGGCACGAGCACCTGGAAGATCTTTTCGCGCATGTTCATCGACTCGATGCGCCGCTCCAGGTTGTTTTTCACCCGGTTCTCGTAGCCGGAATAAGTGTGGATGACGAACCAGCGGATGCGGGGGTCGATCGGGGCCTCGACTTCGGCCTCCGCTTCTTCCTCCGCGGCCGGCTCTTCGGTGACGACCGGCTCGTCGATGAAGATGCTCTTGAGAGGATCTTCGGTCATGAGGGGTTGCTCACAAGGATCCTATGGGGTCGGCCCGGTCGGCCCGATCAGCCAGCGCCGGATCGTGAACGTGAAGAGATAGTCCCAGGCGCCCAGGTACAGGGCAAGGGCTACCAGCACCACGACCACCACCAGCGTGGAGCCGACCAGTTCTTTGCGAGAGGGCCAGTCTACCCTTGCCAGCTCCGTGCGGACCTCGCGCAGGTAACGGACGATCCGTTGGAAGAGCGCCGGGCCCTGGCGCGGCGCCAGCGGGCGGGCCGGCCGCTGCAGGAAGCGTCCCGGTTTCGCTTCGGTCGTACGGGCCATGAAAAATCCCCCAGAAAAGAAAAAAGACATGACCTGCCCTGTCAAGCCGCACCAATTATAGGAAGGGACGCGGTGTGGTGTCAAACGGCGGGCGTCAGACCGGCGCAGGCAGGGGCGTGCCGGCAGACCGCCGAAAGGGATCTTTCCTCAGCCACATTAGATCCATCCGGTGAGCGGCATGCGCTGGTGCCCGGTCTGCGGCGATGAGATGACCCCCGAGTTCGGGTCCACCTGTGAGGACCCGCTCGCCTGGTCCTGCCGGGCCTGCGGTTTCCTGCAGCTGGAGACGGGGGGACGGCCTCTGAGCGGCGAGCAGATGGTGGCCGTCCGGGAAATCACCGCGACTTATGCCCCCCGCGGGGGAGTAACAGTCGCCCGGCGGAGGGCCGACCCTGAGGCGGTCCGGGCGGCCCGCGAGGTCTTGAGCGCATTCTCCCTTACCCCTCCAGTCGACGTGGAGGCGGCAGCGCGTCTGCTCGGCTATCCCGTGGAATGGGTCTTCCGCCCCCGGGGAGAGCGCGGAGGGATCGCGCGCCGGGGGGGCGAGGTGGCCCTCCTAGTCAACCAGGAGTATGTCTTCCGCTCGGAGGCGGAACGGCGGTGGGTAGTGGCGGAGGAACTCGGCCACGCGGTCCTCGGGCATCTGGCTCTCGTGGCCAGCGAGCCGCCGTCGACGGCATGGTCGCTGCGGGAGCCAGACCGCACCGCATCGGAAAATGCGGCTCGCGCCTTCGCCGCCGAACTGTTGATGCCGGCCGCAGAGGTGCGCACCCGCTTCACGCGCATGCAGCAAGGGGTCGACCGGCCGGCGGGGGAGCGCGAGCGGGCCGAGTCTCTGCGGCGGGTGGTCACGGAGCTGGCCCGAGACTTCGAGGTCTCTCCGCCGGCCATGCGCGTCCGGCTGGAAGAGTTGGGCCTGCTGCACTAAAAGCGGTCCCCGGCCGCACGCCCCTTCTCAACAACACCTGCATGAGAAGAATCGTCCCCGCGCAACGGCAGGCGGTGGGCCGCACACCGGTGCGGGTCGTCATCGCCGCGCTGCTGACGGTGGTCGCCGCCGGCTCCTGGGACGTCTGGTGGCACGTCGCCGTGGGGCGCGATACGTTCTGGGAGCCGCCGCACGTCCTTCTCCAAGCCGGTGTCGCCGCCACCGTGGTCGCGGCCGTGGTCGGCTGGTGGGGACCCGCGACCGCCGATGGGGATGGCTGGTGGCGGCCGCGCTGCTGGTCCCGTTGTCCGCGCCCTTCGACGAGGTGTGGCACCGGGCGTTCGGCGTCGAGGACCTGAGGAGTCCCCTGGTGGTCTGGAGTCCTCCGCACATGGTCCTCGTCGCCGGCCTGATCGCGGTGGGCACCGTCGCCCTCCGGCTCCTTCGGCGTGAACCCGATCCGGTTGGCCGCTTCCTGTTCATGGGCATGGCCGGAGGAGCGCTTCTCCTCTTGCTCCTCTTCCTGGCGGCGCCCCTGGAACTCCTGGGGCCCTACCATGTGCTCGGTCCCGCGGGAGAGGCGATCCCCGCCCTGTTCCTTGCCATTGTACTGTTGACGATGAGAACGCAGATTGTCGGCCCGGGATCCGCGACGATCACGATGGCATTCTTTCTCGTGCTCTCCGCGATCTCGACCGAGCCGCGAGTGCCGGCTCTCGGAGTGCTCGTCCCGCCCCACGAGCACCCGCCGACTTGGTTGTCGATATTCGCTTACGTGCTGCCGGGGGCGTTCGCCGACCCGCTGGGCAGCCGTGGATCTGCAGCCGTGATCGGCGCCGGGATAGGGTTCCTCCAGTCCGGTCTCCTCTACGGCACCGCCCGCATCTTCCTCGAGCCTGCCTTCCGCTACGACGCGGCCGTTGGAGTCGCTGCGGTGGCTGCCGGGGTCGCGGGGGGAGCGATCGGCGGGGTGCTCTCTCGGCCTTTGAACAAACGTCTCTAAGCGGCAGACTCGATCTGGGGCCTAAGGCCGGCGTGGTCCCGAGGGCGTGACTTTCCCGCGAAACCAGTTCAGACGATGGTACACTCGCACGCGTCTCACGTGGCCCGGGACACAAGGCTCAGGTTGCCCGTCGGGCGAAAGGGATGAGCGCATGGACATCTTCCAGCTGATCAAAGAACGCCGCAGCATTCCGCGCTTCACCGCCGATCCCGTCCCGCGCGAGGTCGTCGAAAGGATGCTGGAGGCCGCCACCTGGGCTCCGAACCATCACCTCACGGAGCCGTGGGAGTTCGTGGTGCTGGAAGGCAACGCGAAGGAGCACTTCGCAGAGATCAGACACCGCTTCCGCCTGACGCTCTTCCCCGACCCGGCGGCGCCGGAGGCGCAGAAGGCCGCGCAGAAAGTCTATCAGGACACCCTGGGGACGCCGGTGATCATCGTGGTCACCACGGCCGTCTCCCCCGAACCGACCGTGGCCGAAGAGGACTACGCCGCCACCTTCATCGGCATCCAGAACATGCTCCTGGTCGCCGCCGCCGCGGGGGTGGGGACCTATCCTCGGACCGGCGGTCTCGTCCATGACCCCGCCCTGCGGGCGTTCCTCGAACTTCCCGCGGACCGCCGGATCGCCGCCGTCGTCTACGTCGGCTACCCTGCCCTCGTTCCCGAACGACGGCGCACGCCATACGGGCAAAAGACCCGGTGGCTGACGGACGCGCCCCTGCCCGCGCCGGCGCGCCTTGGTCCGTCGGAGAAGATGAGGACCGAGGCCGAAGCGCCCAAGCGGTCGGACGTCGCCATCGACCCGGTGTGCAAAATGGTCGTTGATATCCCGACGGCTCACTACACGAGTCAATACGAGGGAACGACCTACTATTTCTGTGCGCCCGGGTGCAAAGCGGAGTTCGACGCCGATCCCGCCGCCTACCTGGCCACGGATCGCTGAGAGCTACTGATCGGAGGATCTCTCCGGATCACTCCTTCCCTTCCCGGCTGCCGCGACGGTGCGCCGTAGCTCCTCCAGCTTCTCGGGATCCGCCTCGCGCAGCGCGGCGACGAACTCCGCCACCGCATAGTCGCCAAAATCCCGAATCAATCCCGCGGCGATCGCCTTCGAGACCCCGGCAAGGAACACTTCACGGTTCACGCGTGCGAAGAATCGATAGGATCCGGTCTGCCCGCGCCGGATGAGAATCCCCTTCTCGGCGAGACGGTTCATCACCGTCATCACGGTGTTGAAGGACATCGGCCTTTGCCGGCGGAGCGCGTCCCACACGCGCCGGATCGTCGTTGTTTCTCCCTGTCGCCACACCTCCTCAATGACTTCCGTTTCCAGAGGTCCCAGCACACGGGCCACTCCCCGCCCGCTGAGTTTGAAGATTCGGATGGAGCCCAGTCTGCCCAAGTGCCGTCACCCCCACACAAGTCGCCCTCAGCAGGTCAGGCCCAGATGCGCCAGGACGTCGAAGAACGAGGGAGGCGCGTGCATCGGCACCGCCCCCAGGACGGCCAGGACCATCGCCGCGGACAGCGCCAGCCGGGTTCTCCCCACCGCCGGCAGCTGTACGCTGGCCGGCTGCAACAGGTGAATGACCCTGGCATCGGACATCGGCCCGAATCCGGGGAGACGCTCAGCGGAAGTCTCCGTTGCCGCCGGCAGTAGCCTGAGCAGGGCTCGACTCAGTGGATATCGCCCTTGCGCCGCAACCGCACTGGCGTCGGCCGTGAGCTCGCTGGCAACGACGTAGCGGATCCAGAGGTCACGCGCCACCGGGACGAAGAAGAGCGCGCGCCTGACCGCTCGCCCGAGAAGGATCCTGAGAGGATCCCGGCGGCGCGCGTGCGCCAGTTCGTGGCGCACCACCGCTTCCAACTCATCATCGTCGAGAATCTCAATCGATCCCGTCGAGAGGAAAACCGCGGGACGCCACAGGCCGGCGGTGAGGGCGTAGGGAACCGGATCCCTCACGACGTAGACCCTGGCGCCCCCCTCCAGCCTTCGGGTGATGGCGACCAGGCGGGGCTCGTGCCGAAATCCCGCCTCGTGAAACCGGCGCAGCAAGGCCCGCGTCCGAACTACATCCCAGAGGGAGGACGCACCGCCCACCGCCGCGGCGATGAAAGCGAGCATCGGGACCACCGAGACGACTGCCAAGGAGGCCGGTGGGGGCGGAAGACGCCTCGGCACTCACCGTAGATGTGCAGCAGCCCGGAGGTCAGTTCGCGTCTTCCGATGACCACATCCGCGAAGACAAAACCCGCGATGAGCCCCCCGAGCAGTAGTAGGCTCAGCCACGCGGCGGCGGCAGCGGACGCGAAGTCTCTCGGGGAGCGTGCCGGGCCGGTCGCCATGGACGCGATTGGGTAAGTTCCATCCGCGCCGCGGACTCCCTGCGCGATCGACTCTGCTGCGTCCCCGGCCCCTGCCACCCGATCGCCCCACTAGATCACAGGAATGGCTCGTGGGCCGCACGAACCACTACGCACCATCGTGCATCTCCCTGGAGGGGCGGAGCCTCTGCTGTCCCGCAAACAGGAGCGCTGAGTTCTGCGCTCGACTGGAAGGGAGAGGACAGGCCGAGGCGAACCGCAAGCATTTGAGAGGAGGCCGAAGATGAGGGGTATCGCAATCCTGGCTATCATCCTCGTGGCCCTGGCATCGACCCCGGTCGCCGGGCAGGCGCCGGCGGGGGGCGTAGTGCGCATCGCGATCGGAGTCGACGAGGGCACACTCAACCCCTATACCTACCGCACCGGGTACCCGGGCTGGAACTTCATGACGATGGTCTACGACACCCTTTACTACCCGGACCCCAACAACGAGCCAATCCCCTGGCTGGTGCGGGAGACAAGGGTGAGTCCGGATGGGTTGACCTGGACGCTCACACTGCACCCCAATATCACCTGGCACGACGGCCGTCCCCTCACCTCCGATGACGTCCGGTTCACCTTCGACTATGTGCGCCGGATCACGCACTCCCGCTGGACGCCGACGACGCGCAACCTCAGCGCGGTGGAGGCGCCGAATCCGCAGACCGTGGTCTTCAGGCTGATGGTCCCCGACGCGGGCTTCGCCCTCCGTACGCTGGCAGACGTCCCGGTTCTGCCGCGACACATCTGGGAGGCGGTGACCACGGTCGCGGCCGCGCGCGCGTTCACCAACACGGTCGGCAGCGGGCCCTACCGCGTGGAGGAAATTCGGGGGGGTCAGTTCTACCGACTCACGGCCAATTCCCAGTACTTCGCCGGCCGGGTGAAAGTGAGGGAACTGATCCTACCGATCGTACGCGACGCCACCGTCGCGTTCACGGCGCTGAAGGCCGGAGAGGTGGATACGGGATCGCGCCTCCTGAGCCCTGAACTCGTCGCCGAGTTCGAAAAGACGCCCGGCATGAAGGTCGTACGCGGACCCGGCTTCGCCACGACTCTGCTGCAGTTCAACCTCGAACACCCGCTGCTGCGCGATCTCAAACTGCGCCGGGCCATCGCGTACGCCATCAACACTCAGCTGATGGTGCGCCTCCTGATGCTGGGATATGCCGTGGTGGGCGCCCCCGGGTACATGCATCCAGCCTCACCCTTTTATGCGCCGGGCATCAGGTTCAGCGCCGACAAGACGCGCGCCGTGGCCATTCTCAATGAGGCGGGCTACCGCGACCGGAACGGGGATGGCATCCGAGAGGCGCCGGACGGCACCGCGCTCCGCTTCACCCTGCTCGCCAACTCGGAGAACCCCATCCGCATCCGCGGCGCGGAGCTAGTGCGCACCTGGCTGAAGGATGTGGGCATCGGCGTAGACGTGCGCGTTATGGACGACGCCTCATTGATCGACCTAGTCTGGCCGGACTTCGATGTCTGCAAGGGGCGCCGCTTCGATCTGGCCATGTTCGGCTGGTCCGCGCCGGTGATGACCCGCCCCACCGCCCTGCGGGACCTCTTCCATTCAAATTGCCAGACGGGCACGATCAACATCGGCGGCTACAAGAACCAGCAGATCGACCGGCTGGGCGACCAGCTGGCCATCACCGTCCTCCCGGAGCGGCAAAAGCAGCTGGCCGCCACAATGCAAAAGATCATCGCCGATGAACTGCCGGTGCACGTGCTCTTCTATCAAGACGTGATCATGGCCTACCGGCAGGCGGCCTACGATACCTGGGTCTTCCAGAAGGGGCAGGGGATCCTGACGAAGCTGTCCTTCGTCGATCCGCCGAAGCGCTAGACGATGATCCGGTTTCTGGCCGGCAAGGGCGGCCAGTACGCCCTTGTCCTGCTCTTTGCCATCACGCTGAATTTCCTGCTGCCCCGGATGATGCCGGGCAGCCCGCTGGTCTTCCTCGCCGGGGAGGACGTCAGCTTCCTCACGGAAGAGCAGCGCGGCGCCCTGGTCAACTCCCTCGGTCTGGACCGCCCTCTCTGGGCGCAATACGGACGATACCTCTTCCAGTTGGCGCGCGGAGACCTGGGCCATTCTTTTCAGAAGGCTCGGCCCATCACCGAGATTATCGGCGAGCGCCTTCCCTGGACCCTGCTGCTGGTCGGCCTCTCGCTGCTCATCGCTACGCTTGTGGGGATCGCCTGGGGTGCCCTGGCAGCCTGGCGGCGGGGCACGATGATGGACATCGGCTCCCTGGGACTCTCCATGTTCTTCGAATCCACGCCTTCCTTCTGGCTCGGGATGATCTTCATCGCCCTCTTTGCCGCCGGGCTGGGCTGGTTTCCCATTTTCGGCGCGGTCACACCCGGCGCGGTCCTGCACGGCTGGGCGCATGTGAGCAACGTCGCCTGGCACCTCGTGCTTCCCCTGGCCACGCTGACGCTGATCACCATCCCCGGCATGTTCCTGATCATGCGGTACTCCATGCTGACGGTCCTCGGGGAACAGTACATCGCTACGGCGCGGGCCAAAGGCGTGGAGGAGCGCCGGGTTCTCTTCCGCCACGCTATCCGCAACGCCCTCCTGCCGGTGGCCACCGTCTTCATGCTCAACGTGGGATTCATCGTCAGCGGCGCCACGGTGATCGAGACGGTCTTCTCCTATCCCGGCGTGGGGCGGCTTCTCTACGAGGCGGTGCTCAACCGCGACTATCCGGTCATTCAGGCGACCTTCTTCATCATCACGATCAGCGTCATCGTCGCCAACATCCTGGCCGATCTGCTCTACCCGCTGATCGACCCGCGCGTACGCCGTGGCGCCTGAGGCCGGCGGGGAGGCGCTGATGGCCTCGGTTGCGGCCGCGGAGCTGCCGTTCGTGCGGGTGCCGCGCCGGCGCCTCCGCCTGGGCACGGTGGGGGTGACCGGGCTGCTCCTGCTGGGTGTGCTGGCTGGGGCGGCCGTGTTAGCACCGTGGATCGTGCCCTACGATCCGGAGACGATTAGCGGCGCGCCCTTCGAGCGCCCCTCCGCCCGCCACCTGCTGGGAGCCAACGACATCGGGCAGGACATCCTCAGCGAGCTGATCTACGGGGCGCGGATCTCTCTGACCATGGGCGCCCTGGCCGCGCTCGTGGCGATCTCCATCGGCACAGTTGTCGGCATCATGGCCGGCTACTTTGGGGGATGGGTGGACATCGCCCTGATGCGTCTGGTCGACATCGTGCTGGTCATCCCGTTCCTGCCGCTGATGATTCTGCTGGCCGCTTACCTCGGTCCCTCCTTCTGGACCATCGTCATCGTGATCGGCGTCCTGGTGTGGGCGCGCCCCGCGCGGATCCTGCGGGCCCAGGTCCTCTCATTGCGGTCTGTGGAGTACATCGAGGCCGCCCGCGCCCTTGGCGCCTCAGCCGTCCGCGTCCTGCGGCGTCACGTCCTGCCCGCGGTGCTCACGTTGTCGCTTGCCCAGTTCATCCTGGCGGCCAGCAACGCAATCCTGATCGAAGCGTCCCTCTCCTTCCTGGGGTTAGGGGATCCGACGACGAAATCGTGGGGCTCGATCCTCTATTATGCTCAGGTGCGCAGCGCCTTCCTCAGCGGCGCCTGGGTCTGGTGGGTCCTGCCCCCCGGCCTGTTGATCACGCTGGCCACGCTGGGGTTTGCCTTCACCGGCTTCGCGCTGGAAGTCGTGCTCAACCCGCGGCTGCGGCGATGAAGCACCGGACCGGAATGGAGAGGCGATGACGGATCATCCGCTGACGATCCTGCTGCTGGCGACCTTTGGGCTGGAGATCGTCGAGTGCGGCGGCGCGCTAGCCGGCAACGCTGACCGCGGCGGGCGCAACGAGGCTGCGGTCCTCCTCGTCCGCTCCGAATCGCGGTCTCAGGTCGAGCGGGCCGCAGCGATCCTCTCCACCGGCGTGCGGTTCCTGGAGGGACGCTACGGGGAGATTGAGCCCAGCGTCGAGATGAAGCGGACGCTGGTAGGCGTCATCCGCGCGGTGCGGCCCGATATCGTGATCACCCAGGATCCGGAGCACTCCTTCGATGACCTCGACCCCGACCGGCGCCCCGCGATGATCCTGTACCTCGAAGCCCTGGCCCTCGCCGGCCGGGACTGGCAGGTGGAGGAGGCGGGAGGCGCGCCGCCTCATGCCGTGCAGACCATCTACTACATGACGCCCTCTCGCCCCAACTGCCTGGTCGACGTGGCCCCCGCTTGGGAGCGCAAGGGGCAGGCGCTGGCCGAACTGCGCAGCCAGCTGACCTTCAGCGGCCAGACCTTCCGGCGGCTCCTGGGGAAGGATCTCGGACTCCTGGTCCCCGGGCATGCGACGATGGACGACCTCTCCCTGGGTACGGCGGCGCACCGTGAGCTCGACCGCGCCGTCCAGCTCTACCACGGGCTACCCAGCCACGGCCAGTTCGCCCTTGCCGAGGCCTACCGCCGGCATGGCCCGTTTCACCTCGAGACGCTGATTCCTTAGGAGGCTGCCCCCTGTCCGAGACGCACCATCACGCCGACGCTCGCGATGACCACGGCCATACCCACGGCGTGATCGACCCCTCGATCACAACGACGCGGCGCGGCATCTGGGCGGTCTCCTGGTCCTTTGCCGGCCTGATGGCTACCGCGATGCTGCAGGTGCTGGTCGTGGTCCTCTCGGACAGCGTGGCGCTGCTGGCGGACACGATCCACAACTTCGGAGACGCCGCCACCGCGATCCCGCTCTACATCGCCTTCGCCTTCGCCCGGCTGCGCCCGAACGAGCGATATTCGTACGGCTACGGGCGCGTGGAGGACCTGGCCGGCGCGGCGATCGTCCTGATCATCCTCTTCAGCGCCATCGTCGCGGGCTATGAGTCGGTGGAGCGGCTCCTCCACCCGCGTCCGGTCGGCTACCTGGGGGCGGTCGCAGCCGCGTCGCTGATCGGCTTTGTCGGGAACGAAGCGGTGGCGGTCTTCCGCATCCGGGTGGGGAAGGAGATCGGCAGCGCCGCCCTGGTGGCGGACGGCTACCACGCCCGTGTGGACGGGCTGACGAGTCTCGCGGTGCTACTAGGCGCGCTGGGCGTCTGGGCTGGCTATCCTCTCGCCGACCCCATCGTGGGGTTGGGAATCACCGTCGCCATTCTCAACATCGTCCGCCAGTCCGCCGCCGCGGTCTTTACCCGGATGCTCGACGGCGTGGAACCCGGCGTCCTGGAGGATATCCGGCACGCCGCCGCCCACGTCCCCGGCGTGCAGGGCGTTCCCACGGCGCGGGCCCGGTGGATCGGCCACCGGCTGCACGCGGAGGTGACGCTGGCAATCGCGCCCGACCTGTCCGTCGCGCAGGGGCGGCAGATCGCGTTGGAGGTCCACCAGTCCCTGCGCGCCCACATCAGCTATCTGGGCAACGCGACGATTGCCGTGGAACCCGGCGGGCAGTCCCACACATAGCGAACTCGTACTCGAGCCGCCCAGGTCTTGAGCCGGGGAATGCACGCGAAGCAAACTCCAGAAACCAGAGAGCAGGCCACGCCCAAGGTGTGACGAGCCCTCAGGGTCCTGGAGGGCTCGTGCCCTCCGAAGAGTCATCCCAGCTCACGCTGACCCGAGGCGCTGCACAGGGCACCAGACGATCGGACCTTGAGGGCTTCGGGCGTAGAGTATTCACGCGAGGACGCCCTGAATGGACGCCTCGCGTCAATTTCGATGTTGTCGATGCTCTAGTAGTTGCCGGCGAAGACCAGGAAGCCGTAGTAACGACCGCCGCCACCACCGCCAGGGCCCTTCGCGGCGGTCGCCGTTGGCTCATTTGCGGGGCTGCTCGCAGGAACCCCCTTGCCGCCGGAGCCCCCGCCGGGCGAATTCGGATCGCCCACGAACCCATAAGTATTGCCGCTGTCCCTGGCCGCCGCGTCATTGCGCAGCTTCGCGATGATCTGCGCGGGCGTCAACCCCGTACACGCGCCACCTTGCAGACAGAGGGCAACCACCCCGGCTATGTGCGGCGACGCCATGCTGGTCCCGGAGATCGTGGCATAGGCGCTGCCCAACCAGGTGGAGAAGATGCACACACCCGGCCCGGCGATGGTGTGGTTCTGATCTGCGACGCTGCTCGCTCCGGCAAAGTTGCTGAAGTTTGCGTTGGTGTCGTCGACGTCGCTGAAGCAGGTGGACGCCCCCCCGCCTCCTGGCACACCGTTGAAATCCGCGACGGCCGTCACCGTCAGCACCTCATCGTACGCGGCCGGGACCTGGCTCTGCATGTTCGTATTGCTGTTGCCGGCGGCCACCGCGTAGGTCACTCTCGCCGCGACCGAGTTGCAAATGGCCACGTGCATGGCGTCGCCATTGCTGAGCCCACAGTTCCCGTCGTCAGCGCCACCGCCGCCCAGACTCATGTTTGCGACCTTGATGCCGAGGGCACCAGCGTTGGCGGTCACCCAGTTGATGCCGCAGACGACGTTCGCGGTGGTCCCCGACCCGTCGTTCCCCAGCACCCTCACCGCCCAGAGGCGGGCGTCGGGGGCCACGCCGACGACGCCGATCCCGTTGTCCCTCGCGCCGACGGTCCCGGCGACGTGAGTACCGTGTCCGTTTCCGTCCCCCCACGCATTCGGGTCGCTGCTCATACAGTTGTGCCCGCCCAGGACGTTTAGGTCCGGGTGATTTGTCTGTATGCCCGTGTCGATGATCGCCACGTTGATGTCCATCGGGTCCGGGAACCCATCGATCCCCGCGGTGGGGCTGACATCGGCTTCCATTCGATTCACGCCCGTGGGGAGGGTCTGGGCCGCGATCTCTACCACGCGGTTCTGTGTGATGAACGCTACCCTGGGGTCGCGCCGCAACTGGGCGAGCTTGGCGGCGGGGATCGTCCCCGCGAAGCCCTTCAACGCGTGCTCATAGGTAAACTTCACACTGGCATTGTGCTGTGCGGCGAGTGCCCGCGCCTCCGCGGTGGCGTTGGTGACCCAGTCTTTGAAGACCACAATGTATTCGCCCGGAATGACGTCACCGGCGGTCGGAGCCGCGTGCACACCCGCGTACCCGGATGCGACGAACATGACCGCCACGATCATCGAGCCGAACCGGAGCAGCGAACGCATCTCTTCACCCATCCCTTTCAGGGAAATCAAATGACGCGCTAGATGTTCATTCGAGAAGAAAACATCTTCTCTTCGAGTCGTCTCTTCCCTCCAGAAGCTTAGAAGAGCTTTCAAGGCAATTCGAAGCAACGTTGGACCCAAAATCATACGTGCCCGGATGGGAGAAGGTTCGATTTGCTCACAGGAACGTCCCCGACTCCGAGGGGTTTCTCCTTTGTGACAGACCTTCTGGCCCTGCAGACGGCGCGTGAAAGGCCTGACTCTCATATCGAGCCCGAGGCCCAAGGGGTCCTCGGGTTCCGCATGATGCACGACTGCGGCAGCGGCAGGTGTGCGGGGGGATCAGGGCGGCAAACCCGAAGCGGCCCGCCGCATGCATACCGGAGGCGAGCCGCTTCATCCGGGTGGACTAACGATTCATGTCCATCATCGCTTCTTCCACCGAACCGTAGGTCTTCGTGGGATCCAGCTTCTGCTTGGCCATCATGCGGTCCGCTTCAGGCACGTGAGCCATCAGGTTGCAGGCTTCGAGTACTTCCTTGCCCGTGGCTGGCCACTTGACGTGCTCTTTCAGGTGAGTCTGCGTTTCCTTGTCCCACATATGTTTCATGATCGCGCCCTCCTTTCTTCATGAGTGATGTTGAACTCAATGTTGTCGACACCGCGGACTCCGACCGAAATCAGTCTGGCGCTCAGGAAGACAGGCTACCGTCAGACAAACACCCCTTCCTGAGGCCACACCCGACGCGCTGACCCGCCCCGGCCCTCCTAGTCTCCCTTGTTACGTTCCTCTTACTTTCCCAAAGTGACGCTGCCGATCTTCAGGATTCCGCCGGTATCCCGCCCAATGCCTTCGTGAATTGCGGAACCTTCATTATCAACCAGGACCTGCCAGGACCCTCGAGGCCCGCAGTCACCATCTACAGGACACCACCGAGAATCTGCAGAGGTTCTTTGCTCAGCAACGTGCCACCATCCGCCGTCACGGCAAAGCCAACATCTGACGTGAGTTGATCGTGTTACCAGGAATGGCGTCGACGAACACCCACGCCCACCAGCTGTGCGGACGCCCCCGCAACGCGAGAGGACGACGGCCCCAGGATCAGCGTCCCCAGCACCGGCAGGGAATCTTATTTTCGGTTACCACCAAACGCCTGAAACTTCCCATAAGCTTTCTTGGAATCCTGCTAGGCAAGTCATGGGTCTGACTTCCAAGCCGCGAGACCAGTACCCCCCTTGACCTTAAACCCGCGTTTAGGGTTTATGGTGAAGACACCTGACGACACTGAGTCCTGGGCAAGTCCATCGGAGGTCATGAATGCATCAAATGACATCGAGAGGCGCAGAACTGGCAGACAAGACCGTTGGGGCCCATCCCCCGGTTTGACACGCCCTCTCCTTCTTTAAGGACATCGAGAAGCTCTCATGCTGTGCGGAGTAGCCAGCGTAACGTCGTCAACGAACAGACCCAGTGTGGGTGCCTAGCGCGCACGTGAGCCGCTCGTCAATGGGGTCGAGGCGAATAAGGTGGACAGAGTCCGCAACGATACCAGGTATGGAGTGCTGGTGGTCGCCGTGGCTTTGCTTGGGATTGGCGGATACGGCGCCTACCTGCTCTACCCCAGATTCAATCTCCCGGCAGTCGACGCGGCTGGGCTCGCGGTCCTCTCGCTCGCTGCCGGGGTGGCCGCCTTCTTTTCACCCTGCTCCTTTCCGCTGCTGGCGACCCTACTGATTCGGGAAACTCACGGTGGCGAGGAACGCATCCCTGGCCGCCGGATCGTCCTGAGCAGAGCCCTCACCTATGCGGCTGCCCTCTCGCTGGGCACGGTCGTCTTCCTCGCACTCACGGCGAGCGTCATCGCAGCGGGGGGCCAGGCCCTCGTCGAGCAAGTCACCTTTACCAGTCTGGCTGGCCGCGTCATTCGCACCCTCGTGGGCGCGCTCCTCATTGTCTTGGGGCTCGTGCAGGTAGGGGTGCTGCGGCTCTCGTTTTACCGGGTCGCCGATCTCGCGCGGCCACTCTTGCAGTCCCAGGCGGGGATGAGGCGACGCGCGCCCGTCGCTGCGTTTACCCTGTTCGGATTCGGCTATCTTGTCGCCGGGTTCGGCTGAACAGGGCCTATTCTGGCTGGTCTAGCCGGACACGCCTTCGCGCTCGGCGGCTCACAGGCGGCCCTGACGGCCTTCAGCCTCGCCGGACTGGCGCTCGTGCTCCTCATGTTCGCGTTGAGCTTTACCATGGCAGTAGCCCAGGAGGTGGTGACACGCATGGCCGATGTCGGCGCAGGGGTCGTAAAACGGTGGGGTGGGCGCGTCTTGATCGGGGTTGGACTCTGGCTCGTCGTGCTGGCTCTCGGGGCAACCTTCTTTGCCCGGTTCTTCCCGGTCCATCCCGAGGCCCAGGGGCAGATGCCCCGGATGGGAGCGAGTGGCAATCCGACGCCGCCGGTCAAAGGATTTGCGAAAGGACAGGAGGTTCGCTTCATCCACACTGAGGCGTCGGATCCACAAGTCGCCGAGATGCTCACGCGGATGATGGGGCCGAAGGTCCTCCTCGTTCCGAGCCTGCGTGAAATCCCGGATCGGCTGTTGGCGACTGTGTTCGTCTTCCGAAACGGGATCAAGGGAGAAGGACCAATGGGCTTCCAACCGGACGTCTTCGACACAGTGCCAGGAGAACTGCAGTACACGCCGCTCCGGCGCGTGGTGATCGTGACGTGGAAAGGCGAACGGCGTGCCAAGGTGCTGCGCTCCGCGGAGGAAATCCGGCAAGCAGTCCAGCAAGGCGCAGTGCAACTTGCGAAGCCAGGGATCGTCGTCAATATGCCGATGCTTACGTGGCCAGGCGGGCGGCGCTAACGGAGTGGAGAAAGGGATTAAGGACGTTCGGCCGGGGTTTTCGCCCGGGCATCATGCAGGATCTTCGAACCTGGCAGGGGCGGAGGGACTCGAACCCCCAGCAGCGGATTTGGAGTCCGCCCGCTTAGCCTATTAACGGACGCCCCTGCGCATGCTCCTCATTAGTATAGGCCCCCTCAGCCACCGATTCCAGCAGTAGCCGAGTCCGCTGGTTGCCAGGCGTTGCCCGGTCGATGTATTCCGATTGACGGATTGACGGGCGCTGGAGGCTGCCTGCTGAATAGATCTTAGACCGCTCTCAAGAGGTTCCGGAGCCGTTTTCTTGCCTCCCTGAGACCTGCGGCCGATCGTCCCCTCTCTTTGCTCCCATCCGCTGACGTCAGGAGGTAAGGATGGTCCAACCGGGGAGGCAGCAACGGGGATGCCCAACCGCCTGAACTCCTACCTTGCCAGGAGACATGCTCGGAGACGAGGGCGAAGCGATGGTCACCGGGGGATGCCCGTCCTGGGCGAATTGGAGATCTTCCCCCACGGGGAAGCCGCTCTTGAGCGCAGCGCGGAAGTCGTTCTGCGTAGAATCGCCAGGGACTGGGCAGCGAGCGACATACGCCTGAAAGAACAGTATTGCGCCATCCTCACCGCCCTGCAGGCGGCGGAGGTCGAGCATGCGAAGCGCGAAGTAGAAGTCATCAAGCATCGCAACGCCCATGAGGAGAATCTCACCGCCATTGCCGCTCTGCGAAGGACTCAAGGGCGCGGCGAGAACTTCCCCGACGAAGCACGCCTCCACCCCTTGGCCTATGGAGCGTTGATGCTCGCGCTCTTCATCGGCGAGATCCCGCTCAACGCCATCGCCTTCCAGATCTTTCCCGAGTCCCTTCTCCTCAACTACGTCATCACTTTTGCGCTTGCCGTGGCGATGGTCGGCGGGGCCCACTTCCTCGGCGTGTTCTTGATGATGGAACGGCGTTCGCGGGCCCTCTCGTGGCTCATGCTGGTATGGGTCGTCACATCGCTGGGAGTGATTGTCGGCATCGGGCTGGTCAGGCAAGGCTACCTGACGGCGCTCCATATCCAACTCGTCGAGGAAGCACGCGCCGCCGGCGAGGCAGCCCCACGCCCTCTGATCAGTCCAACCATGGGCACGATTGTCTTCGTGCTGATCAACCTTCTCCTCTATGCCGTAGCGACCGTCCTCTCATCGTTCAGTCACAATCCTCTAGCGGTGCGCATCCGGACCACGGCGCGGCCCCTTCAACGGAGCCTCGAGGGCCGGGCCACTCCACGTAAGAGGGTAGAAGAGTTGCGAACCGCCCTGCACCGCATCGCCGCGGTGCGGCAGAAGGTGTTCGATGGCGCGGTGGAAATGGCACATGAGGAACGGAAGCGATTCGAGGAACTCATCCAAGAATATCGGATCGGCAACATGGAAGTGCGGGTCGACAAGACGCTTCCTCCAGCCTTCAGAAGAGTCCCCGAAATCGCCTTTCCCGGCATGCTCAAGGCCTTGGACTGGGAGTGTCCCTCCCCAGGAGATGAACAGACCGTCACGCCCGGCGCCGGGCTCAAACGTGAAATCGGCGTCTAGCCGGCCCTCCGCATCACACGCCCTTCCGCCCTGCTCGCTGCTCGCATGCCTCGTCCTGATCCTGCTTGTTCCTGCCGCCTGTTCATCCCAGGGAACCTCAAGTGAAAGGATCGTCGTGGCACTATTCGACGTTTCTGCTAGTACCGCAGCACACCCCATCCGAGAGCAATACGCCAGGGACTTCGAGAAGATCATCGGTCTCGTGACTTCCGGCGGCATCGTCGCCGCGGACATCATCGATGACAATCCCCTCGCGCACTCCACGGTGCCGATCAACGAGCCTTTCAAGCCCCGTTCGGCAGCCGAAAGTAACCTCTACTACCAGCGGCGGATCAGAGCGCATCGGGCCAGGGTTCTCCAGCTCGCGCGCAGCATCCTCGACAAACGTCGTTCCGACCGCCCCGGCTCACACATCTTCGAAGCGCTGCATCTCGCCGAGCGCATTTTCGCCACGTACCAGGACAGGCAGAAGTTGCTGGTGGTCTTCTCCGATATGATCGAACAATCTCACCGCTACGATTTTGCTCAGGAGAATCTGACGCAGGAGCGGATCGCCTCTATCATCGAAGCGGAACGTGATGCCATGAGAATTCCGGACCTGAGGGACGTCGAGGTGTGTGTCACAGGGGCGGGAGCATCGACAGCCGGCGGGATCCCGTCTGAGCAGATCCTGGCCATCAGAGATTTCTGGCTTCGGTACTTCGGCGTGGCGGGCGCGAACCTCCCTAAGGTGCGGTACGGCGCGACGCTGCTCGCCTGTCCGTGACGGCGCACCCGCACCGAGCGACTATGCCGAAGGTAGGGCCAGAAACGGGAGAACAAAAGCACTGGGTCTGCGGGGGCTGAGTGATCATTCCACTGGAGCGCGTCAGAGGCGAACTGACCTTCGACTTTATCCGGCCGCCCGACCGCCGCATCTCCATGCGGACGCTCCTCCTAGAGGCGACGGAGGAAGACATTGTCGTCGCCCATGAGTCCTCCCCGTCAAAGCCCGTCGAGTTCTTCGGAGAGCGTGTGTTCGACGCGGGCTATTGGGCGGTGTGGTTTGTCTTCAAGCATCGACCCTTCGATGTCGGTCTTTGCTACCGTCCGGACGGGACTTTCACGGGGTACTACGTAGACATTCTGGAACCCGTGCTGTGGACGGGCGCCAATCCCGCCACGCTCGAGCCGATCGTCGACCTCTTCCTGGATCTCTGGATCGCCCCGGACGGGCGCTACCTCGTCCTTGACGAAGACGAGTTCCAGGAGGCCATCGATCTCGGGAGCCTCACGACCTCACAGATTACCCACGCCCGGAGGGCTCTCCAGGATGTAATCGAGGCGACCGAGCGGGGCGCTTTTCCTCCTGCAGTGGTTAGAGATTTCCAGATCTAGGCGGCTACGGAGAGGCGGCGAAGGGAGTTCCCGCGGACGTGAGCCAGTAGTTCGGTAGCGGGAACTCCCTTCGCCGCCTCTTTCTTACCGCGTTTCTTTGTGCGGCGTGTGCTTCCGACACCACTTGCAGAATTTGGAGAGTTCGATCCGGTCCGGGTCGTTCTTCTTGTTCTTCATCGTCACATAGTTCCGCCGCTTACAGACGGAACAGGCGAGCGTCACGATATCCCTGGGCATCGAATCGTCAGTCCTTTCTCTACTCCACGATGGCGGTGACGACGCCGGCCCCGACCGTCCGCCCGCCCTCCCGCACCGCAAACCGCAGCCCCTCTTCCAGCGCCACTGGCGTGATCAGAATCACGTCCATGTTCACGTTGTCCCCCGGCATCACCATCTCCACCCC
>DASYRG010000051.1:0-20997 GCA_036004665.1 bacterium | reverse complement strand
ACGATTCCGGTGTCAATCTCTTCCACGGCAGACATCGCCGCGTTGATATCTCGGGTGAAGATCGACGCGGAGAGTCCGTAGCGGGTGTCATTGAGGATCGTCACCGCCTGCTCGAAGGAATCCGCCTCGATCAGATCGGTGACTGGTCCAAAGATCTCCTCCTGCGCGACGCGCATCCTCGGGGTGACCTGGTCGAAGATCGTGGGGGCATAGAACGATCCGCGCCCCAGCTCTCCGTCCCGCGCCCGCCGCCCGCCGGTCAACAGCCGGGCCCCCTCGCCGGTTCCCACCTGCACATAGTCCTGCACCCGCTCAAGCTGCGATTCGGAGACCACGGGCCCCACCTCGGTCTCGGGCCGCAGCCCGTCCCCCAACCGCAGGCGTTCCGCGCGCGCCACGAGCCGGTCGGTGAGATCGGCCCTGGCGTCCCGGTGGACGATGATCCGGCTGGCTGCGGTGCACCGCTGGCCGGTCGTGCCGAAGGCGCTCCAGATCAGCGCGTCGGTGGCCAGAGCGAGGTCGGCGTCCGGCAGCACGATGGCGGCGTTCTTGCCCCCCATCTCCAGGGAGATGCGCTTGCCCAGGCGCGCGCACTTCTCGGCCAACCGCAGGCCGGTTTCGGTAGAGCCGGTGAACGAGATCAGGCGCACCTGGGGATGTTCTACGACCGCGTCTCCGGCGGCTCCACCCGGACCCGTGACGACGTTGAGCACGCCCGCCGGCACTCCGGCCTCCTCAAAGATCTCGACGAAGCGCAGCCCCACCAGCGGCGTGTAGGAAGCGGGCTTGAAGACCACGGTGTTGCCGCAGACGAGCGCGGGGAGAATCTTCCACGACGGGATCGCCATGGGGAAGTTCCAGGGAGTGATCACCCCGACCACGCCCAGGGGCGCGCGCACGCAGTATGCGGCCTTGTGCGGCATCTCGCTGGGGGCGGTGTAGCCGTGCAGCCGACGCCCCTCTCCGGCGATGAAGTAGGACATGTCGATCGCTTCCTGCACGTCGCCGCGCGTCTCGGCGAGCACCTTACCCATCTCCTGGGTCATCAGCCGGGCCAGGTCTTCCTTGCGCTTCACGAGCAGCTCGGCGACGCGGAAGAGTATCTCGGCCCGCCTCGGCGCGGGAGTGCGCCGCCAGGCGTCATAGGCCCCCGCCGCGGCCGCCGCCGCCGCGTCGACATCCGCCGGCCCCGATTGGGGCACCAGCCCCAGGAGATCGCCGGTGGCGGGATTGCGCACTTCGCTCACACCGCCGGAGCGCGCCTCCACCCACCGCCCCCCGATGTAGTTCTTGAAGGTCGCCATCTCGACCGCTCTAGCGGAGGGCTAGCCGGCGGGAACGGGGACGCGCTCGGCCAGTCGCCCCGCCACGGCGCGAAAGGCGCGGCCGGCGGGGCTCTCGGGGGCAGAGAGGACGATGGGCACGCCGGCGTCGGAGCCCTCCCGGACGGCCGGATCAAGCGGGATCTCTCCTAGCAGCGGGACGCCGAGTAGTTCGGCCAGCCGGAGTCCGCCTCCTCGACCGAAGATATAGACGGGGTCGGCGCCTGGAGCGGGGATGAAGCCGGACATGTTCTCGACGATACCGATGACCTCCATGTTCACCTTCTCCGCCATCTTCGCGGCGCGCTGCGCCACCTTCACCGCCGCCACCTGCGGCGTGGTCACGATGACCATGTGGCTCTGCGGCAGGGTCTGGGCCAGGGTGATCGAGACGTCGCCGGTCCCCGGCGGCAGGTCAATGAGCAGGTACTCCAGGTCGTCTCCCCAGTGGACCTCGCCGATGAACGTGGTGAGGGTCTTGTGCAGCATCGGGCCGCGCCACACCACCGCCTCGTCCTCTGAGGGCATAAGGAAGCCGATGGACATCACGCGAATGCCGTCCCGCTCCAGGGGGATGATCATGTTGTCGATCAGTGTGGGCTGGCCGCTCACGCCCAGCATGCGAGGGATGGAAAAGCCGTAGACGTCGGCGTCCATCACGCCGACCCGGCGCCCGGTCGCCTGGAGCGCCGCGGCCAGGTTGACGGTCACGGTGGACTTGCCGACACCGCCTTTGCCGCTGGCGATGACGATGACCCGGGTCGCCGATTCCGCCGTCAGGAAGGAGGAGCGCCGCCCCGCACTTGCCGGCGCCCCCGTCGGCGCGCCGGCTCCTCCCCCGTGCAGCTTTCCGATCAGGGCCTGCCGCTGCTCCGGCGTCATCACCCCGAGGGAGACCTGAACCGTCTTCACCCCGGGAAGGCTGCGCAGCCGCTCCTCGATCGAGGCGACGATGGTCTCGCGGAGCGGGCAGGCGCCGATGGTGAGGAGGGCGTCCACACTCACCGTCCCGTCCCGGATCTGGATCTCTTTCACCATATCCAGCTCGACGATGGACTTGTGGAGTTCCGGATCCTGAACGTCGCGCAGCGCCTCCAGAACCTGCTCCCGGTCGACGATGGCTCTACTGCTCACAGACAACCCTCCTGAAGGACTGAAACCCATACCAGTATACCGTCGGCGCGGGCGGCAGACAGAGTGGCCGTGCTCGGTGATTACGGACGGTCCGGCTGTCTTGCCGTGGGCTGTTCGGCGATCTCGGCCGCGGCCCGCCGCGCCACGCACTCATCACACTCGCAGATGTCGTGGCGCAGGTAGTTGAACGGGTAGATCCCCGTGCTGTGGCCGTCCGACCAGACCGGACGCAGGGCGTACGCGCCCACGCGCTCGATCCGCAGCGGGCGGATAGTCGATGGAATTGAGGCGGGATCGAGGTGTCGGCGCGTCGTCCACTCCCCTTTGCACGCCGCGCAGGGGCAATGGACCCGCAGGCCGTGCCATCCATAGCGGGAGAGGTGCCCGTCCGACCAGAGGATGCGCAGCGCGCTTTCCACGACGCTCCCCACCTCGGTGGGCGTTACCATCTTTGGGCTCATGGGACGCTTCCGGGTACGCGCCGGCGGCGGCGACGGCGGCGGCGGCGTCTCGGCCTGGCAGGCGCCCCTCCAGGCTGATCCTCCCGGCGAGGGGGTGATGCCTCGCCCATCGGCGTGTCGCTGGCGGATTCCGTCTGCGCGACCTCTACCTGCTCGGGCGCCGACTCTCTGGCTGTCCCAGAGGGCTCAGTCTGCGCTGCCCCGGAGTCCTCCCCCTCGACTGCCGCCGGCTCCGTCTCGAGCGCGCCGGCACTTACAGCGGCGGGTCTGCGCGGAATGAGCCGGGGGAGGTCGCGCTCCGCCGCGTCTTTGACCTTGCCCACGAATCGGTCCAGGGCAGTGGTCAGCACCGCACGCACCGCCGCCTCCTCCAGCAGAGGAATCCCCGCTTCGACCTCCATCCGCGCGATCAGCCGCGCTCCCGCACCGTCCCGCTCGATGACGTACTCGCCGCGGAGGGCCTTGAGGCTGCCTCGCAGCTGCCGAAATTCCAGGCGGGCGGGCGGCCGCAGCTGCACCCGCTGTACCGAATCCACCGGCAGCCCGGCGAAGTAGCCGCGGAATTCCGCGATCACCTGACCTCCGCCATGTTCGAGGACGTCGGCGGTGAGCCAGAGGTCGGCGAATCGCGGGTGCCCTTCCACGCGGCTGAGCAGCTGATAGACCCTGTGCGGCGCCGCCCGGATGGCCCGCTGGCGCTCGACCCGAACGAGTTTCTGTGCGGGGCTCACAGACCCATCTGGGGCGCGGCTTCGTCCTTGCGCAGCGATTCCACCAGATGCAGCACCCGGTCGTACCGACCGAACGAGGGGATGAGATACGCGCCCTGGGCGCGGCGGCGAATCTCCGCCATCAGCTCCGCCGCAAGGCGCAGGCCCAGCTCCCGGGCATCTTTGGCGTCCCGCAGCGCCGCCCGGAGCGAGGCGGGAATCGTCATCCCGGGCACCTCGTTGTGCAGGAACTCCGCGTGGCGCAGCCCATGCAGCGGGAGCACCCCCACCAGCAGCGGCACCGGCAGCGGGCCTGTGCGGTCGAGGACGCGGTCGAGGGTCTCCGGATCGTAGATGGGCATGGTGCAGAGGAAGTCGGCGCCCGCGCGGAGCTTGCGCTCGAGGGCCCGCAGTTCTCGATCCAGGTCGCGCGCGCCCATGTTCAACGCCGCGCCCACCAGGAAGCCGGTGGGCTGCCCCAGGTCGTTGCCGGCGAGGTCTCGTCCCTGGTTGAACTCCTTGATCAGGCGGATCAATCCCGAGGGCTTGACGTCGGAGACGGCGGTGGCCGTCGGGTAGTCGCCGAGCTGGGGGGGATCGCCGCGCAGCACCAGGACGTTGCGGATGCCCAGCGCGTGGAGGGCCAGCAGGTCGGACTGGACGCGCACCAGGTTCCGGTCGCGGGTGGTGAAGTGCAGGATCGTATCGAGGTGTGCCTCCGTCTGGATGCGCAGGCACATCGCCCACGGGCTCATGCGCAGCCGGGCCATGGGATTGTCGGGCACGTTGATCGCGTCCACGCCGGCGCGGCCGAGGAGCCGGCAGGCCTCCAGTTCCGGCCCCTCCTGCGTGCCCCGCGGCGGCGCTACCTCGACGCTGACCGTAAACCCTCGCTCGATGCCCAGTCGCCCGGCGAGGGCGGTCGGCCCGGTGGGCGCAGCGGGCGCGGAGGCGGGAACGGCGGGCATGGTTATGAGGCGCCGCGATGGCGGCGCGTCGATCGTCGCGAGGACCTCGCGCATGGCGGCGATGTGCGCCGGCGTCGTCCCGCAGCAACCTCCGACGATGGTGACCCCCAGTTCCACCATCCGCCGCGCGTAGTCGGCCATGTAGGCCGGCGTGGAAAAGTAGATGATCCGCCCGTCCACGTACGAGGGGAATCCGGCGTTGGGCATCGCGGACAAGGGCGCGCGGCTCGTCAGCACCATCTGCTCCATCACCTCGAGGATGCCCTGACTGCCCACGCTGCAGTTGGCACCGATGACGTGGGCGCCCAACTCCTCCAGCCGGGCGACGATCTCGGCCGGCGCGTGTCCCAGGAGCGTCTTGCCCTCGTGCGTGAAGGTCATCTGCGCGATGATCGGCAGCCCGGTCGCCGCACGCGCGGCGGCGACTCCCTCGGCGAGTTCCCGCAGGTCGCTGAAGGTCTCGAAGATCAGCAGATCGACCCCGCCCTCGGCCAGGGCGGCGGCCTGCTCGGCGAAAGCCGCCCGCACCTCCGCGGGTTTGGTACCGCCCAGGGGCGCGAGGGGACGGCCGATGGGGCCGATGGAGCCGGCGATCCAGACGGTCCGGCCGGCGGCCGCGGCCTCCCGCGCCGCTGCCGCCACGGCAGCGCCGGCCCGGTTGATCGCGCCGACCTGGTCTTCGAGGTTGTGCAGACTGAGCTTGAAACGGTTGGCCCCGAAGGTGTTGGTCTCGATCAGTTCGGCGCCCGCCGCCAGGTACTCGGTGTGGACCCCCCTGACTACCTCCGGGTGCGCGACGTTGAGCGCATCGAACCCCTCGTCGAACGGCACGCCGCGAGCATAGAGCATCGTGCCCATGGCGCCGTCGGCCAGTAGCGGACCTCTATCGAGCCGTTCCAGGAAGGCGTCCACAGACCGCGCCTCTATCATCTCATTCCTCGAGCAGCGATTTGGCGATGATGATTCGCTGGATCTCCGAGGTCCCCTCGCCGATCTCCGTGAGTTTCACGTCCCGGTAGATCCGTTCCACCGCGGCGCCTTTCACGAAGCCGTACCCGCCGTGGATCTGCACACCCCGCGCGGCCGCCCGCGCCGCCGCTTCCGCGGCATAGAGTTTGGCCATCGACGCCTCGCGGCGGAAGGGCCGCCCCGCCTGGGCGAGGGTCGCCGCCCGGGCCACCAGGAGCCAGGCCGCATCCAGTTCAGCCGCCATGTCCGCCATCATGAACCCCAGCGCCTGGTGCTCGCCGATGGGGCGGCCGAAGGCGCGACGATCCTGCGCGTAGGAGACGCTGGCGTCGAGTGCGGCGCGGCCCAGTCCCAGTGCCATCGCCGCAATGCCGATCCGGCCTCCCTCCAGCACGCGCATCGCCTGCCGGTAGCCCTCACCCGGGCGGCCGACCAGCGCGGCGTCCGTGACGACGCACTCCTCGAAGACGACCTCAGCCGTATCGCTGCTGCGCACGCCGAGTTTGTCTTCCTTCTTGCCGACGCGCAGGCCGGGGTTGTCCCGCTCCACGATGAAGGCGGAGATGCCGTCGCGCCCGGCAGCGGGATCAGACACCGCCATGACCACATAGACGCCGCCGATCGACCCCTGGGTGACGAAGACCTTTGTGCCGGAGAGGATCCAGTCGCCGTTGCGGCGTTCTGCCCGCGTCTGGATCGCGCCGGCATCGCTCCCGGCGCCGGGCTCGGTGAGGCACCAAGCTCCCAGCGTCTCCCCGGATGCGAGCGCCGGCAGGTAGCGGCGCTTCTGCTCCTCGCTGGCAAAAAGCACGAGATGGCCGGTGCACAGCGAGTTGTGCGAGGCAACGGACAGAGCCACTCCCCCGTCGCCCCAAGCCAGCGCCTCGATCGCCAGGGCCATGCTGAGGACGTCGACCTCGGACCCGCCGTAGGCGGAGGGGACGGTCATCCCCCACAGACCCAGTTCCGCGATCTTGGGGGTGAGGGCGCGAGGAAAGACCCCCTCGCGGTCCC
Organism: bacterium; assembly: GCA_036004665.1. Classification (GTDB taxonomy): domain Bacteria; phylum Sysuimicrobiota; class Sysuimicrobiia; order Sysuimicrobiales; family Humicultoraceae; genus JACQGZ01. The sequence continues at coordinate 14,419 of DASYRG010000051.1, read as the reverse complement.
ACTGCGTCGCGTGCGGCCGCAGTTCCCGCTCGGCGAACTCGCGCACGGTCTGGTGGATCAGCTGCTGCTCTTCGGTCAGGGAGAAGTCCATCCTAGCCTTTCACCACGCCGATCGGGCGCGTGCGGGCCACGCGCTTGCTGATCCCCGCCCGCTCGCAGACCTCCACCACGTCTGCGACGTCCTTATACGCCTGCGAGGCCTCTTCCGCCAGGAGCGAGCGATCCTGCGCGCGCACGACGATGCCTTTCTTGCGCAGCTCGGCCGCCACGTCCACGCCCGCCAGGGCCCGGGTCGCCGCCTTGCGGCCCAGCACCCGGCCCGCCCCATGACAGGTCGAGCCAAAGGTCTCCTGCACCGCGCCCGGTGTGCCCACGGCGATGAAGGAGTAGCGGCCCATGTCCCCGGGGATCAGGACCGGCTGCCCCACCTCGCGGTAGCGCGGCGGCACCTCCGGGTGTCCCGCCGGGAACGCCCGCGTCGCGCCTTTGCGGTGCACCACGACCTGCCGGGGCCGGCCGTCCACCTTATATTCCTCAACCTTGGCGATGTTGTGTGCCACGTCATACACCAAGTGCATGCCCAGATCCTCGGCGCTCCGCCCGAAGACTTTCTCAAACGCCTCCCGCGCCCAGTGCGTGATGAGCTGGCGGTTGGCCCAGGCGAAGTTTGCCGCGGCGCACATCGCACCGAAGTAGGCTTCCCCTTCGGGCGACCGGAACGGCACGCAGACCAGCTGCCGGTCGGCCAGGGTGATGTGGTACTTCTGCGCGTTGGCGCGCTCGCTGCTGCGCAGGTAGTCTGTGCAGACCTGGTGCCCGAGCCCGCGGGAGCCGCAGTGGATGAAGATCACAACCTGGCCGTGGAAGAGATCCATCGCCTCCGCCGCAGCCTCATCAAAGACCTCGTCCACCACCTGCACTTCCAGAAAGTGGTTCCCTGACCCCAGCGTGCCGATCTGCCCCCGCCCGCGCTGCTTGGCCTGGGGGCTGACCTGATCGGGATCCGCCTGCGGCAGCTTGCCGCCGGACTCGGTGACCTCGAGGTCATTGGGCCACGCGTATCCCTCCCCCAGCGCCCAACGCGATCCGTCGGTGAGAACGTCGTCGGCACGTGCCATGCTCACCTTGAGCCTTCCGCCCGCACCGACTCCCGACGGAACGGCGTGGAAGAGCGCCTCGACGAGGTCCTGCACGCGCGATCGCACATCACCTTCGCTTAGTTCAGTCCGAACCAGCCTGACGCCGCACAACACGTCATACCCGACCCCGCCAGGTGAAATGACGCCTTCGTCCAGATCAAACGCCGCCACGCCGCCCACCGGAAAACCATAACCCCAGTGCACGTCGGGCATGGCGAAGGAATAGCCCACGATCCCCGGCAGCGTGGCAACGTTCGCGACCTGCTCTAGCGCCTGCTCCTCGGCGATCTGGCGCAGCATCGGCTCGTCGGCGTAGATGCGCCCGGGGACGCGCATCCCCGGCTTGTACGACGTGGGAATCTCCCAGCGGTAGTCGTCGATCTTGCGCAGGATCCCCGTCCAGGATCCGCGGTCCACGGGCTGCGCCTGCTCATCGTGTTGCGACATCACGACACCTCCAGCCCGGCCCGAAGAAAAGGCCCCTCATGCTGCCATGAGGGGCCCGAAGATCGCGGCGCGGGCAACCTAGAACGGCATCGCCTCCACCGCTTTGACCTCCGGGACCTGCTGCTTGAGCATCCGCTCGATGCCCACCTGCAGCGTCATCATCGAGTGCATGCAGCCCACGCAGGCGCCGGCCAGGCGCAGCTGCACGATCCCATCAACGATGTCCACCAGTTCGATGTCGCCCCCGTCGCCTTGCACGGCGGGACGGATCATCTCCAGCACGGCCTCGACCCGAGGCTTGAGAGCCTCGTCTGGGGTGTTCGACGTCTCCCCGCCGGTGATCAAGTCCAGCGCGCTCGCCACGACGCTCCCCTAAGCCTGCGTCTCCGCGGCGTCATCGCAGGGGTCGGCCATCCCCGGATCGTCCGCGGTCGTGAAGGAGTGGCCGCAGCCGCAGGTGGAGATCGCGTTGGGGTTGCGGAGGGTGAAGCCCTCGCCCATGACAGTGCGGGTGTAGTCGATCTGGGCGCCGTGCAGCAGCCGCACGGCGAGGCCGTCCAGAAGCAGGCGGACCCCGTGCTGGTCAACCACCTGATCGCCCTCACGCACCTCGGTGTCGAGGGTCATGCCGTAGCTGTAGCCGGAGCAGCCGCCCTTCGTGATGAAGAGTCGCAGCGCCGTCCCCTCCTGCTCCTGGGACAGCAGCTCCTTCACTTTGGAGGCCGCTTCCGCGGTGATGTTGACGGGAGACTCCTGAATGATCGCCATGGCTTCTTCATTTTAGCGTGCCCGGACCCCGAGTCAACGGCCGGTCAGGGTTTCAGCCGCCCGCGCGCTGTCCCATGTCGTGTGTGGCCGTGACTGAGGCGTGACAGTCCATGGACAAAGCTGGTGTGACGCCTATGTTCCAGCGTCAATACAGGTGAATCAGAGGTGAAACACATGATGCGATATCAGATCGCGGCCGCCGTCCTGCTGGGGATTCTGGCGGCCTACGCGCCGAGCGCCATGCCGGCCTCGTACTCATCGCCGGCCGCGCCGGCCTCACCGGGCGTCTCCACCCCGGCGGCCAAGCCGGCCATACGTACGATTGCCATAACGCTGGCCGAGTTTCGATTCACCCCCAGCGCAATCACCGTCAAGGTCGGCCAGCCCATTATCCTGCGGCTCACGAACAAGGGCACGATGGAGCACGAGTTCGTCTCGCCCACCTTCTTCGCGGCGGCGCGCGGCGTGGCCGTCTCCGGCGGCGAGCTCGAAGACGGCGAAGAGATTCACGTCGCCAGGGGCAAGACCGTCACAATCCGCCTGACCCCGACCAGGACGGGTCCTTTCCGGTTCTGGTGCGGAGAGAAGCTCAAGGGCAAACTCCATCGAGACCTCGGCATGCGCGGGGTCCTGACGGTGACGCGATAGAACGGAAGTTCGGTCAGTCGCGATCCGGAGGGGTGGCCGCCTCGACGGGACGGGGTGCATCACGCTCCGCGTCCACCGGGCAGAGAAAACCGAAGGCCTCCCCTCTGTCGGGGTTGAGGAACTGGTGGGGGACGTCGGGCGGCACGTAGACCGTGTCGAACGGGCGCACCTCCAGCAGTTCCTCGTCCACGCGGACGCGCCCACGGCCGCGGATGACCACGATAGTGTGGGCGTGGTGGTGGCGCTCCAGGCTGCTGAATCCGCCGGGCTCGAGCTCAAAGTACCGCAGGTGAAACGCCACCGGCTCCCCGGCGGCGCCGATGAGCGTCTGGCGGGTCACGCCCTCCCAGGTGAGGGCCGCTTCGACCGCGGGTTTGTAGGCTAGCCGGCCGACGCCATCCCAGGAGAAGGTGGAGGGATCAAACCGCAGCAGCGTGCGCTGCGGGCGGCGCTCGGGGTCGGGGATTTCGCAGGAGGAGACGACCGCCTCAGCGTCCCCATTCCCCTCCTGCCCGCCGCGGCCAGCGTGATGTTCCTTCATGGATGAACCACTACCTTCAGCGCCCGCCCCGCCGCGATCAGCCGGTAGCCTTCCGCGGCCTCATCGAGCCGCAGGCGGTGGGTGATCAGGTTCCGCACCGGCAGGCCGGCCGACAGCTGGGCTAGCGCCTCCCGTGTATCGTCCGGCCCCGCGGAGTAGCTGGGGATCACCGTGACCTCGCGGAAGAAGAGGTCATGGACCGGCAGGGGCCAGCTCTCCTCGGGCGGCAGGGGCGTGAACACGACCAGCCTCCCGCCGGGCGCCACGCAGTCGAAGCCCAACCGCAGCGCCTCCAGCGACGGAGGGGTGACGATCACGAGGTCGGCGCCCCCGTCAGTGCTCTCCCGGACCAGGGTTGTCACATCGACCCCCGCGCCGCCGACAACCTGGGCGCCCGCTTCCAACCCCGCCGCCCGCCGCTCCGGCAGGGGATCGACTCCGATCACGCGTTCGGCCCCATGGGCGCGCAGGAGCAGGACCTGCAGCAGGCCGATCACGCCCAGTCCGATCACGGCCACCCGGTCGTCGGGACGGAGCCGGGCGCGCCGAAGGGCCTTCAGCGCGCACGCGAGTGGTTCGACGAAGACTGCCGTCTCATCGTCCACTTCCGGCGGCAGCGCCAGCAAGTCGGCCGCGACCACCGGCGCGGGGACCAGCGCATACTCCGCAAGTCCCCCCGGCACCAGGCGGGTGCGCCGCCACGTCTGACAATGGACGAAATCGCCGCGGCGGCAGGCCCGGCAGGTGTGGCAGGGGGCATGATGGTGAATGAAGACGCGCTCCCCCGGCCGGCGTGAGACCCCGCCCCCCGCCACCACGACCTCGCCGACCGGCTCGTGCCCCAGGGGCACCGGCGCCTTGCGCTGCATGTACCAGGACATCGTCTCGCTGCTGCACAACCCGCAGGCCCGAATCCGCGCGAGGATCTCCCCCGGACCGGGCGCGGGAATCGGCACACGCTCGATGCGGATGTCGCCCGGCCCGTGGTAGACGGCCGTGCGCGTCACCGCCGGCAGAGTCAGCGCCACTCCGCCGCCTCCGGCATCAGGGCCACCTTCACCGGCCCGCCCCGGTCCAGTTCGGCGAAGACCCCCACGATATCGTCGAGGGGCCGCACGTCGCTGATGATCGGCCGCACATCGATCCGCCGCGTATCCAGCCAGGCGGCGGCGTCGGCGACATCCGCGGGCGCGTAGTGAAACGCGCTGATCAGGTCGACCTCGCCGTAGTGCAGGCGCTCCGCGTCAAAGGTCACGCGGCTGCCCCCGGCCAGCCCTCCAAAGAGGAGGACGCGCCCTCCTGGACGGACCCAGTGGGGAGCTCGCTCCCAGATGTAGTCGGTGCCTGTCGCCTCGATCACGGCATCGGGAGGCGCACCCAGGCCCCGTTCCAGCTGCAACTCGACCTCGCCCTGTTCGATCTCGATAGGAACGGCTCTGAGCCTCTGTGCCAGCGCCAGCCTTGCGGGCCGGCGTCCCACCGCGGCCATCCGGTGTCCCATCGCGCGGCCGGTCAGGATCTGCAGCAGACCGATGGAGCCCAGCCCAACGACCGCGACGGTTGACGGACCGGACAGTCCCAGACGGCGCCAGCCGTGCAGCACGCAGGCCAGCGGCTCGAGGAAGGCGGCCTCGATATAACTGAGATGCGCGGGCTTGGGGAGCAGGTGGCGGGCCGCGACCCGGGGAGAGATCACGAGGTAGTCGGCATAGGCGCCCAGGACGATGTCTGCGAAAAGCCGATCACAGTGACTCTCCGCGCCCGCCCGGCACATCGTGCACACCCCGCAGGGCGCGGTAGGCACGAACATCACCGCGTCGCCGGCCCGCACCCCCTCGACGCCGGGTCCCACCGCCACGACGTCGCCCGCGCACTCGTGGCCGAACGGCCCGGTGGGCAGCCGGGGATGCCCACGCCGGTAGGTCTTCAGGTCGGTGCCGCAGGTGAGGGCGGCGCGGACCCGCAGCAGCACCTCGCCGGCGCCAGGCTGAGGGACAGGCCGGTCTTCAAGGGCGAGCACTCTGGGGGATTTCAGGACGGCCTGGCGCACGGGCCGCTACCTGTCCGCGGTTTCGACCGGCAGCCGCTGGTTCATCCACTCGATGATGCCGCCGCGCACGTTGACGGCCTGGCCGTAACCTGAGCGCTGAAGCAGCTTGACGACCTCGGCGCTCCGGGCGCCCACGGCGCAGTGCACCACGACCGGGCGGTTCGGATCGATCTCGGTGAGCCGCTGCGGCACTTCGCCCTTGGGGATGAGCGTGGCGCCCGGGATGCGCGCCTGCGCCCACTCCCACGGTTCGCGGACGTCGATCAACTGCGCGCCCTCGTTGACCAGCCGGTAGGCCTCCGCGGGATCGATTTCGGGTACCGCTCCGTCCTCCACGACAGCGGCGTGCCGGCCTGGGAGCCCGCAGAACTGCTCGTAGTCGATCAACTCTGTGATCGTCGGCTGGTCACCGCACACCGGGCAGGCGGGGTTGCGCGCCCAGCGGACCACACGGAAGTCGTTCTCCAACGCATCGTAGAGGAGCAGCCGGTTAGCCAGGGTGCGCCCGCGGCCCAGCAGCACCTTCACCGCCTCGGTGGCCTGCAGCGTCCCCATGAAGCCGGCCAGCGCGCCGAGGACCCCGCCTTCCGCGCACGAGGGGACAACGCCGGGAGGAGGCGGCGTCGGGAAGAGGCAGCGGTAGCATCCCTCTCCCGGCAGGAAAGTGGTGGCCTGCCCCTCCCATTTCAAGATGCTGGCGTCGATGAGGGGCTTCTTCAGAAAGACGCAGGCATCGTTGACCAGGTAGCGCGTGGGGAAGTTATCGCTGCCGTTCACCACCAGGTCGAACTCACCGATGATCTCTAGCGCGTTCTCGCTGCTCAGCGTCGTCTGAAAGAGGCGCACCGTCACGTCCGGGTTGAGCCCTTCGATGGTGCGGCGCGCGGACTCGGTCTTCGCCGCCCCGATCCCAGCGGTCGTGTGCAGGATCTGCCGGTGGAGGTTGTTCAACTCCACCCGGTCCCCATCCACGATGCCGATCGTCCCGACTCCGGCCGCCGCCAGGTAGAGCGCCGACGGGCTGCCCAGCCCCCCGGCCCCGACCACCAGGACCCGGCTCTCCAAAAGGCGGCGCTGCCCGGCCAGGCCGATCTCCTCGAGGAGGATCTGCCGCGAATAGCGCTCCAACTGCTCGCGGGTGAGCATCGGAGTGCGCCGCTGTGCCTGAACCGCCATGCCTACCACCTCGCCCCGATGGGCGTGCTCAATTCTTGAGTACGGAAGTCATGTTTCGCACCGTCTACGATGGCAGAGTCCAGAAGGGGGGTCAAGGAAGCGCAGAATTCAGTCTTTGAAGAACCAGGGGCGCAGTTCGCCCTCAGGGATGTACCGAGTCGCCTGGCGGAAGATCGCTCGCAACGTCCCGGGCGCGAGCTCGCGGTGCAGAGGGAGCGTCAGGACCTGCCTCTCCCCGCCGGGGAGAATGCGGCGCAATTTGGCGTGGCTGCCACGGGTGGCGACAACCTCAAATCCGAACGCGGTCAATGCCTGGAGGACTTCCCGGGCCGTCAGGGACCTAAGGCCCGGCGCCATCAACGGCGAGTGGAGTCTCGTAGGTCATGACGAGTCGCGGGTTGGCTACCAGCCCCAGCAGCGCTGCCTCCTCCCCTTCGAGATGAAGCGCCAGTGCTTCACGCAGGTTCGCGAGCAATTCATCCAGGGTATGTCCCTGCGTGACGACGGCCACCTCCAGGCACTCGGCGACATACATGTCACGCTCTCGATGCAGGACGGCGTGCACCGTCTGACGGGCGCCTGGCGAACCCTTGGAAACATACGGCGTCTTGGCCTCAGCGACACGCGCGGGCGCGCCGCGGCGTGACTCCCCGGTCTTCGGGCGACGGCGGTACGCCGGGAGGATCTCGTAGCGCCCGCGCTCCAGTCGGCGGAAATAGTCCCACTTATGTGGATGATTCTTCGGAGCGTTGACGCAGCAGCGGCTGACGACGTGCGTCCTGACCGAGTGTGGATTCAGATGGGGGAGCGCGCGCACGATCTCGTTCGGTGAAAAGATCCAAGAATCTCGTTCACGACAGATGCGGACCGCCGCGGCCAGGACTTCAGTATGAATCGGCATTGGGAAGACCTTGCTTATCTTATCAACTTGTAATATGTATTTGTCAAGGATGAAAGAGACGTGCCGGGGTAGAGTCGTCTGGACGCCTACCGACCGGCGGCGGCGAGCATCTCCTCAACGCGGACAAACTTGATTCGAGGTCGCCCGGCGGCGCGCCCTCGCTGCACTTCGAGCGCGTCAAGGCGCTTCCAGTCCTGATAGGTGACCACCTGGGGCTGCCGCTCCCGGACCAGGGTTTCGGCTGCCGCGGCCGTCGGCTCCTTCGGCGTAAAGGTCTTGCCCTCCGCTGCATCCGCCATCATCTGCTGGACGGTCTCCCCCGCGTCCGGTTTGTTCGTCCCGATCACCCCGGTCGGCCCTCGCTTGATCCATCCTGCGGCGTAGAGGCCGGGCAGCGGCTCCTTGGTGGCCGGATCGAGCAGCCGTCCCTTCTCGTTGAGGAAGACGCCCCAGTCCTCCCGAAACGGCACTCCCGGCAGCGCGACGCCACGGTAGCCCACGGAGCGGAAGACCAGGCCTACGTCCAATTCTTCGAAGCGGTCGGTCGGTTTCGCCGACAGCGTCCCTGCGGGGGTGGCCTGGAGGACGTTGTGCACCAACCGCATCCCTGCGACGTGACCGTCCTTCCCCAGGATCTCCACCGGCGAGACCAGGAAGCGGAGATGGAGCCGGCGCGGCTTCCCCGTGAGTGGCCGCGCCGCGAACTCCTGAATGATCTCGACTTTGCGCAGGTCGGTCCGGTCATGCGTGCGGTCGAGCTCCGCCTTGCTCAGCTCATCCAGCGCGGCTTCTTCCGGTCGCACCACGACGTCGGCGGCGGGCAGCTCACCCAGTTCCCGAATCTCTGGATTCGTAAAGGCCGCCTGCGCCGGCCCGCGTCGCCCCAGCAGGTGCACCTCCGTCACCTTGCTCTCCCGCAGCGCCTCCAGCGCGTAATCGGCGATGTCGGTCTTGGCCAGTTCCTCGGGGGTGCGCAGCAGGATGCGCGTCACGTCCACGGCGACGTTACCGACGCCGACCACCGCGGCCGCGGTCTGCTGCAGGTCGAAGGTGTGTTGCGTGTAGTCGGGATGGCCGTTGTACCAGGCGACGAACTCCGTGGCGGCGTAGCTCCCCTCCAGGTCCTCGCCCGGGATGCCCAGGCGGCGGTCGGTTTGAGCGCCTGTGGTGAAGAGCACCAGATGGTAGAAGGCGGAGAGGTCCTCGACCGAGAGGTCCTTGCCGATCTCGACGTTGCCGAAGAAACGGAAGCGCGGGTTTCCCGCTGTCTTGTCGTAGGCGACGGTCACGGACTTGATCTTCTGGTGGTCGGGGGCGACGCCGTAGCGCACCAGCCCGTACGGGGTGGGCAACTTGTCGAAGAGGTCCACCTCGACGACCATGCCTTTGTGGTTGAGCAGGTGCTCGGCCGCGTAGAAGCCGCTTGGGCCTGCACCGACGATGGCGACGCGCAGAGGGTGCGCCTCGGTACCCAGGTCGGGCATCGATCGGTGCTCGCCGGTCAGGGTCTCTCCGGTGGGATGCGCATCTCCAGGGTGGCCACTTCCCCTTCGTATGCATCGCGCTGGGCTTTGACCACGTCGCCGATAGAGACAATGCCCACGAGACGGCCGCCTTCGACCACTGGTAGGTGGCGAATCCGCTTTTCGGTCATCGTGTGCGCGACCGCTTTGAGGTCGTCGGCGGGTGTGGCGACGATGACATCCTGCGTCATCAGCGCGCTGACGCCCCGGTCGAACACCCGCTCGTCGGTCACGGCCTCGCGGACGATGTCCCGCTCGGAAAGAATCCCCACTGGGCGGGTCGCTTCATCCACAACGACGAGCGCCCCGATGTTGTGGAGGGCGAGAGCGCCCAGCGCCTCGCGAATCGACTGGTCGGGACGGATCGTGATCACCGTCGCCCCCTTGCGGGCCAGCACGTGTTCGATGTTCATGAGCCTCTCCTCCTGGGCGGCCGCCGCGAGCATCATACAATCCTGCCCGTTCTTGGGCCAGCACGACGATCTGGCTCCCGACCCCGTGCGCACGCGCCTCCTCCCCTCGACAGGCTGGCTCGCAACCTTGCCCAGCTAGGCCAGGCCCGGAGGCCCCTAGAAACTCCCTAGCCAGGGAGCGGCACCGGTTTCAGTTTGTGTCTGACAGACTGGGAATTCTCTCGGGGATTCGGCGCCAGGCGTCAGGGCGCCGCGACGTGCGCGTGAGAGCTGGCCGAAGCCCGGTAGGACAGTACCGCCCGGGCCTGCTCGTCGGCGTGATAGCTGGACCGGACAAGAGGCCCTGACTCGACGTACTTGAAGCCGCGGCGCAGCCCCTCTTCCTTTAGGCCGCGGAACTCTTCGGGAGTGTAGTAGCGGTCGATCGGATGGTAATCCGGCCCGGGGCGCAGGTACTGTCCCATCGTCAAGACGTCACAGTCGACGGTGCGGAGGTCATCCATCGTCTGAAGGAGTTCGTCGCGCGTCTCCCCCATGCCGAGAATGATCCCGCTCTTGGTGAAGCAGGTGTATCCCCACTCCTTCGCCCGCCGCAGCAGCTCCAGGGAGCGCATGTAGTTTCCGCCGTGGCGGACCACCTTGAATACTCGTGGGACGGATTCGATGTTGTGGTTGAGGATCTCGGGCTGGGCCTCCAGCACCGTCTGCAGCGCGGCCGCATCGCCCTTGAAGTCGGGGATGAGCACTTCCACGGTGCAGGAAGGCGCGAATTCGCGGATCTTGCGGATGGTCTCCGCATAAATGAAGGCGCCGCCGTCGGCCAGCTCGTCGCGGTTGACCGAGGTGATGACGGCGTGGCGCAGGCCCATCGCCGCCACCGCATGAGCCAGCCGCTCCGGCTCAGCCAGGTCGAGCTCCGACGGCATGCCGTGAGCGATGGCGCAGTAGGAACAGTTGCGCGTGCACACGTTCCCGAGGATCAGGAAAGTGGCGGTGCGGCGCTCCCAACAGTCGCCGATGTTGGGGCAGCGCGCCTCCTCGCAGACCGTGTGCAGGGCCTGCTCCCGCATGATCCCACTGAGCTCCTGGTAATTGGGACCGCCGGGCAGCCGGACCTTCAACCACTCCGGCCGGCGCTCCGGCGGGAGGCGCTGCGGATCGCGCTCGAGAGTCGTCGCCACGCTAGAGATCCGTCACCGACGCGTCGCCGCCCCGGAAGCCCTCCAGGGCGGCCTTGATGTGATTGAGGAACTGGTCCGCCACGGCGCCATCGAAGATGCGGTGGTCGAAGGACAGCCCCAGGTGCATGATCGACCGGATCGCGATCGCGTCGTCGCGCACGACGGGACGCTTGACGATGGCGTCGGTCGCCAGCATGGCCGCCTGGCCGGGCAGGATGATCGGCATCGACCAGATCGACCCAAAGACCCCCGGGTTGGTAATCGTGAAGGTCCCGCCCTGCACGTCCTCAAGGGTGAGTTTGTTCTCGCGCGCACGGCCGCCCAGATCCTCGAGCGCCTGAGCCAATCCGGCGAGGTTCTTCTTGTCGGCATCGTGGATCACCGGGACAGTCAGCCCGTCCTCCAGCGCCACGCCGATGCCGATGTGCACGGGACCGCGCTGGAGGATGCCTTCTTCGGTCCAGGCCGAATTGACGATGGGATAAGCGCGTAGCGCCGCTGCAGCCGCCCGGACGAAAAAGGCGGTGTAGGTGATGTTGGATCCGTGACGGCGCCGCCACTCCTCCTTGTTCGCTTCGCGCCAGCGCACCAGTTCGGTCGCATCCACTTCGACGACCCCGTAGGCATGCGGGATCTCTCGCTTGGATTGGGCCATCCGCTGGGCGATCGTCCGGCGCAGGGGCGACAACTTCACCAGCTGATCGCCCGCCTCGGGGTGGACCTTTGGCGCCCCCGGAGCCGCAGCGGGAGCCGGCGCGGCAGGGGCGGCCGCGGGAGCAGGAGCGGCTGCCGCCGCAGCGGGCGCTGGAGCGGGACGGGACTCCAGATACTTCAGCAGATCTTCCTTGGTCACCCGGCCTCCCGCACCGCTTCCTTCAAGCCGCTCCACCTCTTCCAGGGAGACGTGGTGCTCTTCGGCCAGACGGCGCACCAGCGGCGACAGGCGGACCCGCTCTCCTGGTTCGGCGGGCTTCTTCCCGTCGGGCGTGCCCGCCCGCGCGGGGGCCGGGGTCGGTGCTTCTGCCGATCCCTTCGCCGGCGCCGGCCCGGGAGCAGGAGTTGGGACTTTCTCGGCTTTCGTAGCTTCGGGAGCAGGCGCAGGGGCAGCGGCTTTGGCCGCCTCCGGAGCGGCGGGGCCGGCAGCCGCCGCGGCACCCTCGGCGCCCTCGACCTCCATCATCGCGATCGGCGTGCCTACGCTCTTGGTCTCACCTTCGGGGACGAGGATCTCCTTGAGCACCCCGCCGAAGGGGGAGGGCATCTCGACGTTGACCTTGTCCGTGATGATCTCGACCAGCGGCTCGAAGCGCTCCACGCGGTCGCCGGGCTGCTTCAGCCACTTGCCAATGGTCCCCTCGTAGGTGGACTCTCCGAGTTGCGGGAGCTTGACTTCAACGGGCATCGGAGTTCCCAGCAAGTATCATGGCCCCATTCTACAGTTGGCGGTCTCGAATTTGGAGCCGGCCCCACGTGCGTCTCTCCTACGGATGCAGGCGTCCACCTCCTCAGCGTCCGCCTCTATTCTTCCAAAATGCGCCCCGCAAATTCCCCACGAACGAGCCGATACCTCGCGAGGAGTATTTGGTGGTTCTTAAGGCTTGTTTAAGTGTTACCTCACAGGGTAACATAATTGGGCAAGATTCGGCGGCGTGGATACATCTTCATCACGTGGAAGAGCGACCATCCTCCGAGACACGTTCATGTCTATCGGAATGGTGTGCTGGTGGTCGAATGGGACCTGGATAATCTGAAGGCGATGAAGGGCACGGCTTCCCGGAAGCTCCTCGATTTGATCAGCCAGCTCGAACGCGAGGGACTGTTGTGAAGATACGGTCTGTGAAGTACAACAACCGAAGGAAAGCCTTCGAGGTCAAGACGTCAACGCGAACCTTCGTGCTCCCCTACGCGAAGGCCGATCCTCCGCCGGGGCCCGTTGATCCTGTCGATAGGGTTTTCGTGGACGAGGAGCTTGGCCGAGAGGGTTTCACCTACGTTCTGGCGTCTGGCAATGAAGGCACTGTCCACATAGAGCAGGTCCTCGAGTACAACCAGGATCCCGGCTACCTGCGTGATCTCATCCTCTACAAGTTGACACTGGAAGCGCAGAAGCGCGTTGCAGCCAGCACCCTGTCCAGGCGAGAGATCATCCGGAGATTGGGCACGTCAGCGGCGCAATTCTACCGGTTGCTGGATCAGAGCAACTACCGGAAATCCGTTGATCAGGTGCTCTCCCTGCTGCACGTTCTCGACTGCGAAGTGGATCTCATCGTGCGGAACGCCTCGTAAGAGCCAGGACAGACGGCGCAGAGCCGCCCGCGTCGACCACCGCCGAGGCTGAGGACGGCCTTCCCTAGTAGGCAGCCAGCCGGCGGATCGCAGCCAGAATCTTCTCCTGGCCGATGAAGAACCATTCCTCCAGCGGCTTGGCGAAGGGGATCCCCGGGACGTCCGGCCCGGCCAGGCGCATGACCGGGGCGTCCAGGTCGGCGAACGCCTCTTCGGCGATCAGCGCCGCCACTTCTGCCCCGTAGCCGCAGAACTCATTGTCCTCGTAGACGATGAGTGCGCGATTGGTCTTGCGCACGGAGGTCAAGATCGTCTCGGTGTCCAGCGGCTTGAGCGTTCGGAGATCGACCACCTCGGCGCTGATCCCCTCCGCCCCCGCCGTCTCCGCCGCCCCCAGCGATTCGTGCAGCATCCAGCCGTAGGCGAAGATGGAGAGATCGGTGCCCTCCCGCCGCAACTCCGCAGGACCAATCGCCACCGTGTAGTCCCCCTCCGGGACCTCCCCACGCACGAGGCGGTACATCCGCTTGTGCTCCAAAAAGAGGACCGGATCGGGATCCCGCACCGCGGCCTTCAGCATCCCTTTGGCGTCGTAGGGCGTGGACGGGGCGACGACCTTTATCCCCGGCACGTGGGCGTAGAAGGCCTCGATGGACTGGGAGTGGTACAGGGCGGTGCCGTGCGAGCCGCCGTAGGGGGCCCGGAGGACCACCGGGCAGCCGAAGGCGTTGTTGGAGCGATAGCGCATCCGCGCCGCCTCGCTGACGATCTGGTTGAACGCGGGGTGGATGAAGTCCGCGAACTGGAATTCGGCGATGGGCAGGAGGCCGTTTGCGGCCATGCCGATCGCCACCCCGGCGATGGAGGACTCGGCCAGCGGGGTGTCGATGACGCGGTCCGGGCCGAACTTGTCGTAGAGGCCCATCGTGGCGCCGAAGACACCGCCCTTGCGGCCGACGTCCTCCCCCATCACCAGCACCCGTTCGTCACGGGCAAACTCTTCGTGATGCGCCTGGTTGATCGCGTCGATGTACCTGATTTCCGCCATGTCAGTCCGGCTCCCAGTAGACGTAGCGCGCGGCCGTCTCCGGATCGGGCGGGGGGGAGGCGTCGGCGTAGTCGGTGGCTTCGTCCAGTTCCCGCTTGATCCGGCCTTCGATTTCCTTCCGGCGCTCGTCCGTGAGCAATCCTGCACCCTCGAGGTAGGCGCGGAAGGTCACGAGCGGGTCGCGCTTCTTGCTGGCCTCGATCTCCTCTTTGGGCCGGTAGCGGTCCTGCTGGTCGTCGCTGCTGTGACTGCCGAGGCGTTCGACGCGGTACTCAATCAGCGTCGGGCCGTCGCCGCG
>DASYRG010000050.1:0-4414 GCA_036004665.1 bacterium | reverse complement strand
TCTGGTTGTTCTTCTCGGCGTCGATCTTCGAGAGGATCTCGTTGCGCTTGACGTCGAGGGCGGCCTTCTCGACGGCGTTCTCGGCCTCCTTGAGCTCCCGCGCGTCCCCCGCCCCCGCCGCGGTCTGTTCCGCCTTCCTCTTGCGGATCTGCTCCACGCGGTCCCGGTAGTCCGCCTCGCGGTCCAGATACTCTTTGGCTTGCGCCTGCCGGTCGAACTCGGCGAGGAGGTCTCCGGGCTGCACCCGCGTGCCGGCGGGTATGAGCCGGGTGATGACCATGGGGTTGCCGCCCTGTCCGGAGAGCCGTGGCGCCGCCACCGCATGGAACTTGATGGCCTCGATGACCCCGTGGATCCTCAGGGTGCGGACGAAGTCCCTGCGCTCGACGATCGCGGTGGGCCCGGTACCACCACCATTCTGGCGGCGGGGCCATGACGTGAAGACAAGACCGGCCAGCAGCGCCGCGGTGAGGATCAGGCCGCCGGCCAGCCAGCGGTGTGGCAACCGTCTCCAGCGACGGCCGCCGGGCGAACCTGGCGGGAGCTCCGGTGTGGAGACGGATTCGGCGCTCACGCGGAAAGCCCGGTCAAATTATTGAACAGCGATTATCTTGTCTATGTTAGCTCGACACACACGTCCGCTACGCCTGCCCTTTTGACGCTCTTCGAGCGTCGCCGGTTGAGTGTCAAAATGCGAAAGGCTTTCTCGAGAAGCTTTCGAGGGGCGAGATCAAGCCGGGAGAGGTTCTGCCGATCGTCGTGGAAAGGTGAATCCGCAACGTTCCTCGAGATCTGCGCCGCGCCGTTCTGTATGACACTCATGATCGAAAGGTGCTGCTCGATTACACGATCCACGTCGTGAACTATGGGTCCGAGGGTGATACCAGCGGACCCGCTCGTCTGCAAAGGTTGCGGAGGTCCGCTCAAGATTGTAGCGTCCATCACCGGCGAGTGTCCCTCAGGCGCATCCTGGACCATCTGCGCCCGAGCCCGCCGGAGCCGGAAAAGCCCCCGCCCGAGGCGGGAGGTGGTCCGGGTGCCGGTAGACGACGGGGGGCGCGAGATCCAGGCCGGCGCGGATGGGTCTTGTGGGGCTGATGAGTCGCGCCCCCGGCAATCTCGCAGGCTTGGCGGCAGGGTCGAGCGGGGTTGGAAGCTCCGTCCTCCCCCGTGACGGTGCCTCCGTAGCCGTCGTCGCGGATGAAACCCCTTATCGTTTGGCCTTTACCCTGGCCACCCTGCACGTCAAGCGGAACGCCCTAGCAGCGGCGGCGCGCGTCCTGCGCAGCGCCCGCGAGCGCACCCGAGACGAAGCCCACCGGTTCCTGAGCGATCATCTCCTCGCCAGGATCGGGGCCGTCGCGTCCGGCCAGGGCGAGGCTCGCGGCACGCCGGAGGCCGTCGAGTGCCTCGCCGGCGGGGCGCTGGCGTTCCGCGTGCGGGCGGCGTTCGGCCTGCTGCGGCTCGCCGCGGACTCCCCGTGTCGTTGTTTCTCTATGACGCCGAAGGCGACACGGTGGAGCGCGACTTGACCTGCGGCCCCGCCGCGCAGCCGGTAATGGCGCTATATCGCCCCGGGCCGCCCGGGGCCGAGACCCACCGGCTGCTGTCGCTGTCGTTCGACGGCACGCGGTGAGCGCGGTGTTATCGCGCGCGCTGGCCGTCGCGTGCCTGGCCACCGCGCTGGCCTTCGCCGCCCAGGGGGTCCTCGTCCACTTCGCCTACGACGGCAACTGGACGGCCCTCTTCCACTCCGGCGAGCGGTACGGAACGCCGCCCGAGCTTGCCGCCGAGAGCATCTACCTCTTCCCGGGCTCGTTCGGCTACGACGGCCAGATCTACCATTACATCGCCCACGATCCGCTGATGCGCCGCGGCGTCTCCGATCGGGTGGACGCGCCGCGCCTGCGCTACCGGCGGATCCTGGTGCCGCTGCTGGCGTGGACCTTTGCCGGCGGTGGTTCCGGGGTCGATCGAGCGTATCGCGCCATCGTCCTGATCTTCGTCTTCCTGGGCTGCTACTGGAGTGCGCGGGTGGCGGCCGGCCTCGGGCGGTCGCCACACTGGGGCGCCGCGTTCCTTCTGTTGCCGGCCACGATCGTATCGCTGGAGCGGATGACGGTGGACGTCGCCTTGGCCGCGTTGGTCGCCGGGTGGGTCCTCGCCATCGGACGGCGGCCGTCGCGGCTCCAGTGGCTGGCCCTGGCTCTGGCTCCGCTCGTGCGGGAGACGGGGCTGATCCTCGTCGCGGCGGCGGTGATCGTCGCGCTGTCCCAGCGCCGCATTGGGAGCGCCATCGCCGCGGCCGCGACGGCGCTGCCCGCCGGCGCCTGGTTCGCGTTCGTGCAGGCCCGGACGCCGCCGCTCGATTATCCCAACTCCTTCGTGCCCCTGAGCGGTATCGCGGTAGCGCTGGTGCATCCCGCGTCCTACCCCGCGGGCAAGACTGGAGGCTCGGGCCTGCAGGCGGCCTGGCGGTCGGTGGCCCCGACTGCGATGCAGATGATGGACGGCGTGGCGCTGGTCGCGATCGTCATTGCCTTCGTGCTGGCCGTGCGATGGCTCTTGATGGATCCGCGATCGCCGCTGGCGTGGGCCGCGGGCCTCTTCGCCCTCGTGGGAGCTTTCACCCAGCGCCCCGACAACTGGATCCACGTGTACGACTTCGGCCGCGTCTACACGCCGCTCCTGATGCTCCTGGCGTTCGAGGGACTGGCGCGTAACGAACGCCGCTGGCTCGTGCCGTGGTGCCTGCTCGAGCCCCGCCTCTTTTTCCAACTCTCGGGCCCCGCCATGAGCGCCGTGAAGGGCCTGCTTGGCTTGCGGGTTCTACCGTGGACATGAGACCGCACCAGCCATTGACCCCGAAGGACCACATCCTCCTGGTCGAAGACGATCGGGACACCCGGCTCATGCTTGCTGCCGCCGTGCGCGAGAAAGGCTACGCGGTGACCGTGGCCGATCGCGGGGCCAACACGGACCGACCGGAACGGGTCGGTCGCGGGACGCGGAAGCGTCTCGCGGCCCGCTTAGCGCTCAGCGTTAGAGGTCGCGACCTCGGCGGCCCGCGCGCTGCGGTCCAGGTGTGCGGAGAGCACGAAGTAGAACACCGGATAGACCAGCGACGCCACCACCTGCGCTCCGGCGGGACGCGGCTACGCGGGCAACAGCAGGACGAGCAGCACGGTCCACACCAGGGCCCCGGCCACGACGGGGACGCGCCAGGGAGGGGGGGCCAGGTTCGGATAGACGAAGCGCACCGGCATCACCGTGAGCGCGGCCCGGGGGAGCGCCCCGAGTCCCGGCAGCCATGGCAACGGGCGCGCGCAGGCGATCCCTGCGTAGAACGCATACACGTTCCAGTAGGACGGGAACAGGATGGGATGTGACGCAGTCTCTTGGCGATGCCGGCAGTGTCACCAGCAACGGGGCGTCGGGATCGGTGATCAACCTCGCGGTTGAGGGCATCAGCGGCGGAGGCCAGGTGACGGGAAACAACGTGTCGGGCGCTCAAGGCACCAGGGGATTCGGAGGCTGCACGAGGACTGATGTCGTCCCTAAGGATTACACGGCCTATCATCCGCATGCAGGTAGTGCGACGTTGCAGTCGGGTTCGTTCGAACTGCAGTTTGACAGTGATACAGGCTGCATCCCTCAGTAACAGTAGTGTGGCAGAGCTTAGCCATAACGGTTGGAGGGCTTTGACCTTGCTGGTCTTCGCCCTGCTGAGCCTGGGGCTGCTGGCGGGGTCGTGCCACGACACGACGGGGCCTTCACCGATCCCTTCCTCGACCCCGCCGCGGCCCGACATCCTAATGATCACGCCGGGCGCCGATGCCCTGAAGCTTGGTTCGACGGCGATGCTCACGTCGGTTGTCGTCTCGGGCGATGGAATGCGTCGCACCGTAGCTGCCTCCTGGTCCAGCGATACTCCGGAAGTTGTAGCCGTCGGCGACGACGGACGCGTTCGCGCCCTCAGCCTGGGGAAGGCGACGATCACCGCAAGATTCGAGACGCTTACAGCGGCCCAACCGATGCGTGTCGTCCCCGACTACGAGGGCACGTGGAGCGGCGAGTATCGCCTCGTAGAATGCACTCGCCTGAGTGGACCCGGTCCAGATTATTGTAGAGGTTTCGCCGGCGCCGTCCTTCCGCTCAGAACGGTGTTGACGCAGAATGGCTCGACGCTCTCAGGGAGACTTGAGCTCTACAGCACTACTGGGCGTGAGCTGGTGGAGGCTGGTCCGGTCCAAGGCTCGATTGAGGCATCCGGTGCGCTCGTGCTGACGGGAGTGACGTCGTCCGTTGTGTCGGAGCAGCCCGGCGGGACGACACTCGGCGACTGGAACACGGTAGTTGCGGGTGACGGCGATCAGATGACGGGCCGCTTCGTCAAGAACCGCCGCTTCCAGAA
>DASYRG010000049.1:0-10779 GCA_036004665.1 bacterium | reverse complement strand
CGGGGATCTCAGCCTTCTGCCGCTGTACGCCTGGAGGCCCAGATAGGCGCTCGCCGGGCCGTCCCGCCGGCGATGTCACCGACTCGCTCGTGGACGTCCTTCCCTCCCCTGCGCAGGTGCTGACCCCATGGAAGCAGGTCGGTTCCGTGGAACGAGTTACAGAACCGCCGTGAAATGGGCGACTATGAGCTTTCTAGGGCCAGAGATGGCCGAAAGATCGTTGTTTTATAAGTAGTTAAACTAAGAATTAAAAATATTAATATGGATATTGACATATTCAATTTCTAGATGCATTATTTTAGGCAAGAGAGACAAAGGGAGAATCTGAAGAAACACGATGGCCAATCGACTCATCAACAAGTGTCCAGTATGCGGGGACGATCTGGAAGTCGTCCGCCTGGAGTGCCAGACCTGCCACACGGCGATCGAGGGACATTTCACGCTGGGCTCCCTCTGGCGGCTGGACGAGGAGCAGCTGCGCTTCGTCGAGACCTTTCTGAAAGTGCGCGGCAACATCAAAGAGATGGAGCGCGAGCTGGGGATCTCCTACCCCACGGTGCGCGGCCGCCTCGACGCGATCCTGCGCACGATGGGGTTCAGTGTCGAGGGCGGGGAGGAGGCGGCGTCGCCGGGGAAACGCCGCGAGATTCTCGATCAACTGCAGAGTGGAACGATCACGGCGGGGGACGCGGTGCGCCTCCTGCGGCAGGGTCGATAGGAGGGCGGAGATGAACAGCATCCTGTTGGAAATGGTGGGGCGCCAGCGACACCAGGAGATGGTCCGTGCGGCTGAGGAGGATCGGCGGTTCCCTGCCCCGCCGGCATGGGAACCGGTCGGGAGTCTGTTGATCCGTTTCGGGAGGCGCCTGGAGCGGGCCGGCGAGCGGTTGGCCGGCGCCGCGGTGGGCGGGCAGGCAGTGGGAGGCGCCCGATGAGCGAAGAGCGCCAGATGGTCCTCAAGATGGTGAAGGAAGGCAAGATCACGGTCGAGGAGGCCGAAGCGCTGCTGGAGGCGCTCGCCGAGGAGGGGCTGCCGGCAGCGGAGCCCAGGCAGGCCGAATCGGCCGTCCAGCCGGTGGAACGCGCAGAGGCGCGCGGCGGGCCGGAGCGGTCGACCTCGTTGGGCGCGGAGATCAGTGGGAGAGTGCGGAAGGCGCTGGAGAGCGCCCGCCCCGGTGCCTCGGTGGGCGAGTCGCTCAGGGAGTCGATGCGCGAGGTGGGACGGACCCTGCGGGAGGAACTGCGGGGCGTCGGCGCCGATGTCGACGGCTCCCTTACCTCGATGGTGCGCGACCTCTTTGGTCTCGCCGCCGCCTCGGACGAGGTTACGCTCAGTCACCCGGGTACGGATGTGGTTCGTCTGCTCATCCAGAGCCGGCGGGGGGATGCGCGCCTGGTCCGATCCCCCGACCAGACAGTGCGGGTTACCGCGCGGAGGCAGGTCTGGTCGCACACTGAGGCAGCAGCGGCGGCGTGGCTGCCGCACGTGCAGGTCACGCTGACGCCCCACGGGTCCGACCTCCTGCTGAGCGTGGAGCCGGCCTCGGGCGCTGCCCGTCATCTCCGCCACCGCGTTGATCTGACGGTGCAGGTGCCAGAAGGGATCGGCGCGGAGATAGACCTCAAGAGCGGGGACGTCCGCGTCGAGGATCTCGCGGGCGACCTCACGGCGCGGATCAAGAGCGGCGATCTGTCCGTCGGGCCCCACACGGGGAAGGTCCGCGCAGAGATCAAGAGCGGCGACGTCAGCCTCGAGGAATCCGAGGATCTCGATCTCCGCGTGGTCAGCGGTGACGTCGACGTCAAAGAGGTGCGCGGTGCGGCGGAGGTCCGCGTCACGAGCGGCGACGTCTCCCTCGATGAGGTGCGGGGCGCCGTGGACCTGGTCGGGCACAGCGGCGATATCCGCCTGGGAATCCACGGTTCGCCGGGCGTGCGCGCCAAGACCATTTCTGGGGACATCTCGGTCACCCTGGCGTCAGTCGCCCCCGGCGCCCGCGTGGTGCTTGAGGCGGTCGCGGGGGACCTCTCCGTCACGGTGGCGCCGGGTATCCAGGCCGGCGTGCGGGCGCAGGCCACCGCCGGAGGGATCGATGTGGGGGCGCTTCCGCTGCAAGAGGTCCAGAGAGGCCGCGGATGGGTGGAAGGGGTCCTGGGGGCCCGGGACGCGAGCATCGAGATGCGCGCGATCTCGGGCGACCTGACGATTCACGCGGGAGAAGCGGGATCGTGACGGCTGAGCCCGACGAACGGCTGCGCATCCTCGAGATGCTGCACGAGGGCAAACTGTCAGTGGACGACGCCCACCGGCTGCTCGGTGCGTTAGCGGCCGAGCGGACCCGGGCGGTGCCGCGGGCGCGCCTGCTGCGGGTCCGCTACGCCGGGCATCGTGGCGAGGCGATGAACTTTACGCTACCCTTGGGGCTGGCCGAGGTCATCCTCCGCTTTCTCCCTAAAGGGATGCGGGTGTCCGCGAACGGACGCGAGATCGACGTCGCGCGGGTGCTGACTGATCTGCAGGAGAGCGGGACGCTCGGCAAGATCGTCGATGTCCGCGACCCGAAGGGGTCCCATCTCGAGATCACCGTGGAGTAAGACCGCCGCATTTCTGCTGGCGTCCTTGCTCCTGGCATGGCCGGCGGCGGTTCCGGGGGGCGACCGCGCGTGGGCTCAGGGTGCGGCCTTCCCGCAGGGAGTCGCCGCCGGCGATGCCACTCAACAGGCCGCGGTGGTCTGGACCCGCACCAGCGGCCCGGCGAGCGTGCAGGTAGAGGTCGCCGCGGATCCGGGGTTCGGAGACGTCCGCACCGTACCGGCGCCTGCGGCCTCCGCCGACAGGGACTACACCGTCAAGGTTGACCTCACCGGTCTGGCGGGCGCCCGCCGGTACCATTACCGCTTCGTCACTGGAGCGGCTCGGAGCCCTGCGGGGACATTCCTCACCGCCCCGCCCCTGACCGCCGACGCTCCGGTCACGCTGATCTGGGGGGCGGATACCTCTGAGGAGTGGAAACCCTTCCGCATCTTTGCCGGGATGAAGGCGCGCAACGCCGACCTCTTCCTCTATGTGGGCGACACGATCTACAGCGATTTCGGGGCCTTTCGCGCCACCACGCTCGACCAGTACCGGCAGAAGTACCAAATCAACCGCGCCGACGCGGCGCTGCGTGACTACCTCGCCACGCTGTCCACCTGGGTGATCTGGGACGACCACGAGGTGGAGAACAACTTTGACTCCGAGCACATCCGGGTGGCGGTCGGACTACGCGCCTTCCAGGAGTACTGGCCGATCCGGTCGGCGCCGGAGGCGGCCCGCCTCTACCGCAGTTTCCGCTGGGGACGGACGGCCGAGTTCTTCATCCTGGATACGCGCCAGCACCGCTCACCGACCTTCCGGCTGGACGGCCCGGAGAAGACGATGCTGGGCCGGACGCAGAAACAGTGGCTCCTGGACGGCCTGGCTCGCTCAGAGGCCGCGGTGAAGGTCATCGTCAGCAGCGTGCCTCTGCGCCATCACTCCCCAGATTCATGGGAGGGGTACGCCTTCGAACGGAACGAGATCCTGCGCTTCATCCAGCAGCGGAGCATCCGCACCGTCCTCTTCCTCGTCGCCGACGTCCACTATGCCGCCCTGCTGCATCACCCTGAAGGCGTCTACGAAGCGATCTCCGGCCCGCTGGCCGCGATCCTCTCCCGCACGCCGCGGGTGGAGGGTCGGCCCGAAACGCAGTGGGCGTTCGCCGGCCGGTTCAACTACGGGTGGGCGCGGATCTCCCGCCAGGAGATCATCCTGGAGTGGCGGGACGGTCAGGATGCCCTCCTGCACCGCGCCCGGATCGCGGTGCTCCCGTAGCGCTCGCGAGCAGGAAGGCCCCAGCCCCCACAGAAAGGCCCCCGCGGGGCAAGGGTCCCATGGACGCCGAACGCAGGCTCGTTACCGTGCTCTACGCCGATCTGGTCGGCCACACCGAGGCGGCGACGCGGCTGGACGCGGAAGAGTGGCGGGCCATCCTCGACGCCTACTTTGCCGAGATGGTCCGCCCGATCACGCGCTACGGCGGCACGGTCGAAAAGTTCATCGGTGACGCCATCTTCGCCGTCTTTGGCGTGCCGCGCGCGCACGAGGATGACGCCCAGCGCGCGGTGCGGGCGGCGCTCGAGATGCAAGAGACGCTTGCCCGCATGCGACCGGGCCTCCAGCGCCGCCTCGACTCTCCCCTCGAAATCCGCATCGGGATCGCCACCGGAGAAGCGGTCGCCCCAAGCGACTCCCGTGAGGACCGTCTGGTCACCGGGGAGTTGACCACCCTGGCCGAGCGGTTGCAGCGGCACGCGCCGGCCAACGGCGTCATCCTGAGCGAACGGACCTTTCGCGTCCTCGCCTCGGTCGTGGACGCCGAGCCGCTGGAGGCGCTGGCGCTGAAGGGGTTCGCGGAGCCGCAGCACGGCTTTGTGCTGCAGCGCATCGCGCCCCAAATGGAGAAAGCCCGCGGGATGGGCATCCCCGCGCCCCTGGTCGGTCGCGAGCGCGAACTCGCCGATCTCGAGCGGGTTCGCCTCCGGCTGATGGGGGGTCAGGGCCAGATCCTGGCAATCATCGGCGAAGCGGGGCTGGGCAAGTCGCGGCTTGTGGCCGAGTTGCAGGCGCGCCTCGGGCCGGACGCCACGGTCTTCGCCGCGCGCTGTCAGGAGTTCACGCAGGGGGTGAGCTATGGGGCGGTCGCGCAGCACCTTCGCGCCTACCTCCAGCTTGAGGAAGGCGATCCCCCCGAGGTCGTGCGGCTGCAGGTCGGGGCCGCCCTGAACCGGACTTTCGGCGCGGGCGACCCCGAGGTGCGGACGGCGGTCGAAGGCCTCCTTGGGCTTGGGGCGCCGGCGCCCCTGCCCGCCGACACGGGGCTGGCTGGGGGTGAGGTCCGACCGGAATTCAGTGGAGCGATGCGGCGCCTGTGGGAAGCTGCCGCCGGAAGGGCCCCGGTGGTGCTCGCAGTCGAGGACATGCACTGGGTCGACGCCGCGTCCGCTGCGACCCTGGGCGATCTCCTGGCGGTGACGGAGCGGGCGCCGCTGATGCTGGTGTGCGTTTTCCGGCCGGAGCGTCAGTCCCTCGCCTGGGACCTGAAAGTAGCCGCGGAGCGAGAGTATCCGCACCGGTATGTCGAGGTCCGCCTGGAGCCCCTCAGCCGGGAGGAGACGGAACGCCTCGCCGCGGCGCTGCTGGCCGCAGAGGGGCTGCCCGAGGAGGGAAAGGTCGGGGTGGCGCAGCGCGCCGAAGGGAACCCCCTCTATGTCGAAGAGCTCGTGCGCTCCCTCCAATTGAAAGCGGACCTGGATGTCCTGCCGGATACGCTCGCCGGCCTCCTGCAGGCTCGTCTGGGCGCGCTCCCTCGGCCGACCAGACGCGTGGCCCAGGCCGCCGCCGTCATCGGCCGGACCTTTCCGGAAGGACTCTTGAAGGCTGCAGGCGGGTTCGACGGCGAGCTGGGCGCTCATCTCTCCCTGCTGCAGCGCGCGGGATTCGTCTTTGAGGAAGAGCGACGACCCGAGCCGCGCTTTGCCTTCAAGCACGTGCTCCTACGGGACGCTGTCTACGGGACGATGCTGCGTGAAGAACGCCGGGAAGCCCACCGGCGATTGGCCGAGGCGATGGAGCGCGCTCCCGGCGCGGCTGGGGCTCCGGCGCTGCTCGCCTTCCACTACATGCAGGCCGAACAGTGGGAGAAGGCGTTTGCGTACTCGGCCGCCGCCGCGGACGCAGCGTACGCGCTCTCGGCGACAGAAGACGCGTTGGGACACGTCGACACGGGGCTGCGCATCGCGCGAGAGCATCCTGAGCAGATCGGCGACCAGCGGCAGGTGATGCGGTGCCAGCAGACCCGCGGGGAGCTGTTGTCCTACCTGGGACGGTACGACGAAGCGGAACAACACTTCCAGGAGCTCCTCGACGAGCACCCCAGTCCGGAGATCCGAGCCCCCACGCTACGGGGGCTCGCACACTTGCACGTTTACCGGGGCAATCTACGCCAGGCGCAGGAGGAGCTGGAAGAGGCGGTACGGATCCTGCAGGCGGCGCCCGATCCGGCGGAGGAGGCACGGATTGAGGTCCGTCTGGCCAGGGTATTAGGAGACCGCGGCGATCTCGCCCGGGCGCTTGACTCGGGGAATCGGGCCCAGGCGCTGGCGGAGAGACACGGCCTCGACCCGGAGGTGCGGGAGGAGATCCACCGCGTCCTGGCCGTCATCAACTTCTATGGAGGAGATGTCGTCCAGGCGCGGGCGCACGCGCAGGCGGCGCTAACGCTGGCCGTCCAGATGGGCATCCCGCTCAAGGTTATCCAGGATCGGAACAACCTGGCGGCGTTGCTTCTCTTCCTTGGGCGGATTCACGATGCGCGGGCGGAAGCGGAGGACGCGGTGGCGGTCGCCACCCGGCTCCGCACCGGGGTCGCCCTGATCATCGTGCAGTCCACGCTCGCCAACATCCTGACGGTGCAGGGGAGAACCGCCGATGCCGCGGCGATCCTCGCCGCGGCCGAGGAAGTGCTGCGGCGGCATGCGCTCTCCACGCGGTATCAAGCGGTCATTTCCCTCGAGCGGGGCATGGTCGCGCTGGCCGACCGGAAGTGGCAGGACGCGATCGACCTCCTGGAGGAGGCGAGGTTGCTCAACGAGCGTGGCGGGGTGGGCCGGCCTCTCCCGCGGGTCCATCGAGGGCTTGCCGCAGGCCACCTGGGACGAGGGGACCTTGCCGCGGCGAGCGCGGCGGCGCAGGCGGTGCTCGCGCTGGAACGGGAGGGGAATCCGGTTGAAACGCCCGGCGCACTCCGTGTGCTGGCCGCGATCGCCCGGCTGGAGGGCGACCTGGCCGCCGCCACCTCCAGGCTGGAGGAGGCCAAAGGTCTGATGTCCACGCGCAAGGCAAGCGCCGAATACGCCGCGGTTCTCCTCGACCTCGCGCAGTCCTACGCGGAGGCCGGACGGCGGGCGGAGGCCCGCGCCGAGGCCGAGGCCGCGCTGACGATCTACCAGGCGCTGGAAGCGGCGCCTCACGTGGAGGCCGCGCGTGCGGCGGTGGCAGGACTCTGATCGAGGGAGGAAAAGGGGGGAGTGCGGTGGAGCGTATGCAGACTCAAGAGGCTCGAGGGTGGGCGCTGGTGATCGTGTCCGGGGGAAAGGAGCAGGACGCGTTTGAGGCACTCCGCAACTTGGCCGTCGAGCAGCAATGGAGCCCGTCGTGGTACATCAAGCGGATCGACCTGATCGAACCCCTGAGGGGGTTCGAACCTAGCAGGGGGAGCCCACCTCGCGGCGACTACAGCCTGATCGCAGCGGTGAAGGCCAGAGACGAGGCCGCGCTGACCGGGGCCTTCGGAAAGATCATGGAGCGGATGGACAAGTTCTCACCCGTGGACGGGTACACCGCACGGGCAGGAGGTTACGACTTTAACTGGCCCTAGGGTGGAGGGTCAGGCGTCGCCGAGTTCGACGCTGAGGCCGATGGGGTCGGTGACGGCAATCCCGAAAGGCCGGGGCTCATAGGGAATGTGCGCGCCGTTGAGGTGCCTTCTCAGGGCAGCCGTACTCCCCTTAGGCAGACGCCAGCTGTACCCGACCAATCCGGCGGCGCCAGGCGGGGCCGGACGCCGCGCTCCCCAGATGTTCATTCCCACGTGGTGATGGTATCCGCCCGCAGCCAGGAAGAGCGCCCCCGGGTACGTCCGCTGAGTGACGGTCAGACCCAGGCCGCCGGCGTAAAAGGCTTCACCCTTGCTCAAATCATCGACGCTCAGATGCACGTGACCCAGACGCGTTCTGGGATGCAGAGCAAACGCGGTGCGAGTCTCCGCCAGGAGCCCATCGAGGTCCAGCATGTCGGTGATCATCGCCAGCTCGCCGTTGGCATAGCGCCACGCGTTCTTCGGGCGATCCCGCGCGAGTTCGATCCCGTTGCCTTCGGGATCGCGAAGGTAGACGGCCTCCGAGACGATGTGGTCACTGGCGCCGTCGATCTCGTAGCCCCCTTCCATCAGGCGGCGGACGACGCCCGCGACGGCGGCGCGCGTGGGAAGGAGGAGGGCGAAGTGGTAAAGACCGAGCGCCCGGGCGGGACGCGCAGGCGCCTGTGGATCGATCTCGAGCGTCAGGGTGAACCCGCCGTCGGCCGGACTGAGCGAGACCGCGCCCTCCGAGACGGACGCCGCCAACCCCAGCAGGTCACGATAGAACCCGAAGAGGGGCTCGCGGTCGCGCGTCCTGAGGGTGAGGCCCGCCGGCACGGCCGCGGCCGGCATCTGGAAGGCCACCTGTCCACCTCCCGCCGCCTATCCTATCATCACAACCAGCACCGCTCCCTCTGAGGGGCCCTCGGGCGACTGGGAGGAGCGGAGGTGAAAGAGGAACTCGTGGGACAGGAAGCCGCAGCGATCCTCCGGCTGAACGGCAAGCGCTATCGCGGTCAGGCGCTGTTGGAGCACGACGCGCTCGTGTTCCGCGGTGAGACGCGTCTGACGATTCCCTTCACGGAGATCCGCGCGGTCGAGGCGCGATCGGGCGTGCTGCGCGTGACCATGGCGCGGCGTGTGGCGACGTTCCAGCTCGGGGACGCCGCGCAGCGGTGGGCGGAGCGCATCCGTTCCCCCAAGAGCCTTGCCGACAAACTGGGGATCACACCCGGGTCCCAGGTCGCCGTTCTCGGCGTGGAGAATCAGGCGTTCTGGACGCAACTGCGGGCGCGGACGCGGGAGGTCTCCATCACACGGCCCCGCCCGGGGACGGACCTGATCGTCCTGCAGGTGCGCGCGCCGCGCGACCTGGTCCGCCTGAAGACGCTGCAGGCGCGGATCAAGCCCGACGGCGCCATCTGGGTGGTCGCTCCCAAGGGTCCGTCCTCGCCGGTGCGGGAGGCCGAGGTACTGGCCGGCGGCAAGGCCGCGGGATTGGTCGACGTCAAGGTGGCCGCCTTCTCACCGACGCACACGGCGCATAAGTTCGTCATCCCGATCGCGCGGCGCTCGGGCGGGTCGTGACGGCGGCGTGACGCGAAGCGGCTAGAGTGGCCTCCGGCACAGTCGATCGGGATCAGATCGGAGATTACAGAGGATGGTGAAGACGATGAATCGGATGGTCGCAGGAGTGGCGCTGGCCGTGGTCATCCTGCTCGGTGTCGCCGCGGCGGCGTACGCTCCCTACCACACGCAGCAGCAGCCGCCTGCGGGAACGGGAGCCGCCCAACCCGCGAGCCTGAAACAGCAGCTCAGCACGGCGACGACGCACGCGGGGTTCGCCGCCGACGGCACGAGCATGGCGTACGTGCAGCAGCACCTTGGTCACGTGCTGAACTGTCTGGAGGGGACCAAGGGCAAGAACTTCAATCAGAGCTGGGGAAACGTCTGTGAAGGCCAGGGGAACGGCATCCTCGTGGACTTGAGGGGCGCCGCCGACGGCGCCGCCTTCCGCGCGGTCGCCGACGCCGCCGACGCGCTGGCGCTCGGCGGAGTGAAGGGCAAGGACCTCAACGAAGCGAAGATCGCGGCGAAAGGCACCGCGGCGCTTTTGAAAGTCATCGGAGACAACCTAAAGTAAACGTGCGGAGGACAGCCCGCCTAGCCCGAAAGACGGGATACGGGCGGCGGGCTGTCCTCCGCACGTATTCTCCACCTTGCCTCTGAACTTCAGAAGCGCGTCGGGCCCCGGGCCAGGACCACAATCCCTGAAGGATCGACGGTGAAGCGCCGGGCGTCTTGGGCGGCGTCGAAGCCGATGTTCACGCCGGATTCGATGATGTTGTACCGGTCGACGATGACCCGGTGGAGACGCGCCCCCGCCTGGACGATGGTGTGGTCCATCACCAGCGATTCTTCGATCTCGGCGCCCGGCTCGACGTGCACGTGCCGCCCCAGGATGGACCGGCGCACAGTGGCGCGGTCGATCTGTGAGCCCTCGCCCACCAGGACGTCGTCCACGTCGCTTTGGGCGACCCAGGCGGACGGCCCCGGGTAGGCGGCGGTGAGAATGGGCCAGCGGGGATTGTCCAGGTTGAGGCGGGGAGCGGCGCCCAGGAGGTCCATGTTGGCCTGCCAGTAGGCCGGAATGGTCCCCACGTCCCGCCAGTATCCGACCTCCTCGTATGGCTGCCTCCCGGGGATGTGGGCTTCCGCGAAGGGGTAGGCGTAGGCGGCGAGGCGTGGGGTCAGGGCGGGGATGATCGTCCGCCCGAAGTCGTGGTCCGTGCCGCGTTGGGCGTCGTCCAGGAGGACTTCCACCAGGACCTCGCGGCTGAACAGGTAGTTGCCCATCGACGAGAGGGCGTGGCCCGGATTCCCCGGCATCGCCGTGGGACGGGCAGGTTTCTCCTCGAAGCCCGTCATGCGCCCATCGGCGCGGGCCTCGATGATCCCGAAGCCCGACGCCTCGCCGATGGGGATGGGGAGGGCGGCGACCGTCACATCCGCCCGCTGATCCAGGTGAAAGGCCACCATCTGGCCCACATCCATCCGGTAGACGTGGTCGGCACCGAAGATCGCCACGATGTCGGGGTGGAAGTCGCGCAGCAGGTTCAGGTTCTGGTAGACGGCGTCCGCCGTCCCTTGATACCAGATCTCGCCTCGCCGCATCTGCGGTGGGACGACGATGATGAACTGATCGGGGAGGACGCCGCCGATCCGCCAGGCCTGCCGGAGATGGTCGATCAGCGACTGCGCCTTGTACTGCACGAGCACGTAGAGCGCGTAGATGCCGGAGTTGACGAAGTTGCTGAGGACGAAATCGACGATGCGGTAC